>JBBSIE010000013.1:0-57894 GCA_038232235.1 Pyrinomonadales bacterium | reverse complement strand
CCGGCTGGACACGCCCGGCTTCGGTTGCCGTTACCTCACGCGGCGTGGCGATGATAAAGTTAATGTAGTCCTCGTCAGTTACTTTTGGCGGATTCATTCTTTAGTTTTATCAAATATCTGTTCAACTGCGTAAGTCCTACTAAAATTTGTAATCATTTATTAACATTTTTAATTTTTTTTGTTAAAATAAAAATTAACCAAAGGCATTTGGGGGAAAACTTGAACGAAAAACCAAACCGCCAATATCAATTACAGAGAATTTCGGCGAGAAATATCGGATACGGCGCGAAAAAATATCGTCGCCCGTATTGGCTTCCTGCGTCCGGTTATTATACCTTAACGGCTGCCGTCGTAATCATCTTCTTTTTTCTGTTTTGGGAGTTTTTGCACGAAGGCGGCGAAGATATGCCCTGGATTTCAGCGGGAGTCGGTGCCGGTCTTCTGTTGGGCAGTGCTGTTTTTTTGCGTGAAATAGTTTTGAGAAAAGCCCGCGAACGTGCCATTTTGATAGAAAAAAGACTCGATTACAATTTAAAAAGTGTTCCGCTTTCATCTCGATCTTTTCGTGATTCCAATAAATTATCGGTTCAAAGAAATGCTGCTATAATCAATAAAATTCGGCTAAAATCTGAAGCGGCGAAAATCTTGGGAAAGCTGTCCGACGGACATTTGGAAGTTTTTGAAATTTGTAACGAATATCTGCGGGTGAATCGAAAAGAACTGGAGAATGCCGGAGTCGGTTCGCCGCGACTGGCGGCTTTGCGGCGCGGCAAAGTGATTGTTCAGGATTTACATCATTACCATTTATTAACGTGGGCGCAGATTGAATCTCAAACTTTAACGCATAAAGCGAAAAATTCCGCAGCGGTTTCCGAAAAATTGGAAACCGCTCAAAATGCTCTGTCGGTTCTTAATTCCGCGTCGCGCTATTATCCGAACGATAGACAATTGATCGAATCGGAAGGTGCGCTTAAAGAATTTATTGCTTCGATAAAAATTTCTTACCGGATTGAACAGGCTGAACGCTCCGCATTTAAAGGTAATTATAAAAAAGCGATAAATCATTATAAAGACGCATTATATTTTCTGGCGCGTGAAAATGTGCAAAGTATCGAAAAAGATTCAATTGCTGAAAAAATAAACCGGGAAATCGAAAATCTCAGGGAATTGGCTGAACAAAAGAAAAAAGCGTTAATATCTAAAAGAGAAAAGAGTAAAAAAATAAATGATTAGTCAAAGATGTCCTCGCTGCCACAGTTCGCGTATCAGAAAAGGTTATCGTCCAACTCCGATTTGGTCGAAGATTTTGTTTCGTTTTAATTTGCTGTGCGACGGATGTAATTGGGAATTTAGAGGATTTGCCGTTCCCGGCACAGTTTCGGCAAAACCCAATAGAAAAAAGAAAAAAAGAGAGCCAACGGTTGAAAAGCCGGAATATGACGAACGGGAAATTGATGGTTTAGTAGGTAATTTAGGAAAAAAAGATTAGATTATTTGAAACTATTTTTCGGAATAAAGAATCAAAAATGATAAGAAGAATTAAATCAGGTTTTGGTTGAAACGCGGCGGAAAAATGAAAAATAAAAGCAATTATCATTTCTTTTACATCCTTTTTTGCATTCTCATCTTGTTTAATTTAATTTCAGCCCAAGTGCCGACTCCGATACCGGAAGATTTATCTGAAAAAAAGACGACTGAAAACGAAGCGAATCTTCTTCATTTTGGTGATTTGATTGATGTTGACGTAATCGGGAGCGTCGAATATGACTGGCGCGGAACTCTCAATCCCGAAGGTTTCTTAAACGGCATTAATTTTGTCGAAAATCCCGTGTATGGTTTGTGCAGAAGTGAAGAAGATGTGGCTAATGACGTGGCGAAAGGATACAGTAAACTTTTGCGCGACCCGAAAGTCGCCGTCAGAATTCTTGACCGTTCCAACCGTCCGCTTTCGGTTCTTTACGGCGCGGTGAAAATGCCGCAACGCTTTCAGATAAAACGTCCCGTGCTGTTAAATGAATTGATTATCGTTTCGGGCGGAATTACAGATAAAGCCAGTGGTGAAATCCAAATTTTCCGCGCTCCGAGTTTGAATTGTCTGACGAAAGATGCGGTAAATTCTACAGAAAGAAACGCTTCAAACGAAAATAAAGAAAAATTTGTAACCGCCAGTCAGGACAACGGACCAAAGTATATCAACATCAGAATTGATGAATTGCTTGCCGGAAAAAAAGAGGCGAACCCGCAAATTTTGAGCGGCGACATTATAACTGTGGTCGAAGCGCAGCCGATTTATATTATCGGCGGTGTGGCAAACCCGAAACAAATTTCGACAAATTCAAAGATTACGCTTTCCCGCGCCATCAACAGTGCCGGCGGCGTAACAAAAGAAGGCGATGAAAAAAAAGTTACAATTTTTAGACGCGACGCAAATCAAACAAAAATAATCGAAGCGGATTTAGAAAAAATCAAAAATAATCAAGAAACTGATGTAGTTTTACAAGCCTTTGATATTGTTGAGGTTGAACAATCCGGGCGGGAAAAAAGAAAGTTCCCGCCGCTTATCAATACAGGAGATTTAAGTGAGAAAAATCCGTCGAAATTACCATTACGGATTGTGGATTAGGCGAATTTGCGGAAATAATTGGTGTTTTAATGATTTAATTTTATAATTTGTGATCACTATAATCAGCAAGTAAATATCTTTCTTTGATTGTTATGAAGACAAAAATCTGATATTTATATAAGTCTGCTCTCAAATATCAGAGAGATTTGTAATAAATAATATGGCAACACAAAATAAATTCAGCCGCCGCACAGTTGCGCTTTTCTGGCTGGTCATCGTTAGTATCGTAATCGGAAGTTTAATTGCTTACGAACAAATCGCGCTTCTTTATGTTTTGGCAACACTTATTCTGGTAGCTTTGCTGTTAATTGTCGGCTTTGCCGATTTGGAAAATGTTGACAGGGATAACATCGAAGGCTTTGCCGCGAAACAGTAAGTTTGTGCAAATGATCTTTACATTATAGGTCATTGATATTTTAAATGAAGTTAATTTAAAGTTTAATGTATAAAATTCTTAAAATTTTGGCGGTTTTGTTATTGTTGTCGAGTTTTTCGCGGTCAACAATGGCATACACGACGCAATTTGCCGACGGCGGCGAAACTAAACGTCTGCATTGGAAAGGCGGAGTTATTCCGATTGCATTGTCCACATCGCTAACCAAACAAAATCTTAACATCAAAGCAGACAGCGATGTCCTTGGTGCGGTTAGGCGCAGTTTGGAAACGTGGGAAAAAGTTGCCAATATCAAATTTGAAGTAACGACATCCGACAACCAATCCATCAGCCCGTCGGGAAAATCCGGCGACGGTGTTAGCTTAATTACGATAGCGCAAACTACCGATAATCTGATGCTTTTCGGCAGCGACTCGGAAGCTGTTTCGGCGCGGACGAGAATTTTTTACAACGGCAAAGGTTTAATTACAGAAGCCGACATCGTTTTAAATCCATACCAACAATTTTCTTCGGACGGTTCAATCGGAACTTTCGATTTAGAGGCGACACTGACGCACGAAATAGGTCATCTTCTCGGTCTTGAACATTCGACGATTATCGGCGCGACAATGCACGCGCATCAGGGGAAAAACGGTATTTACAATTTGCCCGGTTACAGTTCGAGAACTTTGGCGGAAGACGACATTTCAGGAATTCGGGCGTTATACGGCGCGGAAATTTCCAATAAAGATTGCTGCGGAACGATTAGCGGAAAAATTTTAACGGCAAACAGCGAAGGACAAAAGAATTATCAAGTTTGGGCGGAAAATAGTGAAACAGGACAGGTAGCTGCCGGTGTTTTAACAAACTCCGAAGGAAATTATCTCATCGAAGGACTTTCAAACGGTGATTATAAACTTTACGCTCAGGATTTTAGCGGGAAAAAAAATGCGGCTGAAGAAATAGAAGAAATTACCCTCGCCAGAGGCAAAAATCTCAATTTAGTCAACATAATAAAAAATGCCGCAAAAGATTTTGACGTTCAATATATCGGGTTTAACGGACAGCTTTCCGAACTTGCCGTGCCTGTCAACAGTGGTAATTCTTATATAATTTATATTGGCGGTAAAAATCTGGATGTTAAAAATATTGAAATTAAGTTTAATTCTCCGTATTTTACTGCTACACCAAACACTATTTCTAAATTGGATTATGGCTCGGAGTTGTCGGTTGTCAGTTTTGAGGTTAAAGTCATTCCCGGAACTCCTCCGGGAGAATATAGTTTTTATGTGAAAAATAAGGATGACAAAATAGATTATATTGTCGGTGGTTTAACCGTCGAAAGTTTTGTAAATCCTTGGAATAGTTATCCGATATTTTAAATTAAAAAAGTTAAAAATTAGATTTGCAATTTAATTTTCATTGTGCATAATCTATAAGTGTTCACCTCCCCGGTGAACATTTGGTCACGAGGGGTGAGGACTTGTGACCTAGGGGCGACGGTGTGGGAGACGTCGCCCTTTTAATTTTTAAAATCCCTCTTGGGCATACTCTCTAAATTATTAAAAGTAATCAACACTTGACCTTAAACCGGATAAGGGTAAAATTTGTGTGACATTGGATATTAATAATAAAAATCAGACTTCCACTATTTGTGTCGGCATATAAACAAAAACACAATAATTTTTATTAAATTGACCGCGAAGGCTCAGGCGTTCGGCGGTCTTTATTTTTAATTATGGAAAACAAGAAAGAGAGCGGCTTTGAAAAATGGTTGTTAAAAGGTATTAGAGAACCCGAAGGACCTCACGAAAAAGAAGGTCAGCATCACCAGCATTCATGGTGGAAGGTGATGTGTTTGACCGGCGTTGATTATTTTTCGACGCTCGGTTATCAGCCCGGAATCGCTTTTCTGGCGGCGGGCGCGTTATCTCCGATTGCGACTTTGGTGCTTGTTCTGCTGACTTTATTCGGCGCGCTGCCGATGTATAAACGCGTCGCGGAAGAAAGTCCGCACGGCGACGGCTCGATCTCGATGCTTGAAAATTTGCTTTCGCGCTGGAAAGGGAAAATGTTTGTGCTGGCTTTGCTCGGATTTGTCGCCACGAGTTTTATTATTACAATAACGCTCTCAGCAGCGGACGCATCCGCCCACATTATCGAAAATCCGTTTGTTCAGGGTCATCTCCACTTCCTCAATCACAAAATTATCATAACACTTGTAATGATAGGTCTTTTGGGCGCGGTTTTTCTTAAAGGTTTCAATGAAGCAATCGGCATTGCGGTTGGGATCGTCGTGGTTTATTTATTGCTGAATGTTGTTGTCATTTGTGTCTGTTTGTATCAAATTTTCGTCGTTCAGCCAGAAACGATTTCAAATTGGAGCGCGGCACTCTGGGGACATCCGAACGTCGAAGGCAGCGTTTTTGCAATGATTTTTATTTCGCTATTTCTATTTCCAAAACTCGCGCTCGGTTTGTCCGGTTTTGAAACCGGCGTGGTCGTGATGCCGTTAATTGAAAGCGGCGAAGAACTATCGGATGCGGAAAAAAGTGTTATTCATAAATCTCAACTGCCCGACAAAGTTTTAACGCCGAGTGCCGAAAAATTTATCGCCGGACGGATTCGCAACGGGAAAAAACTTTTGAGCGGCGCGGCAATGATAATGAGCGTGATGCTGATTGGCAGCAGTATCGTAACGACAATGCTTATTCCGGCGCAGGAATTTCAAGTAAATGGTGCTGCGAATGGTCGCGCGGTTTCCTATCTCGCTCACACATATTTCGGCGATATTTTTGGAACGGTTTATGACATCAGCACGATTACGATTTTATGGTTTGCGGGCGCGTCAGCTCTCGCCGGACTTTTGAATATCGTTCCGCGTTATCTGCCGCGTTTCGGAATGGCTCCCGATTGGGCGAGGGCGACGCGCCCGTTGGTGCTGGTTTTTACGACAATCGCTTTTCTTGTAACAATTCTTTTTAATGCCGACGTTGATGCACAGGGCGGCGCGTATGCGACCGGCGTTTTATTTTTAATGGCTTCGGCGGCGGTTGCCGTAACGATTTCCGCGTGGCGAAAATCGGAAAAAAAATGGATTGGATTTTTAATCATCACGCTCGTTTTTTTCTACACGACAATCATCAATATCATTGAGCAGCCCGAAGGAATACAAATTGCTTTGCTGTTTATCGCTGCCATCATTATCACTTCGTTTATTTCACGCGCATTACGCACAACCGAAGTTCGCGTCGAAGACATCGAATTTGATGCAAAAGCCGAGGAATTTCTCAATGATTTAGCCGGCGGCGAAATTAGGATTGTAACAAATCGGCGCGAAACGGGCGATGTTGCCGAATATCGTTTTAAGGAACACGAAAAGCGCACGGACAACCATATTCCGTCGAGCGATCCGATTTTATTTTATGAAATTGATTTGGGTGACGCTTCGGAATTCAAAGGGAAATTGGAAATTCGCGGCGTTGATGTTGCCGGTTATAAAATTTTACGCACTGAAGCTCCCGCCGTGCCAAACGCAATTGCCGCGCTATTGCTGCATTTGCGCGATAAAACCGACAAAATTCCGCACGTTTATTTCGGTTGGAGCGAAGGCAATCCAATAGCTTATCTGATTCGCTATATTATTTTCGGCGAAGGCGACACCGCGCCGGTTACACGCGAGATTTTGCGGCAAGCCGAAGAAAATCCCGAACTCAGACCGAGCGTTCACGTCGGCGGGTAAATCTACAGTTGCTTTTGATAAATTTCAGGAGTATATTTTGAATTTTGACAAACTGCTTGCCGAAGCTGCCGATAAATGAAGCAGCGCGGGGAACCCGAAAATTGGGGCTAATTATTTCTCAAATAAGGAACACTTCCAAAGTTCCAGCCCGACAGCTAACCTCGCAGGCGTATTGGAAGAACGAGCCATTTGGCTTTGATAAATTTATCAATGACCATAAGCGTAATGACTTGCGTTTATGGTCTTTTATTTTGTGTAGAAAATGAAAAGAGTCGAAGGTTCAAGCGACAATCGTTTTAAACGCTGGCTGTTTCAGGGCGTTCAGGAAATTGAAGCACCGCACGAAAAAAAGGGCGAACATCATCAACATCCGTGGTGGAAGGTGATGTGTTTAACAGGAGTTGATTATTTTTCGACGCTCGGTTATCAGCCGGGCATCGCTTTTATCGCGGCAAATGTTTTGTCGCCGATTGCCACGCTGGTTTTGGTTTTGCTGACGCTTTTCGGCGCATTTCCGATTTACAGCCGTGTGGCAGCAGAAAGTCCGAAAGGCGAAGGCTCGATTGCGATGCTTGAAGCACTGCTTTCGCGTTGGAAGGGAAAACTTTTCGTGCTTGTGCTGCTCGGTTTTGTGGCGACGGATTTTGTTATTACAATTACGCTTTCCGCAGCAGACGCTTCGGCGCACGTTCTCGAAAATCCGTTCGTCAAAACGCATCTTCCATTTTTGAACCATCCCGTTCCGGTTACACTAGCTTTGATAATTCTGCTCGGCGCGGTTTTCTTAAAAGGGTTCAAAGAAGCCATGGGAATTGCCGTTTTTTTGGTCGGAATCTATTTGCTGTTGAACATAATTGTTATCGGTTTTGGATTTTACGATATAACAACTCATCCACAATTGTTTCCAAATTGGGAAGCGGCAATTTTTACCAGCCGCTCCGAAAACGGCGAAATTGGAACGCGCGGTATTTTCACAATTATCGGTATTTCACTGTTAGTTTTTCCAAAACTGGCACTCGGTTTGTCAGGATTTGAAACGGGCGTGGCAGTGATGCCTTTGATAAAAAGCCCGAACCGCATTACAAACACTCGCAAATTGCTGTTGACGGCGGCGTTAATAATGAGTTTTATGCTGATTTCGAGCAGTTTTGTGACCAGCGTGATTATTCCCGAAACCGATTATTGTCCGGTATTGACCTGCGGATTTAATGAAGCGGATGACAATGTTCCGCAATACTGCGTTTGCACTCAGGCGGAAATAGACAACAAAGTTATCAAAGATTCGGGCAAGGCGAACGGACGCGCTCTGGCTTATTTGGCGCATAGATATTTCGGCGATTTGGGCGGAACTCTTTACGATTTAAGCACCATTTTGATTTTATGGTTTGCGGGTGCGTCAGCACTCGCCGGACTTTTGAATATTGTTCCGCGCTATTTGCCGCGTTACGGAATGGCTCCCGAATGGGCGCGGGCAACTCGTCCGCTGGTGTTGGTTTTTATGGCGATTTGCTTTGCCATCACGGTATTTTTTCAGGCTGATGTTGACGCGCAGGGCGGAGCTTACGCAACCGGCGTGTTGTTTTTGATGAGTTCGGCGGCAGTTGCCGTTTCAATTTCGGCAAAACGCCGAAAAAGTCCGTGGACAATCGCATTTTTCGCCATTTCGCTTGTTTTTATCTATACGACTTTAACAAATATTTACGAGCGTCCCGACGGAATAAAAATTGCTTCCATCTTTATATTGACGATTATCGCTACTTCTTTTATCTCGCGCGTGATGCGTTCAACCGAGGTTCGTATCGAAAACATTGTTTTAGATGAAAAAGCGCAGGAATTTATTGACGAGTTGGCGGATAATGAAATTCGGATTGTAACAAATCGGCGCGAAGTCGGCGATGTTGCCGAGTATCGTTTCAACGAACACGAAAAGCGCGTTGATAATCATATTCCTTCGAGCGATCCGATTCTTTTTTATGAAATCGGTTTGGGTGATGCTTCGGAATTCAAAGGAAAACTGAAAATTCACGGCGTGGACATTGACGGTTATAAAGTTTTGCGAACCGAGTCAACCGCCGTGCCAAACGCGATTGCCGCGCTGTTGCTGTATTTGCGCGATAAAACCGGCAAAATTCCGCACGTCTATTTCGGTTGGAGCGAGGGCAATCCGCTGAGATATTTAATGAGATACGTTTTGTTCGGTGAAGGCGATACCGCGCCGCTTACGCGGGAAATTCTACGGCAAGCCGAACCCGACCCGGAACTAAGACCGAATGTTCACGTCGGTGGATAACATCTGAATTTACTTCAGTTAAAATTTTTTTGCAGAAATTCGCATTGAGTAAAGGCGCGACAATACACTTGCGAGTGTAGCATTTCGTCCGTTGTCATTCTAAATAATCTTGTAAAATGCTGTCGGCATTATTAATTGTTTTGAGCTTCGGTGATAACCTTCGTTACGTCTTCCCGACTGCTTCTGATTTCGTTGGTCAATTTTTTATTTTTAATATTTTCTTCAAGTTGATTCATTTCAAGGAAAATGCAGTTTATCAATCCGCCGATCAAAATCACCAACGATGTTAAATAAAGCCAAAACATCAAAATAATGACCGCGCCCAGAGAGCCGTAAGTTTTATTGTAACTGTTGAAAAAATGGAGATAAAGGCGAAAAACGCTTGATAAAATTAACCACAAAACAATGCCGACCACCGAACCCGGCGTTATCCAATGCCATTGGCGCGGCGAGTGATTCGGAATAAAATTGTAAAGCATACCGAACACGATCAGCAAAACAAACAAAATTGTTATCCACTGAATAATAACCAGAAAAAACGGCGCGGGAACGGGCAGCGACAGTGCGGTAAAGGCGAACGAGATAAATTTCCAACCGTAAAAAACCGTCGCCAGCGCGATTGAAATAAGCGCGGCGATGACCAGCGTAAATGAAAGCGAAAAAAATTTTGTTTTCCACCAATCGCGCGTTTCCCGCAAATTATAAACCGAGTTGAGCGCGACGCGAATGCTGTCAATGCCCGCCGAAGCAAACCACAGCGCGGTAAAAAAACCGAGCGTCAACTTTCCGCCCGAACTGTTTTCCGTAATTTCTTTAATGGTCGTCTGTACCAGATTATAAGCTGAATACGGCATAACCTGCCGCAAATAATAGAAAAGTTCGCCGCGCAGATCGTCGGCGGAACTCAAAACTAATCCGAACAAAGTTATCAGAAAAAACAAGAGCGGAAAAAGAGCGAAAGAAAAATAAAACGCCACCTGCGCTCCGCTGCTCAAAATGTCTTCTTCAAACATTTTATCGTAGAGTCTGGAGAAAAATGCTTTAAAATGGAAGTTTTTAAAATACATTTCATTAAAACCAAAAAATTGTAAATTCAACCTGCCGCCCGAATGCGTTCGGGTTTATCGCGCACTAATTTTTTCAGTTCATAAAGTTTCATCAACGCTTCAACCGGCGAAAGCGCGTCCGTGTCAATTTCCGACAATTTTCTTTCCAATTCGTTTTGGTTTTGCAGTTGCGAATGTTTTGCCTTTTTGCCGGATTCTTTGTCATATTCGAGCAGAAGCTGTTCGGCGCGACGTACGACAGGCTTCGGTAAACCGGCGAGTTTTGAAACATACACGCCATAACTTTTCAGCGCGATGCCTTTTTCTATCTTATATTTAAAAGTTAGTTTAGCGTCTTTTTCCTCAATTACAAAATAAAAATTTTCAAGGCGCGGCAAAAGTTCTTCGAGTTCGGCAAGTTCGTGATAATGCGTGGCGAAAAGTGTGCGCGTTTTCAATTTCGGATGATTATGAATAAATTCCAATACTGAACGAGCCACCGCCAAACCATCATAAGTCGAAGTTCCGCGTCCCAATTCGTCCAATAAAATCAAACTATTCGGCGAAGCGTGATGAAGAATTTCGGCGGTTTCGATCATTTCCGTCATAAATGTTGATTCGCCGCTGCCGATTTTGTCATAAAGCCCGATGCGCGTAAAAATCCGATCACAAATTCCGATAACCGCTTCGTCGGCGGGAACAAAACTGCCGATTTGCGACAACAAAACAATCAGCGCGATTTGCCGCAGATAAGTTGATTTGCCGGAAGCGTTTGGACCTGTTATTAAAGCGATTTGCGGCGCACCGTTGCCGCCGAGCGCGGCATCGTTGGCGACAAATTCGGTTTCGATTAAAAGTTTTTCGATGACGGCGTGCCGTCCGTTTTTTATTCGCAAAAGGGAAGTTTCATTGACCGTCGGACGCGAATAATCGTTTGTGTCGGCAACTTCGGCAAGCGAACAAATTGTATCGAGATAAGCAATTGTCGAAGCCGCAAGCAGAATTTCGGGACGTTTTTTGCCGACTTCCGAGCAAATTTGGCGAAATAAACTATTTTCGAGTTCCGCAATTCGTTCCTGCGCGTGAATGACCAAAGATTCGTGTTCTTTTAACTCCAGCGTGATATATCTTTCCGCCGGAATCAGCGTTTGTTTGCGCGTGTAATCCGACGGAACAAGATGCAGATTCGGCTTTGTAACTTCGATGTAATAACCGAAAACCTTATTAAAACCGACGCGCAAAGATTTGATGCCGGTTTTTTCGCGTTCGCGTTTTTCCATTTCCGCTAAAAAACCTTTGCCATTTTTTAATGTTTCACGAAGTTTGTCCAATTCTTCTGAAAACCCTTCGCGGATAATTCCGGTTTGCTCGTTATAACGCGACGGCAATTCTTCCGAAATTCCGTTTTCAATCAATTTTTTAGTTTCAGAACATTCCGGCAAATGCGTCAAAATCTGCCCGAAACGAATCGTATCTTTTCGCAAAACTTCTTTAATCAGCGGAATCAATTCCAGACTTTTACCAAAGGCGCGAAGTTCGTAAGCCGAAATATAATTCGCTTTGGCGCGGCTCGAAAGACGTTCCAAATCCTTCATATCCAACAAGATTTCTCTGATTTTTTCGCGTTCTTCCGAATTTTCGACAAACCACGAAATATGTTCCTGTCGGCGATAAATCTCCGCGCAATCGAGCAGCGGCTGGCGCAGCCATTTTCGCAAAAGTCTGCCGCCCATCGCTGTATTCGTTTTGTCAATCACCGACAGAAGACTTGCGCCGGAAGAACTTTCAAAAATCTCTAAACTCCGCAAAGTATTGCCGTCAAGCAGCATAAATTCGCTGAAATCATAACTTGTAAGCCGCGTTAATTGTTCAGCCGAATTGCCTTGCGTGATTTGCAGGTATGAAATTAACGCGCCCGCCGCCGAAACTGCGAGCGGTGAATTTTCCAAGCCGAAAGGCTGTAAAGTTTTTGTATGAAAATGTTCAAAAAGAGTTTTGCGGGCCTTTTCAAAAGCAAATATTTCCGCATCTATTTTGGTAACAAACTGCGGCAAATCCCGATTGCTGAAAGTTTCCTGCATTTCGGCAATGACAATTTCGGCGGGCGCAAGCCTTTGCAATTCGTTCAAAGCATCTTTATTTTCAATTTCCGTCGCCGCAAAATCGCCCGTTGTGATGTCGGCATAAGCAATTCCGGCGCGTTGTCCGTCACTGAAAAATGAAACCAGATAATTATTCGATTTACTGTCTAAAAGCTGCGGTTCGATAACAGTTCCGGCTGTAACCGTGCGGACAACTTCGCGCTGAATCAATCTTTTGCCGTCGTCATTTTTGACCGGAACGCTCGAAGTTTGTTCGCAAATTGCGACACGATGACCGCGCGAAATCAGCGTCGCCAGATGTTTTTCGAGAACATAATGCGGAATTCCGGCGAGCGGCACGCGCATATCTTTGCCCATCGGCTTGGAAGTCAAAACAATATCCAACTCACGCGCCAACAATCTCGCGTCATCGTCAAAGGCTTCATAAAAATCGCCCAGCCGAAAAAGTAAAATCGCGTCCTTGTGTTTGGCTTTTATCGCCAGATACTGCCGCCGAATTGGAGTTTCGTTTTTCATTAAAAATTTCTTATTCGGAGCGCGGACGGCTTGTCCGCCAACGAGAGCGAAGCGAATCGTTGCACGCCTCACTTTCCTATAACTATACTTCAAAGCGAACGCTTGCAACATCGCTTCGCTCGTTGGCGGACAAGCCGTCCGCGCTCCGGCTGATTTTTTATTTTAGCAGAAATTCTTTGATAATTTCAGCGATGTTTTTGAGGTTTTGATGAACTTGTTTGATTTGGGCAAAGGTTAAAATCGTTACGACGGTTTCGATGTCGTGAAATTCACGGCTCAAAGATTGGCGGGCGCGGTTCAAATCTCTTTCCGATGCGATGACGAGAAAAGGTTTGGTTCGCTGTGCTTGATAAGCGCGTTTGAGTTTAGCAAAAGCCGAATCAATATTGCCTTTGCTCTGCACTTCAAAAATGTGAGAAATTCGCGGACTGTTCGGCGTTTCGCGCCAGATCACGTCGTAAAATTCAAATTCCGTTTCGGCGTAAAATCCCAAACTTTCGCCGATTTTTACCAGCATTTCCTGAATATTTGTGTGTGATAATTTATTTTCAGATGACTTAGTTAAAGTAAAACCTGAAGTTTCTTTTTCAACTTCCTTTCTTCCTCTTTCGGTAATCGTCCAATTTCCGCGTTCGCGTTCAATAAGTTTTTTTTCATCCAAAAATTTGCCCGCTTTTTGCACACCGATTCGCCACGATTTGTTTTTGCCGTCTTTAATCTCGCTAATTTCTTCTGCGGAAAGCTGCGGAAAATAAGCGGGCAGACGTTCATACAAAAAACGCAGATTATCTGCGCCGCCCGTGGCGACGAGTTCTTGCAAAATCGGCATTTCAATAGATGAAACTTTTGGAATCGGCACTAAATTATTTGCTCGTATTCATTGAAATTTTTATTTATTACGTCCGTTTTAAGTTCGTCGAGCAGATTCGTTAAACGATTTGAATTGCTCTCAGTCAACTTTTTTGAATCGAAATTTTCGTCAGCTTTGATTAGTTCAGACGAACTTATTTTAACAAAAATCTGCGGCTTAAATTCGCCCGAAAATTCATAACGAATCGCCAACGGCACGGCAAAAACTTTGCCTGATTTTTCAATAATTTTCGATAAACCGTTGTAAAAACTTAACGGACGCAAATCATTCGGCAAAATCTCGCCTTGCGGAAAAACCCAAAGTGTTCGATGCGGATTTTCTAATAATTTGGCGGCATATTTTATACTTTTAACCGCTTCGCGTGGATTTTCCCGAACAACTGAAAACGCGCCGAGTTTGCGGAACAGAAACAAATTTTGCAGTTGTTTTTCTTCCATCATTATAAAAGAATCGAGTTCAGCTTTTCGGGAAATCTCAAAAGCGACAAGTCCATCCCACCAACTCGAATGATTGGCATAAATTATCAACGGAATATTAGCATTTTTACATTGTAGAAAATCCAAACCCGAAACTTGGAGAGAATGAAAACGACGTTTGATCAAATTGCGATTATAAACTGCAAAAATGTTTTCAAACCACGCGCTTTTGTTAGCTTCCAACATATTTTCGCGGCACACGCCGATTTATTCCGCAAGTGATTTCATAAGAAATCGTATCGTCCAATTTCGCCAAATCTTCGGCGGTGATTCTCAAATTATTTTGTTCGCCGATTAAAATAACTTCATCATTTACTTTAACATTTTGAACATCCGTTACGTCCAGAATTGTCCAATCCATTGAAATTCTGCCGACAATTGGAGTAAATACACCGTTAATAATTGCTCGTCCGCGATTTGAAAAACTGCGGCTGTAACCGTCGTGATAACCGATTGGAATTGTGGCAATTACCGAATCGCGCTTGGTTATAAAAGTTCGGCTGTAACCCAAAGTTTCGCCTTTCAGCACTTTTTTTATATGCGAAATTTTTGTATGAAGCGACATCACGGCGCGAAGTTCGGGTTTTTCAATATCTTTCGGCAAAACATCGCCGCCCAAGCCATATAAAACTCCGCCCAAACGAACCATATTTCCAAGCGAATTTTCGTGTGCGACGGCTGCCGGAGAGTTGGCTAAATCTTTATATTTAAGATGAAAATTGTTTTCTTCAAAAATAGCGACAGCTTCATCAAACCATTTGATTTGCGCGTTTGTAAAATCATTTTCCGCCAAGTTATCAGCCGCCGCAAAATGTGTCATCAAGCCTTCAATTCGCAAATTACTAAATTTTTTCAAATCTTCGACAAAAGATTTAACTTCATCAAATCGAACGCCGATTCTACCCATTCCAGTATCAATTTTTATATGAATATCCGCGATAATTGCTTTTTCTTTTGCTGATTGATTATATTTTTCCGCCTGTTCTATGCGATATATTACGGGCGTTAAATTATTTTCCAACAAAAGATTTCCTTGTTCATACCAAAAACTGCCCAAACATAAAATCGGCTTTTTGATACCATTTTCGCGCAATTCCAATCCTTCTTCCGGCAACGCTACGCCAAACCAATCAATTCCTTCCGCTTCTAATCGCCGCGCACATTCAACCGCTCCGTGTCCGTAAGCGTCGGCTTTGACGACTGCCATATATTCAATATTTTTTCCGACAAAATTTTTAACCGAATGAAAATTGAAGGCGAGACTATTTAAATGAATTTCCGCTACGGTCGGACGTTGTAAGTCAAACAAAAGCATAATGAAAACAAGAAGTAAATTAAATTACTTTAGAAATTACTTTAAGAGTTGTTTTGCCGACTCTTAAAGTAATTTCTAAAGCGGAATGTTGCCGTGTTTTTTCGGCGGATTCGTATCGCGCTTGTTTTGCAGCAATGACAGAGCGCGAATCAATTTTGGTCTGGTCATTGCCGGTTCGATAACTTCATCAATAAATCCGCGCTCGGCGGCAACGTATGGATTGGCAAATTTGTCTTCAAATTCGGAAACTTTATTTTTATGATATTCTTCCGAATTCTCGGTAATTTCTTTGCGATATAAAATGCCGACTGCGCCTTCCGCACCCATAACGGCGATTTCCGCCGTTGGATATGCGAAATTTATATCTGTTCTGATGTGTTTTGAAGCCATCACACAATATGCGCCGCCGTAAGCCTTGCGCGTGATGACCGTAATTTTCGGCACGGTCGCTTCGGCAAAAGCGTAAAGAAGTTTCGCGCCGTGCCGGATTATTCCGCCGTGTTCCTGATTGATGCCGGGCAAAAATCCGGGAACGTCTTCAAACGTAATCAGCGGTATATTGAAGCAGTCGCAAAAACGCACGAAACGCGCCGCTTTAATTGATGCGTCAATATCCAAAACTCCGGCGAGAAAAGCCGGTTGATTGGCGACGATTCCGACAGAAAAACCGCCCAAACGTGCAAAACCTATGACAATATTCGGCGCGAAATGTTCCTGAACTTCAAAAAAATAATTTTTGTCAGCGATAATGTGAATAATATCGCGGATGTCATACGGCTGTGTCGAAACTTCCGGCACGATTGAATTTAATTTTTCGTCGGTTCGACTATCTGCATCATTTGTCGGGACAAACGGCGGGTTTTCCATATTATTTGACGGCATAAATGAAAGCAGTTCGCGCGTTAAACGAAGAGCGTGTTCATCATCATCAGCCGCAAAATGCGCCACGCCGGATTTTGCGTTATGAGTCATCGCGCCGCCGAGTTCGTCCTTTGTAACTTCTTCGTGCGTAACGGTTTTTATCACGTCCGGTCCGGTGATGAACATATACGAAGTGTCTTTGACCATCACATTAAAATCGGTGATCGCTGGCGAATAAACCGCACCGCCCGCGCACGGTCCGAGAATGCAGCTAATTTGCGGAACGACTCCGCTTGCCAATGTATTTCGCAGAAAAATATCGGCGTAACCGCCTAAAGATACAACACCTTCCTGAATTCTCGCGCCGCCCGAATCGTTTAAACCGATAATCGGTGCGCCGGTTTTCATTGCAAAATCCATAACTTTTACGATTTTTTGCGCGTGTGTTTCGCTTAAAGAACCGCCGAAAACCGTAAAATCCTGCGCGAACACAAAAACTTCGCGTCCGTCAACGAGTCCGTATCCGGTTACTACGCCGTCGCCGGGAAATTTTTGTTTTTCGAGTCCGAAATCGGTGGAACGATGGACGACGAATTTATCAAATTCTTCAAACGAATCTTCGTCGAGAAAAAATTCGATGCGTTCCCGCGCCGACATTTTTCCGGCAGCGCGTTGTTTTTCAACCCGCGCCGCGCCGCCGCCTTGCTCGGCTAAACGCGATTTTTCTTTAAGAAGTTCGAGTTTGCTTTTTGATTCCTGTTTGCTTATCGGTTGCATAATGGCTAAGTTTAACGGGTTTGCAAATTATTGTAAATTGGAAACTTCGCGCTCGATTTGCGGCAAAATTCTATTGCGAAGCCGTTTGACAAATGTAGAAGCGTCGCTCACCTCACTGGCAGTGTCTGCAAGATTTTGATTGATTTGTAGCAACACTTGCCGCAAACTGCTACGCTCGGCTTCCAAAGTTCTCCGGCGATTTTCCTTAATTTCAGGAGTTTGCGTCGTTCCGAGAAATGCCACGCCGCGGTCAATTCCTTCGGGTGTCATATTTTGCTCAACCTGCGCCATCCGATTCTTTAAATCTCCTTGTTTTTCGGTCAAATCAATCTGAAACTTTTGTAAAATTTCAAGACGCTGTTCGGCGCGGTTGAGAATTTCAAACGAGAGCAGCAGATTTTGCTGTTTCTCGCTGAATTGTGTGCCTTGCGGCAATTTTTCGAGAAACGCTTTGAAATTTTTGTTGAAAGTTTGGAGAGATTTGGAAACATTTGTTAATTCGACGGAAATGTTTTCAATCGAAATCGGCGGTTGAATCGGCGGTTGATTGACAGGGATTGATTGACTGTTTTGGGCGAAAATTTGAACCGAAAATACAGACACGAACACGAAAAACACAAATAATTTTGTTTTCATAACGCTTCTCCTTAGTTTTAATGTGGTTAAATTCAGCTAATTCACGCTTTCGCGCAAATTTTGTTCCCGCAAATTACTGAAATACTTAAAATTCTCTCGCAACAAACTACTTGAGCAAAGACGAAGGACACAAATCTTCAAGCACGCATTCGGCGCATTTCGGTTTTCGCGCCTGACACACGGCGCGTCCGTGCCAAATCAGCAGATGCGGAAAAATTATCCAATCCTTTTTCGGCACGAGTTTGGCTAAACCGTTTTCAATTTTTTCGGGCGTGGTTTCCTCGGTTAATCCGAGTCGCTGCGACAGCCGAGAAACGTGCGTGTCAACGACCACGCCGGACGCGATGCCGAAAGCGTTGCCAAGCACGACGTTCGCCGTTTTTCGCGCCACACCGTTTAAAGTTAAAATTTCTTCCATTGTTTGCGGAATTTCGCCGCCAAAGTTTTCGACAATTTTTTCACACGCGGCTTGGATATTTTTCGCCTTGTTGCGGAAAAATCCGGTTGATCGAATGTCTTGTTCGAGTTCTTCCTGCAAAACTTTTAAATAATCTTCAGGCTGACGATATTTACGAAAAAGGTCTGCCGTAACGATATTGACGCGCACATCGGTGCATTGTGCCGATAAAATTGTGGCAATAAGCAGTTCAAAAGCATTTGAATGAACAAGAGCGCAGTGCGCGTCAGGGTATTCTTTTTTCAGCCGCTTAATAATTTGACGGGTGAGTTTCTTTTTGTCTGAAATCATAAATTTTAATTTCGACTCCGAAGGAAAAAAACGCCTGTAAAAATCAATATTTATGAATCTGATTTTATTTCAATTTGCGTTTCCGACGTGAAATTGTCAAGATAAGTTTTATTTTTTAACGGAGATTTTGCCGAATGCCAAACGATATAGGACAAATCAAAGTTATAGACTCTCGCAATCTGAAAGTGCGAATTGCCATCGTCGGAGCGATTTTCTGCGCTCTCATTTTTGGCTGGTTTGCCGTGCGCTGGCAGTTGGGTAATATGTTGGCAATTTTGACGACATCAGCCGACAAAAACGCCGAGGAAATCGCTCAATTTTCCGTAAACCTCGCGCCGGACGATCCCGCAGCAAATTGGCTGCTTGCCGATACGAAAAAAGAGATATTTTCTCCTGATGACTATTCTTCGACGATAAACAATTATGAAAAGGTGGTCAGACTTTCACCTTTTGACTATCGCTGGTGGATTGAACTCGGTCGCGCCTTTGAACAGGCGGATAAAAATGAGGAAGCTGAGAAAGCATATCTTCGCGCAGTTGAATTAGCTCCAGATTATACGAATCCGCACTGGCAGCTCGGCAATTTTTATCTGCGCCGGAATCGCAGCGACGAAGCCTTTGCCGAACTAAAAAAAGCCGCTGAAACAAATCCAATTTACCGCGATCAGGTTTTCTCGCTGGCTTGGGATTATTACAATCAGGATAAGAATAAACTTGAACAGATTGCCGGCGATAAACCGATAGTAAGAGCGGGATTGGCTAGGTTTTACGCCGCCAAAGAACTCGCCGGCGATGCTTTAAGAGTTTGGAATACGCTTTCGCCGGAAGAAAAGCAGGAGAATACTGCCTACGCCAAAGTTATCGCGCAGGCTTTTTACGAAAAGCGAATTTATCCGCAGGCATTGGAATTTTATCGCGGTCTTGGCATCGAACCCGACGCGAAAGCAGAAACTATTCAAAACGCGGGCTTTGAAAAGCCAATCGGAGAAATTAAAGACACATATTTCGGTTGGAAAGTTTCGCCAACCGAAAAAATGGAAGTCAAACTCGATCCGACGCAAAAACACGAGGGAAATCGTAGTTTGAGAGTTTCCTTCAACGGTTTTTTTGCGCCGACGCTTTTCAATATTACGCAAATCGTCATCGTCGAGCCTTCCGCCAAATATCGTTTGACTTTTTGGCTGCGGACGGAAAACTTAAAAAGCGGCGGAAACCCAACTTTGGAAATTTACAATGCCGTTAATGATACAAACATCGCAACCTCCGCGCCGTTTCCGACCGACACAACTGATTGGCAGCAAATAAAAGTTGAATTTACCGCGCCGCCGGATGCACAAGCCGTGGCAATTCGCACATCCAGAGTTTTTTGCGGCGAAGTCTGTCCGATTGTCGGCACATTTTGGTATGACGATTTTAGATTGGAAAAAACAAAATAACGGATAAATAACTATTGATGACTGACAAATTGGAAACAACCTGGGCAAGCAAAATTATATTCTTTTTGTTGTGCGCGACGATTATTATATCGACACTCGCTTACGGCACGGTACATCAACCTGTGATTGCTGTTTTTTATATCGCGGCGGTTGTCGTGGTGCTGCTTTGGGCGATTGACGCTTTTTCAAGCGGTGTCCTGCGCTTCAATAAAAGTTTAATTCAAATTCCGCTTCTTGCCGCGTTTCTATATTCAATTTTTCAGGTAATTCCTTTCGGTTCTCTGGCAGAAACAGCGGGAGTTGCCGGCATTCCGCGAACAATTTCTCTGCAGCCTTTCTGGACGCAGGCAACTGCCTTACATTTTCTTGCTCTGGCAATATTTCTCGGTGCTTTGCTAACTTACATAAATAATGCAAACAGATTCAAAAAAGCTGTCATGGTCATCACGATTTTCGGTTTTGCCTACGCTTTTTTCGCTATTTTGCAGGCTGTTTTAAGCCCGAATAAAATTTACGGAATCTACGACGTGCCGTATGCCGTGCCGTTCGGTTCGTTTGTTAACCGGCATAATTTTGCCGCCTATATGGAAATGACGATTGCCGTGCCGCTCGGTTTGATGTTTGTCGGCGCAGTGCCGAAAGACAGGCGGCTTTTGTATATTACGGCAATCGGTTTAATGGGAATTGCGCTTATTCTCAGCGGTTCGCGCGGCGGTTTGGTTTCGCTCCTTGCGGAAATTTTCTTTTTGATAATTTTAACCACCAAAACAAAAAGTTCGGGACAATTCTATATCAAAATCGGTTTGGCGGTTTTGCTGATGGCGACAATTGTAGTCGGCGCGATTTTAATCGGCGGTGAAACTTCATTGACGAGATTGGCTGAAACCGCCGCGTCGGACGATTTTTCAACTAATCGAACACAAATTTGGGGCGTAACGCTCAGTATTATCAAAAATAATTTTCCGTTCGGCGCGGGAATCGGGGCGTATGACATTGCATATACGGCGTATGATCCTTCAAGCGGAGTTCTCCGGGTTGAACAGGCGCATAACGATTATTTGCAGGTTTTGGCGGATGCCGGAATTATCGGTTTAATCATCGCCGGATTTTTTGTTTATCGTCTTTTTCGGACAGGTTTGCAAAATGTTAAAACTTCGGATACTTTTCGGCGCGGCGTTGCCGTCGGTGCGCTCGCCGGCTGTTTTGCAATTTTAGTTCACAGTATTTTCGACTTTGTTCTGCACACGACCGCCATTACGATGCTTTTTATCACGCTGGTTTCGCTGGTTGTTATCAGCGGCAACAGATTCTCAGGCGAAGACAAAGAAATCCGGCGAAATCCGAGCGAAAGAAAACGTCGTTCCGCGAATGTTACGCCGATTGATAAAGGAAGGAAAAGGATGGAAAATGCTGATAACGGTGAATTATGAATGAAATTTTTTTGAAAATGCTCCGTTGATCATCGCTTACTTTTTATTCAGCATTTTGCGGTTCGTATTTAGTTTTACTTTTTCTTCTCGGATTCAATAAACCCAAAAGATACCAAACAATGCCGTGTGCGACATATAAGACGGCAAATCCCAAAAGCATATAGCGCGAATAAAGCCATGTGAGCATTCCGAGCGCGGCGATCACCAAAATCAGGTAAATGCTTCTTTTGCCCGTGCCGACAGTTTTAAAGCTCGTGTAACGAACCGTGCTGACCATTAATAATCCCAAACCTGCAATCAGAATCATCATTACTATCGTGTAAAAGACAGACAAATTTTCTGGAAGCGTGTTCAGCGGCAGAGGAGAAAAATAAACAATTGCCGCAAGCAATCCGGCGGCGGGCGGAATCGGCAAACCGACAAAATTTTTCTTGTCAATTTTCGGCGTGCCTTCCATCAAAACGCGCGGTCTGGTGGCTTGAAGGTTAAATCTCGCCAGCCGGAAAGTTCCACACATCAGATACATAAACAAAACAAAAACGCCGAATGCGTGAAAGGAATTAGCTTCGCTGTAAGTCGCGCCAATCGCCCAACTATACATTAAAACAACCGGCGCGATACCGAATGTCAAAACATCCGCCAACGAATCAAGCTGAACACCAATTTCAGTTGCCGTTCGCGTCATTCGCGCAACTCTGCCGTCGAGGGTGTCAAACAAAATCGCCAGCGCGATGGCTTTGGCGGCGTATCCGAAATAAACCGCCGACTGTTCCGGGTTTGATGCAATAACCTGAAAACCGCGCACAGAAGATAAAACCGCCAGAAATCCCATAGCGATATTCGCCGCCGTGAACGCCGACGGAATCAGAAAAAGTCCTTTCTTTAAGCCTCGATGCGGTGGTTTGTTTTCTTCCATAGTTATTTAATTGCGAGTGATGAGTAACGAACATTAAAAATACTTCTTTAATTCACCATTTATCACTCACCACTCATCATTAATCTTGCGATGACAGTTTCTCCACCGATGACCTTTTCGCCGACTTTAACGAGAATTTCAACATTTTTCGGCATAAGTAAATCGGTACGTGATCCAAATTTGATAAGCCCGTATTTTTCGCCGAGTTCGAGATTATCGCCCGCTTTGCTCCAACAAACAATGCGCCGCGCCAGAATTCCGACAATCTGAGTGCAGATGACGGTCATTTTTTCGCCCTGAATTGTCATCGCGTTTCTTTCATTAGTTTGGCTGGCTTCATTACTTGTGGCGGGAGCTTTTTTTCCTTGAAACAATTCTACTTTTATAACTTTTCCGGCAATCGGCGCACGGTTGATGTGAACGTCAACCGGCGACAAAAAAACGCTGACAAATTTTCCGTCTGCTCTGTTTTCAATTCGTGTAACTTTACCGTCGGCGGCGGAAACAACAATATCCGCCTCAGTCGGAATCGTGCGCTGCGGATCGCGGAAAAAATACATCATAAACAGCGCAAGCGCGACGAACAATGCGGCGATTATCCAGAAGTTGAAAATTGCTAAACCGACAGCAATCAATAACGGAAATATAACAAACGGAAGACCTTCTTTAACCATAGATAAAAAATAGTTGTCAGTTGTCGGTTGTTAGTAGGCAGTTTCAAAAATGGCGTTCAGAAACTTTAATCATTTTATATTCACAGCCAAGTTAGAGAAAATCTACTGACAACCGACAACTGACAACTGACAACTATTTTACGTTAATTTAACAAGTTTGGAAAATAAAAAAAGCCCGATGTTACCGAACATCGGGCGCAAGGAGGAGCGTCTAAATATGTTTTTAGGTTCTGTATGGATTGTCTTTGGCAAAACTGTAAGCGCACCAGGCAGCGATTAAATGAACAATCCAACCCAGCGTTCCGGCTGAACCAATCCACGAAAAGCCCGTAAAAATCAGCCAAATTATGCCGATAATAATTCTGCCGTTATAAATTTGTCCGAGTCCGGGAATCAAAAGACTCAAAATTCCTGCAATATATGGTTCGCGCATCATAAAATTGACCTCCGCATTATATAACGACAAGATGGATAATTAAGTTCCAGGAATTTTTACTTCGACAATTTTCCCGCGAAAAATGCGGAGTGCCTTTTTGACGAGCGGATGATTTTCGGCGTATTTCCAGAGTTCTTCATCAGTCGGATTTTCGGGAAGTTCGGGAATTTCTTCAGAAATTTCCTCTTCGTAACCGGGCGGCACAAACGCAAACGGTTCTTTCGCCGGAGCAAACGCCGCGCCGCTGCCGCTTGAAGTTTCAATTGTAACCGCCGATTGAACGGAGGAATCCGCGCCCAGTAAAATTTCCACCAATTTTGAAGCGTTCGGAATCGGTATCAAATCATCGCCCAAAATTTGGAGTTTTCGTTCATAAGCGTCATCAAGCCAAATGTCTTCGATATGTTCAAGCTCTTCGGAATCAATCGGCGCTAACCTGACGGGCATCGCATCTATAAATTTATTTATCGAACTTTGATTTTCAAACTTCGGAATCGGTTCTTCTTCAACCGGCGAAATGCTTGTGCTTGTTTTATTTAGAGTTTCATTTAAAGGTGAAATGGTTCCTTGATTCACAATTTGCGGAACAAAATCTTGAGTTTCTCTGACAAGAAAGGGAACTTCATCGAGCGGAAAATCAACCGTTAAAGTTTTTTTTTCGATGATTGTTTCTTTTACAGTATTTTCCTCGATATTTTCAACTGAAAAATTCCCGTTTGCCATTGCTCCTTCAAGTTTTGCCAGTCGTTCAAGTAGTTTTTCAATCGGCATAACGCGCCGCATTTCAACGAGTTTTATCAAACCAAGTTCCAAAACGTAACGCGGCTGTGTCGCTTCGCGCAGTTTTGGTTCGGTTTCGCTCAGAGAATTAAAAAATCTGATCAAATCGCCTTCGGTAAAAGGTTCTGAAAATTTTTGCAGCTCATCGCGGCTCAAAATCGCTGTATCGAGCAGGTTTTCCGCATCGCCAGCCATCTTAAAAATGAGCAAATCTCGAAAAAAAGCGAGCAAATCGCGCGAAAAGTTTCGCAAATCCTGACCGCGCCCAATTAATTCATCAATTATTTTCAAAACTTCAACAGGTTTATTGTCAGCAATTGCCCGCGCCGTGCGCGTCATCATTTCCGCGCTGGCAATTCCGAGCGCGACGGTTACGTCCTGAACGTCAATTTTTTCGCCCGAAAAACTGATAACCTGATCGAAATTCGATTGTGCATCGCGCATCGAACCTTCGCCCGTTCTGGCAATTTCGCGCAGTGCTTTGTCGGAAACATCAATTTTCTCGGCTTCTGCGATGATTTTTAACCTGTCAAAAATTTTCGTTAGCGGAATCGTGCGAAACTCGAATTCCTGACAGCGCGATAAAATCGTGTCGGGCAATTTGTGCAGTTCGGTCGTCGCCATTATAAATGCAACATTCGGCGGCGGCTCTTCCAAAGTCTTCAAAAGCGCGTTAAATGAAGAGTTTGAAAGCATATGAACTTCGTCAACGATAAAAATTTTGTTGCGGTCGCGTGCCGGATTGATATTGATGCTGTCGAGAATTATCTCGCGCACGTCGTCAACCCCGGTATGCGAAGCCGCGTCAAATTCCAAAACGTCAATCGAACGGCTTTCCGAAATTTCCTTGCACGAAACACAAGCGTCAGGATCGTTCGCCGCGCAAGGTATCGGATTCGGTTTGTCGGTTTTACGGCAATTTAACGCTTTGGCGAGCAGCCGCGCCGTCGTTGTTTTGCCGACTCCGCGCGAACCGCTGAAAATATAAGCGTGATGCAGACGCTCGTGTTCGATGGCGTTTCGCAATGTCTGCGTAATCGCTTCCTGTCCGGTTACTTCTTCAAATGTTTGCGGTCGCCATTTTCTGGCAATTACTTGATATGACATCGTTGAAATCAATCAGAATTTGTTTGATTGTTTTCTAAATATATCACGCTTTCGATTTGCTTTGTAGCCGACAAAGATTCTTGTCTTTTCTGAATAAATTGTTGAAAAAAGCAAAGCGGCAGGCACAAACAAATTTGCCTGCCGCAAGGGGTGTGGACAACTTTTATGAAAGTTTTAACTGACCGAGGAGGCAGAAGTTCCGTTTGACGAATTTGCTGCGGCAAACACTTTTGGAATTTTTGTTTTTGCCATTGCCGCTTTTCGTTTCAAACCTTCAATTTTGCCGTAAGTCATCAACGCCTGCGCGACGATTTGATCCATATTGTAATATTTATATGTTGCCAGCCGCCCGACAAAATGCACGTCGGAACGTGCGTCGGCGAGAGTTTTATATTTGGCGTAAATTTCGGCATTTTCCTTACGCGGAATCGGATAATAAGGATCGCCCGCCGCTTGCGGGAATTCATAAACGATGCTTGTTTTTTTGTGTTCCTGTCCGGTTAAATATTTAAATTCCGTGATTCGTGTGAACGCCTGTTCATTTGGATAATTAACAACCGGCGCATCCTGAAATTTTTCGTTATCGTGTGTTTCGTGCTTAAATTCTAAAGAACGATAGGGAAGTTTGCCGTATTGGTAATTGAAAAAAGAATCCACCGGACCCGTGTAAATCATTTCTTTAAAATTAATTTGGTCGGCAATTTCATGATAATCGCAATTCAGCATTATTTTGATATTTGGACTATCAAGCATTTTTTCAAACATTCGCGTATAACCGTTTTTCGGCATCGCTTGATAAGAATCCGTGAAATACCGATCATCACGGTTGGTGCGTGTCGGCACACGCGATGTAACCGAAGCGTCGAGTTCCGAAGGATCAAGCCCCCATTGTTTGCGTGTGTAATTGCGAAAAAATTTTTCGTAAAGTTCGCGCCCGACTTTTGACACGACGACATCTTCCGAAGTGCGAATTGTTTCGCATTTTTCGGCTTTTGATTTAAAAAAATCTTCGACTTCAAAAGAAGTTAGATTCAAACCGTAAAGTTTATTTATCGTATCGAGATTGATCGGCATCGGCACGAGCATTCCGTCAACGCTGGCTAAAACGCGGTGCTGATATTCGCGCCATTCGGTAAAACGTGAAAGATATTCAAAAACTTCCAGCGAATTTGTGTGGAAAATATGCGGTCCGTATTTATGGATTAAAATGCCGTCGTCGTTATAAAAATCAAAAGCGTTTCCGGCAATATGTGATCTTTTATCACAAATCAAAACCTTTTTGTCAGAACCGTTAGCAAGCCGTTCGGCAAGCACGCTGCCGGCAAAACCGGCACCAACTATCAAATAATCAAACATTTTTTCTTTCCCTTTTTCGTTTAATGAAACTAATTTTTAAAATATTTCACAGAATAATTTTCACTTTTTTATAAATAAATCATTTAAGCGACAGATGCTTTAACTTTTTGACCGACAACTTCATCAATCATCTGCGCCATCTGCGCCCACGTTTTGTCCCAGGACATCTGCGCCAAAAACTCATCGGCAATCGCCGTTTTTTCTTCTCTGTTTTCGCTTAAAACTTTTTCGCAGGCGGCGATAAATTCCTCCACAGTTGCCGCGATTTCCACCAAATTCAGTTCGCCGTAAGGTCGCACGACATCTTGAATCGGTGTTGAAACGACGGGTTTTCCGGCAGCGAGATATTCCGGCGTTTTGGTCGGACTGATAAATTTGGTTGATTCGTTGAGCGCGAACGGCATCAAAGCGACATCCCAGCCTGCCAGATAATTCGGTAAATCCTGATAATTTTTTCCCCCCAAATAATGAATATTTGCGCGGCGCGGCAAATCTTCGTGCGCGATTTTAACGATTGGACCGATCATTACGAACTGCCAATCCGGGCGCAAATCAGCCATTTCCGCCAGCAGTTTAATGTTCATTCGCTCGTCAATCACGCCGCAATAGCCGAGACGCGGATGCGGAATTGATTTCTGATCTTCCGGCTCTTCAATTATATTTCGCGCCTTTTTGAAATGTTCGGCATCAATGCTCGAAGGAA
This sequence comes from Pyrinomonadales bacterium, assembly GCA_038232235.1. GTDB lineage: Bacteria > Acidobacteriota > Blastocatellia > Pyrinomonadales > Pyrinomonadaceae. The sequence continues at coordinate 30,680 of JBBSIE010000013.1, read as the reverse complement.
ATGCGTGGACGCTTTTGTGCTGTGATTTTTTCGCTTCGTAGAGGCTTTGACCGCCGGTGAAAACCAAGTCCGCCCGCTGAAAAAGTTTCGCTTCATTTTCCACCAATTCCGGCGGCGCGAATTTGAAACCGGAAAGTTCGTCCATACAATCATAAACGGTCGCCATCGGCTGCAAATGCGCGGCAAAAGCCATCGCCATCGGCGTATAAAACCACGCCACAAAATTATTTATATTTTTTTCGAGGAAAAATCGGTCAATCAATTTGCGCTGGATTTCTCCGGTATTTTCATTTTCTTTGTCCGAGTGTGAGATTTGCGGGACGACGATAAATAAATAATCTTCACGTCGGTTCACCTCTAATTTTGTAGTTCCGTCAACAAAAATCGGTTCTTCGATAAAAAACACACGCCGTTGTTTGGCAAATCTGCTTAGTAAATGCTGCGGTCTTTGATAGACAAAATCCCAGCGAAGATGAGAAAAACACACTAAATCAAAACTTTCCCCAGCGTTGTAATCAGACATATTGATAAACCCAATTTGCTCTATAATTAAAAAACATTATAAGTTTAAGCAAACTTCCAAATTCGTTTGAATCGTAATAAACTTAATTACTGAATATAAAGATACTACTTTCTCTTTCAACGAATTATCTGTTAAGTATATGACATATAGAGATATTTTGTTTTATAGATTAAACAAAATTTAATTGACAAAACCCGAAGTTAATGAAACTAAACAACTTAGACTCACAAAATTTTATTATCAAAAGTGTCGGCGAAAAAACTTTTAAGCAAATCGAACCTGAACTGGAAAAAGTCGAGATGCCTTTGAGCAAATTGCTGAACCAATCATGGTCGCAGATTTCGCACGTTTATTTTCCTGAAACGAGCGTTATTTCAGTAGTCAGTCTGCTTGAAAACGGAAACGGCGTTGAATCCGGCATCATCGGAAAAGAAGGCGTTTTTGGCGCGACAGCTATTTTTGCCGGAGAAATATCACTCGGAGAAGCCACCGTGCAGCTCGGCGGCGAAGGCTGGCGAATGAAAGTTTCCGCATTCAAAAAGATTTTTGAATGCAACGTGGAATTTCGGAAAATAATTCTCGCCTACGTATTTACCTTTGTCGCGCAGATAACACAAAACGCGCTCTGTTTGTGTTATCACAATATAGAAAAGCGGCTTGCCCGCTGGCTTTTAATGTTTCAAGATCGCGCTGAACGCGAAAAATTAGTTCTGACGCAGGAATTTATTGCCGAAATGCTCGGCGTTCATCGTCCGAGCGTCAGTAAAAGCGCCAATAAATTACAAAGTATGAACTTGATTTCATACACTCGCGGAGTTGTTAAAATCCTTGATCGAAAAGGTTTGGAAAATTTCTCCTGTGAATGCTATAAAACCATTTCGGAAATTAATAAATTTGTGCGTGAAATATAAATCAATTGTTGAAAACACAAATAATTTTGATCTTTTAGAAATATGTTTCAAAGTTTTTTTGCCGGCGGTTTTGAATGTTCGACGCACCGCAACTTTCAGCACAGAAGATTGGACGTGATCGCGGCGACGCGGCACGACGTATTTGCCAAAAGTGATTATCAATTATTATTAAAAGCCGGAATGAAAACGGCGCGTGACGGCATTCGCTGGCATTTGATCGAGCAAAAACCATTTCAATACGATTTTTCCAGCGCAATAAACCAAGTTCGAGCCGCCAAAAAAACCGGCATTCAAGTTATTTGGGATTTATTTCATTACGGTTATCCTGACGATTTGGATATTTTCAGCGATGAATTTCCCGTGCGATTTGCGAGTTTTGCCGAAGCGTTCACTAAGTTTTTATTGAATGAAAATCGGGAAACGCCATTTATTTGTCCGGTCAATGAAATTTCGTTTTTCGGCTGGGTTGCCGGAGATGTCGGCGCATTTTATCCGTTCATACGCGGGCGCGGCGACGAAATGAAGCGTCAATTGGTTCGCGCGACGATTTTGGCGATTGATAAAATACGCGAGATTTGTCCGGCGGCGCGTTTCGTGCAGGCTGATCCGGCAATTCACGTTACCGTTTCGCCGACCAAGCCGCATTTCGCGCAACACGCGGAAAATTTCCGGCAAGCGCAATTTCACGCGCTCGATATGCTGACCGGAAAACGTGCGCCGGAACTTGGCGGAGCGGAAAAATATCTCGACATTATCGGCGCAAATTTTTATTCGCAAAACCAATGGCGGCATCCGAGCGGGCGGCGCGTTCTGCGCGGACACAAACATTATCGTCCGTTCAGACAAATTTTGCAGGAATGGTTTGAACGCTATCGTCGTCCGATTTTTATTGCCGAAACGGGAATTGAAGATGATGTGCGAGCCGATTGGTTTCGATATATTTGTACAGAAACAAGACTCGCCGCATCAAACGGCGTTCAAATTGCCGGAATTTGTTTGTATCCGATTGTCAATCATCCGGGATGGAACGATAACCGCCATTGTCATAATGGTTTGTGGGATTATCCGAATAGCGCGGGCGAGCGGGAAGTTTACGCGCCGCTTGCCGAAGAACTTGTAAAACAGCAAACAGCGCAGGAATTATTTGAGATTCGTAAAATGCGTAAGGCAAATGCGAAAACTGTTGTGTAAAAACTTTTCAAAATCAATGTAGATAATAAAATTAATGAATAATACGTTCGCCTTCGCGCGGGAAAAAGAAAATAAACAAAATTTAATTTCAGAAACCTTAGAAATAGCTAAAAATATGACGAAATCGGCGATGGCTGAAGCGGCGGTTACTGATTTTGTCGAAAGTTTTCCGGCGGAAACCTTTAAACTCATTACAGGAACAAAATTACACGCCGCGCCGCTGCCGACAAAATTCGGCGGTGTCGGTTTGGGTTTGGAAAACGACACGACGCTGGAAATGCTGAGGCTTCTCAAACATTTCGGCTACGGAAATCCGGTCGTCGGGCGCGTTTATGAAGGACATTACAACGCGCTTTTGCTGCTCAAACTTTTTGCGAGTAAAGAACAATTTGAAAAATACGCACAAGATGTTACGGAAAAGAATAATATCTTTGGCGTTTGGAACACGGAAGCCGGCGACGGCGTAAAAATGTTTCCAATTGGAAAAGACAAATTTAGGCTCGAAGGCTTCAAAATTTTTGCGACCGGAGTTGACTATGTTGAGCGTCCGATTGTCAACGGTGCGATGCCCGACGGTGGCTGGCAAATGTGCGTCGTGCCGATGGAAAAAGTTCAAACAAAAATTGATGCGTCGTGGTGGAATCCGTTGGGAATGAAATCAACACGCAGTTTTCGCGTTGATTTTACTGGCGTTGAATTAACTAAAGACGATTTAATCGGCGAGCCGAACGATTATTATAGCGAACCGTATTTCAGCGGCAGCGCGATTCGTTTTGCCGCTGTGCAGCTCGGCGCGGCGGAAGCGATTTTTGATGAAACGCGCAAATATCTTCAAAAACTAAACCGCACAAAGGACTTATTTCAGCAGGCGCGTTTGGGCGAAATGGCGATTTGTATCGAAAGCGGAAATTTGTGGCTCGAAGGCGCGGCGCGAAGTTTTGAAAATTATCGTCAAAACCCGACACCGGAAAACAGCGAGAAATTTCTGGCTTATGCAAATATGATGCGAACGGCGATTGAGCAAATTTGTCAGGATGTAATGCTTTTGTGTGAACGCTCAGTTGGCGCACGCGGACTCAATAAACCATTGCATTTTGAACGAATTATCCGCGATTTGACGATTTATCTGCGCCAACCCGCGCCCGATGCCGCGCTTGCCGCAGCCGGAAAATATGTGTTGGATAACGAAATCCAAAGTAATGATTTGTGGAAAAAATTAAGTTAGATAGTTAAATAAACCAAGTCTCTAAATTCTCCAAAATGTATAACTCTAAAGTTTTAGATTTCTCGCCGCTCGCCGATATTTCTTCAATTCCTTTGAGAAATGCCGAAACCGTTAAAAGTTGGGGAAAAACATTGATTGTCGCGCCGCATCCCGACGACGAATCGCTCGGTTGCGGCGGCGCAATCGCGCTTTTGCGAAAATTTGATGTCGAAGTCGAAGTTCTAGTTTTAAGCGACGGAACGCTTTCGCACCCGAATTCTGTAAAATTTCCCGCCGAAAAACTGCGCGATTTGCGTGAAAATGAAATGCTCAACGCGCTGAAAATTTTAGGCGTGAACAAAGAAAATACGACATTTTTTCGATACAAAGATCGTTCCGTGCCGGATAAAAATTCCGTTCAAACAGTCGCACAATGCGCTGAATATCTAGCTTTGACAAAGCCGCAGACGATTTTAGTTCCGTGGCGGCGCGATCCGCATCCCGATCATCGCGCGGCTTATTCGCTGTTAAAAGCGGCTAACAAAGCGGCGAAAATGATCGAATATCCGATTTGGCTCTGGGAAATTGCGGAAAGCGAAGATGCGCCGAAGTTTGATGAAATTAACGCTTTTCGTCTCGATATTACTTCCGTGATTTCGCAAAAACAATGTGCGGTAAACGCGCATCATTCGCAGACGACTGATTTAATTGACGATGATCCGCACGGTTTTCGTCTAACGCCGGAGATTTTGGCGAATTTCGCGGAAAATTGGGAGGTTTATCTGGAAGAAAAAATATGAACGAGGAAAATAAAACCTTAACGCCGGAATATTTTGAAAAAGTTTATGCGGCAAACGACGATCCATGGGATTTTCAAACGAGTGAATATGAAGTGGAAAAATATCAAACGACGCTCGCCGCTCTGCCGCGCGAAAATTACAAAAACGCCTTTGAAATCGGTTGTTCAATCGGGGTTTTAACCGAACAATTGGCGAAAAGATGCGACGCGCTTTTGTCGGTTGATGTTTCCGAAAAAGCACTCAATAAAGCAAAAATGCGCTGCCGAAATCTGTCAAATATTCGTTTTCAGAAGATGCGTTTTCCCGAAGAATTTCCCGACGAAAAATTTGATTTAATTTTAATTTCGGAAGTCGGATATTATCTCTCACCGTCGGATTGGGAAAAAGCGATGAAAAGAATTTACTCGCAATTAACTGAAAACGGGCAAGTTGCGCTTGTTCATTGGACACCGTTCGTTCACGATTATCCGCAAACGGGCGACGAAGTTCACGATTCATTTACAAAATTTGCGGAAAACAAACTGCGAAAATTGAGCGGAAAAAAAGCCGACAAATATCGGCTCGACGTTTGGGGAAAAATTTAGAGCAAATTTTAAAAATTTGTTCAGGCTGTTTTGTTCCGGGTTTTATTTGAAGAGCGCAGTTCTTCAAGATTTTTCCGCAAATCCAAAATCGCTTTTTGAACCGGAACTAACGGACGTTCCTGTTTCCGTTTATTATTTGCATTTTGTTCGTCGGCAACCTTTTCCATAACAATTCCGAATGTTTCCGACTTCTTCAATGCGTTTAAGAGTTTGGTGTTTGAAATAAAAAGGTTTTCGGCAAGCGTGGAAATTTCAGTAAAATCATACTCGATTTCAGATTTTACTGCCTGCCACAGTTTTCTCAATCTGCGACGCGATGTAAATCTTTTTTCAATGGTTTGTGCCGATTCAACCAAATATTGGTCGCCGTTTCTGCCCATAATTTTCCATTCGTTCAACTGCGTGGAAAGTCCGAGCGCGGTACGTCCGTGATTTCGCGCGGAAGTGAAAACTTTAACATTCGGCGAATGACGAAATTTTGCGTCGGTGCGTAAAAGCGCGTGGTAAAATGCTACGTCTTCCAAAAATTTTACCTTCGGAATGCCGCCGGCAAGTTCAAAAGCATCGGTCGTTACGGCAAAACTTCCGTTAAAATGCTGATGATGACGCGGCAGCGAATCGTGCGGAATTCTGTCGTAAAAATCTTCGATTTCGGCGGCTAATAAACGATATTCTTCATCCAGCAGATGAAAATTTTCGGCTTTTTCGTCTAAAGATTTAAATTCGTTTTCATCAATCAAAATTCTACCGCCAACGGCATCTGCACCGTTTCTGATTTCATTAACGGAATTTGCAATCCAATCGGATGCAGCCCGTGTGTCACCGTCGGTCGTAGCGATTATTCCACCTCGATATTTGTTTGATTTTAAGCGGGAATATGCTTCGTTCATCAATAAACGCCGCACAAATCCAATGTTTGCATTTTCATCGGGCAGATTTATTTCGGCAAAATGAAAATTAAATTTCTGATTTGTCTTTTGCCATTTTTCGACGATTTCGGCAGAGTTATCGCAACAATTGTTCACCAAAACAATGACTTCAAAAATTGCCGGATCAAGCGGCGAGCTTTTTAAATCCGTTTGATTGACAAATGAATCAAGAGTTTTCGGTAAATTTTCCGCTTCGTCGCGCACCGGAACGACTATCGAAACAATACATTGTGCGAGAATAGGCGTTTTGATAAGTGCAGAATATGGTTCTACATTGAAAAGTGAAGGCATAATTAATTTCCGCGTGCGGCTCGTTAAATCATAAAAGTTTAGCAATAAAATGAGATGAAACAAATCAAAATTTTGAAAATACTATAAAACGGTAACAATCGTTGCGGCAGACATTCGGCAACCGTTTGACTTTTTATTCCATCTAGTAAAGGTTAATTAATTTATTTTGCTCAAAATTTGTTTGAAATTGATAAAACCACTATAATCCCAAGAGGAAATCAGAATCGTAATGAAAAAATCTGCCGTTAAAAATGCTTTTCTTTATCTATTAATGCTTTCTATGAGCGTTTTGACGGTTTTCGCGCAGGATTATTTGCCCGATTTGGTGCGCCGCGTGAAACCTTCGGCGGTTGCGATTGAAACTTTTGATGCCAAAGGCGCGACGCTTTCGCGCGGCAGCGGTTTTTTTATTGCAAACGATAAAATTATTACAAACCGGCACGTCATTGAAAAATCGAATCGGGTCGAGGTTCATTTGATGAACGGCAAAAAATTCGTCGTGCGTGGCGTTTTAGCGATTGACGGCGAAGGCGATTTGGCGTTACTGCAAGTGAATGTGCCGCCCGGCGATGCCGTGCCGTTGCCGTTTGTCAAAACCGTGCCGCAGGAAGGCGAAACAATCGTTGTCATAGGTAATCCGTATGGTTTGGAAGGTTCGGTTTCCAACGGTATCGTTTCAGCCGTGCGCGAAATTCCGGGTTACGGGAAAATCATCCAAATTACCGCGCCGATTTCGCCGGGTTCGAGCGGTTCGCCCGTCGTCAATATGTTCGGGCAGGTGATCGGCGTGGCGACGCTGCAAGCGGCGGAAGGACAAAGTTTAAATTTTGCCGTGCCGAGTGAGCGAATTTCCCAATTAAAAATCGGCGAACTGCAAAGTTTTTCATCGCTTAATTCCGAATCGCAAAAAAACAAACGCGCCGCCGCTGAAAGTCTTTATTCGCAAGGATTGGGCATTTTATCGCGGGACGATTACAGCCGCGCCGTCGGTTATTTTGAAAAAGCCGTGGAAATTGATCCGAATTACGCCGAAGCGTGGTATCAGGCGGGATTTTGTTATGGAATGCTCGGACGACACGACGACGCGCTAAAGTCCTCGAAACAAGCCGCAAAACTGCGCCCCGAATGGTCGGAAACTTATATCAATATCGGCGCGTCGAGCTTCGCACTCGGACAATACAAAGACGCGGCGGAAGCATATCGTCAAGCCGCCAAAATTGACGGAAACAACGCCGACGCACAGTATGCGCTGGGACTTTCGTTAAATAAATTAGGTCGGACGGACGAGGAAATTTTAGCTTTTAAACGTGCAATCGCAATTAAACCGGATTACGCCAATGCGTATGAATTTATCGGCGCGGCGTATTTCAAACAAAAAAGATATAACGAATCGCTCGCCGCTTTTGAGCAGTTAAAGACGTATAAACCGGACGCAAAAACTTATAATTATTTGGGTGAAAACTATTTTGAATTAGGCAAAACACAGGAAAGCATTGACGCATTTAATAACGCCGTCAGTTATAATTCCAACTTCGATAAAGCGCGATATAATCTTGGAAAAGCCTACGTTAAACTCGGCGACCGCGATTCGGCGATGGTTCAATACGAAATTTTGCGAAACACAAAATCCGATTGGGCAGACAGACTTTTTGTTTTGTTGAATCCTTAGACACTGTTCCGTCTTAATCAATAAGTTGTTTAATTATTTTGTTCGTTAAAAAGAGCGAGTAAAACAAGCATCAGCATCTACTTCAACAACGGATGCACTTGGAGTAACACTAACTAAACATCTGCCGTCCCGCAAAAATATACGTCCGAGGTCGTATGATTCATAAATTTGTTTGTCTTTTGAATCAAAAAACGGATTTCCATTTCCGTACCCGACGGCATAAATTCCTTCCGATAAAATTTCACCGTTTCGATTGTTATAAATTTCGCATTTATAAGTTTCTTTTTTATCAAAATTTTTATCACATTTTATGTAAACTCCGCCCATATTGTCATTAACGAAAAAAGCATCTGATGGAATAGTAGAGAATTTAGTGGAATAATAGTGGCAATTGATGCACAAATTAGCAAGAACAAAAATCAAGAGTATCTTTTTCGTAAATCGCATTCTGTTTTGAAAACCTAAAATCTGCTTGGAATTATAAATCAAGTTTACCTAAGTCCCAACGACGATTTATCAAACTTGCGACAAAACCCGCACCGAAACCGTTGTCAATGTTAACGACTGTAACATTTGACGCGCAGGAATTGAGCATTCCCAACAGCGCGGCGAGTCCGTTAAAAGACGCGCCGTAGCCGATGCTCGTCGGAACGGCAATGACCGGAACTTTGACCAAACCGCCGACGACCGACGGCAATGCTCCTTCCATTCCGGCGACGACAATGACGACACGCGAGTTTTGCAGAATTTCGCGTTCGGCTAAAATCCGATGAATTCCCGCCACGCCCGCGTCCCAAATCCTTTTGACCGTATTTCCCATCGTTTCCGCCACCAGCGCGGCTTCTTCGGCAATCGGAATGTCGCTTGTTCCGGCAGTTACAATCGCAATTTCGCCGGTTCCGAGTTCAGTTTTATCGCGCCAGGCGCGAATCAGATTTGCCGATTCGTGCCATTCGGCATCGGTATAAATATTTCGTATTTCGCCGTAAACTTCTGCATTTGTTCGGGTTATTAAAACATTCGGCGCGTGGGCGATGAGCCGTTCAAAAATTCCCGAAATTTGTTCTTTGGTTTTTCCCTGACCGAAAATCACTTCGGGAAAACCCTGCCGTTCGGCGCGAGCGTGGTCAACTCTGGCGTAACCGATGTTCTCAAAATTAAGATTTTTTATCTTAGATGCTGCCTCGTCAGCGGAAATTGAGCCGTTTACGTGAGATGCCAGAATTTCTTTAATATCGTTTGCTTTCATAAATTTATATTAACTGCTCACAATTTTTAAAACAAAAATACGGCGAGAAAATCGCCGATTTTTGAACAAAATAGAAGGCACATCAGATTAAATAACCGACATATTTGTAAGCCGTAAAAATTTTCACAAGCGTCCAAACCCGGTATTATGGCTGACAAAATTAAGCAAAACTTCATTTTCTAAAATTTTTGGATTGTTCATAAATACTCCCGACAGTTTTCCAGCCGCGTTTTTGAATGGCAATTTCAATGCCGCGTGTTTATTTATTCTTTGTTTGCTCACAAACACTTTCTCCTTATTAAATTACGCGCCTTTTTCATCGGTTTGGTATCAAATAAATTTTCATTCATTTTGACCGAATCTCCGGCAGGAAATTTTTAATTTGAACAGGCAATTATGTTTATGAAAGTATTACGGGTTAAAATGGTTTTATGGAATTAACGCTCGCTATCACCGGCGCATCAGGTACGATTTATGCTCAACGGACTTTACAGCTTTTAGCTAACAGCGGCGCGGTGGAAACGATAAATTTGATAATGTCGGGAACTTCCGTAACTGTCGCGCAGGTCGAAACCGGCGCGAATCTGCGTGAACCGAACGCGGAAAAAATCAATGAATGGCTCGGTTTGGAGAAAGATTCAAAAATCATCCGTTTTTGGCGGCTCGATAATTTGGCGGCAAAGCCAGCGTCCGGTTCAAATAAGCAAGCCGGAATGATAATTGTGCCGTGTTCGATGGGAACGCTCGGCGCGATTGCTTCGGGCGCGGGAACAAATTTGATTCATCGCGCCGCTGATGTAACATTAAAAGAAGGTCGAAAATTAGTTTTAGTTCCGCGCGAAACGCCTTTTAATGCGATTCATCTGGAAAATATGCTCAAATTATCACGCGCCGGAGCGCAGATTTTGCCCGCGAGTCCGGGATTTTATCACCATCCTAAAACTATCGAAGAACTCGTTGACCATTTATGTTTTAGAATTTTAGACCAATTTGATATTCCACATTCGCGCAAAACGCAGTGGACGGGCGAAGAAATTCCACACGGAGAAAAATGAATAGAAGAATAATCATAATCATCTCATTAACTTTTTCACTATTTGGTTGTTTGGCAAATATTTCAGCACAGGAACGCTACGTTCGTCCGGTTGATGAAGGCGCAAAAGACAAATCTTTCAGCGCGTTTCGCGCCAAACTTATCGAAGCTGTTAATAATCACGACAAAAAATATGTTCTCGGCGTTCTCGACCAGAATATCAAAAGCAGTTTCGGCGGCGACAACGGAATATCGGATTTCAAGCAGTTATGGGAAATTGACAATTCAAAAAGCAAATTGTGGGAAGAACTTTTAACGGCTTTAACAAACGGCGGAGTTTTTTTGGATAAAAATACTTTTACCGCACCTTACACGTTCAAGACTTTTCCAGAAGATTTGGGCGCTTTCGAGCATCAGGTTATTTTTGGAAACAATGTTAATTTACGCGCAAAACCTGATTTATCAGCCGAAATTATTTCGCAGTTGTCTTATAATGTCGTCAAAGTTGATCTTGAAAATTCGGTCGGTAAAAAAAGTGAAGAGCAAAATTATTCGTGGCTGAAAGTGGAGACTTTAGGCGGCAAAAAAGGTTTTGTCAGTGCGGAATATGTCCGCAGTCCGATTGATTATCGGGCGATTTTTACGAAGGAAAACGGCAAATGGAAAATGACCGCATTTGTCGCCGGTGATTAAATGTCAAAAAATACAGTCGAAAGATTTTCAAATCGCGTTGAAAATTACATAAAATATCGTCCGCATTATCCGCCGGAAGTTTTGGATTTGTTTCACAGCAAATTGGATCTGCAAAAAACTTCAATAATCGCCGACATTGGCGCAGGGACGGGCATTTCATCAAAAGTTTTTCTCGAAAACGGCAATCCGGTTTTCGGCATCGAGCCGAATCAAGCGATGCGTCAAGCCGCCGGAAGTTTTCTGGCGGAATTTCCGAATTTTAAAACCGTTGACGGAACGGCGGAAAATACGACGCTTGAAGCTGAAAGCGTTGACTTTGTGATTGCGGCGCAGGCGTTTCATTGGTTTGATAAGGCAAAAGCAGGAGAAGAATTTTATCGGATTTTGAAGGACAAAGGTTTTATCGTTCTGATGTGGAATGAACGCCATCTCGACACAAACAAATTTCTTCGTGAATACGAACGGCTTTTGGTCGAATTCGGCACGGATTATGAAAAAGTCAGGCACGAAAACATCAACGAAAAAAATTTGCAGGAATTTTTTATGACGAAAGTTCGGCGGGCGACTTTTCAAAATGTTCAGAAACTCGATTTTGAAGGTTTGAAAGGCAGAATGTTATCGTCTTCATATATTCCAACTCGGGAAAATCCGCGTTTTAATGAGATGCTGGAAAATCTGCAATCTCTTTTTGCAGAACACGCGGAAAACGGTAGAATAGAAATCTTATACAACACGAATATTTTTTACGCGCAGATTTGATTTATGGACGCAGCTTCTGAAAAAAGAATAATTACCGTCGCACATTCGCCTGATTCGGATGATGCTTTCATGTTTTACGGTTTGGCAACGAACAAACTCGAAACCAACGGCTTGAAATTTGAACACACCTTAAAGGATATTCAAACGCTCAACGAAAACGCAAAAAATGGAGTTTATGACGTAACTGCAATCAGTTTCCACGCCTACGCATATATTTCCGATAAATACGCACTTCTGCCGCACGGTGCGAGCATCGGCGACAAATACGGTCCGATTCTTGTTTCCAAAGATCAACGCTCACCGGAAGAAATTCCGAATATGAAAATCGCCATACCGGGCGAATTAACGAGCGCGTTTTTGGCTCTGAGAATTTATAATCAGGATTTTGAATACATTGTTGTACCGTTTGACGAAATTATTGAAACCGTGCAGAAAGGCAAAGCCGATGCGGGACTTCTGATTCACGAAGGACAGCTTTTTTACAAACAGGTCGGTCTTGTTAAAGTTCTCGATTTGGGCGAATGGTGGCACGAGAAAACCGGTTTGCCGCTGCCGATGGGCGGCAATGTCATCCGTCGGGATTTAGGCGAAGATTTGATGAAGGAAGTTTCGTCGTATCTGCACAAAAGCATAGTTTATTCAATGGAACACCGCGAAGACGCGCTCGCCTACGCGATGCAGTTTGCCCGCGATATGCCGCCGGAACTTGCCGACAGATTTGTGGCAATGTGGGTCAATGATTTAACTCTCGATTACGGTGAGCGCGGGCGCGAAGCCGTGAAACTTCTGCTCAAGGAAGGTTATGAAAAAGGCATCATTTCTCATCCCGTCGAAGTTGATTTTGTTGAATAAAACTCAATTTTTTTTCACCCTGCATTAATACCAAAATTTTTTGAAGTATTCAGGCTATTAGAAATTTACCAATGTTAATAATTGCAGTCGTGAGCATATTTGATTAAATAAAATATTTATTCTTTTAATCTCAGTTTCTCATATTATTAAAATTGTCTAATGATTCAAAGCGCAAAAAAGTTACCGGCTTCAAAAATTTTATCAACGCTCAGTAGGGAAGACTTCATCGGCAGAAACTCCGAACTTGATGCGCTGATTCTTCACGCGACAAACGAAAATCAAAATCACGGACTTTTGCTTTTATCCGCGCCCGCTTTGGGCGTTTCGGAACTTCTCAAACAAACTTACGATCTTCTTTTCAGCAAACAAACCGATGTAATTCCGGTTTATTTCGCGCTCGAAAAGAATGATAAAACGACGAAACAAGCCGCGCTTCGATTTCTGCAAACATTTTTGCAGCAAAGTGTTGCCTTTCGCCGTCGGAACGCAAAAATTTTAAGTGCTTCGCCAGACGTTTGCGAACTTTCCGAACTCGCTCTTCCATTCGACGGATACTGGATTGACTGTCTGATTGAAATTTGTGAAAAGGAAAGCAAACTCAACAATGACCGCGCTTTTATCAACAATTGTTTGAGTGCGCCGCTGCGCGCTTTGGCGAACGGCGCGAGAGCATTTGTAATAATTGATAATCTGCACGAAGCGGAAAACTTTTTGGATGAAACGAACTTTACGGAAGAAATCAGAGAAATATTTTCGCGTTCCGATATTCGGTTTGTTTTTGCGGGAAAGCGGCGTTATCTTTTCAATAAAATGTTGACGCTCAATGCCGACGTGCTTAAACTAGAACCGCTGTCATTTTCCGAAGCCGGACTTTTAACTGAAAATTTAGCGCAGAGATATTCTGTTAAAATCAACGAGCAAACACGCGATTTAATCGCCGCGCAGCTTGACGGAAACCCGACATTTATCAAATTTTTGCTGACTGCGGCGCAGAAAGTCAGAGTTCCGCTCAATAATTTTCAGAAAGTCAAAAAGATTTACACGGCGGAACTTTTTGGCGGAAAAATCGGCAAGTTTTACGACAACATTTTTAACGAAATTGCGCCTGACCTCGAAACACAAAAAAACCTTTTGAGGCTATTGTATGATGCGCTGACGCTTGAAGCTGGAAAATCGCCGATTGAATCGTGGCGGCGACGCACAAATTTGAGCGAAATTTATTTCTACCAAACAATGCGGCTTCTGAATATGCACGAAATTGTTCGCGTAACTTCAAATTTGGTCGAACCGATGTTTGAAAATCAGATTTTGACCGACTACGTAAAATCACGTTTTCGGCTTGAAATAACCGTCGAACCGCGGGCTTTGGTAATCGGCAGAATGTTGTCGGAATTGCGTCAAAGAGACGCTCACGGTTCGAGCCGCCGACAAGTCGAACTGCTGATTAAATATCTCGATCCCGAAGAAACAGGCGGTGAAAGACAAAAAGCCAACGAGTACGAAATCATCGTTCCGATGGGCGACGAAACCGAACTGATCGCCGCTCACGCCGTCGAAGAAATCGCACGGCGGCATCATTTCAACCCGAAAGCGATCAATCAAATTAAAACCGCACTGGTCGAAGCGTGCATCAACGCAACCCAACATTCGCACAGTCCTGACCGCAAAATTTATCAAAAATTTACCGTCGAAGACGATAAAATCGTCATCGTAATTTCCAATCGCGGCTTGTGCCTGTCAGACAAAAAAGCGCGGGAAATAAAAACCGACGAAGGACGGCGCGGTTGGGGTTTGAAATTAATGCAAAATCTGATGGACGAAGTAAAATTCGAGCAAGTTGATGAAGGAACGCGCATCTCAATGATTAAATATCTCAAGCCTCAAAAGAGTTGACCGACCAACCCGGAATGTAAAAGACAAATTTAACTTTATATTCGCCAAATTCACGCATTTCCGTTAAAATTTACGTTTAGAGCTAATAAGTTTGGAATCGCAAATTTTAACAATAAACAAATGCCTTTCAGCACAATCGAAGAAGCCGCCGAAGATATAAAAAACGGCAAAATGATAATCATAGTTGACGACGAAGACCGCGAAAACGAAGGCGATTTGGTTTGCGCGGCGGAAAAAGTTACGCCGGAAATCATCAATTTTATGGTAACTCACGCGCGAGGGTTGATTTGTCTGCCGCTGACCGAGGAACGGTGCGATGAACTGCTTTTGCCGCCGCAAGCTTCGGAAAATACTTCGAGTATGGGAACGGCTTTTACAATTTCTATCGAAGCCAGAGAAGGCGTAACGACGGGAATTTCCGCCGCCGACCGCGCGAAAACGATTTTAACCGCCGTTCATCCCGATACAAAGCCGTCTGATTTGGCGCGTCCGGGACATATTTTTCCGCTACGGGCAAAACGCGGCGGCGTTCTCGTTCGCGTCGGACAAACCGAGGCGAGCGTTGACATTGCGCGAATCGCCGGACTTAATCCGTCAGCAGCAATTTGCGAAATAATGAACGAAGACGGCACGATGGCGCGGCTTCCTCAATTAAAAATTTTCGCCGAAAGGCACGATTTGAAAATTATTTCCGTCGCCGATCTCGTTCGTTATCGAATAAACAAAGAAACACTTGTGCGCCGCGTCGTCGAAACAGATTTGCCGACTGATTTCGGTAATTTCACCGCCATTGCTTACGAAAATATCATCAACGGCGAAACGCACGTTGCGTTTGTTTTGGGAAATAATTTTTCGCAGACAACCGAACCCGTTCTCGTGCGCGTCCAAACGGAGAATATTACGTTCGCAATGTTCGGTTCAAAACTCGGCGAAGCATCCGAAGCAATTCATTCTTCGCTGAAAAAAATCTCCCAAGCAGGAAAAGGTGTTATTCTTTATCTGCGCCAGAACCAGCATAATCTCGATTTGATACATCAATTACAAACTTACGCCGTGATGCGGGAAGAAAATCTCGATTTTCAAGCGGCGCGAAAAAAAACAGGTTACGGAAGTTACCGCGATTACGGCATCGGCGCACAGATTTTAAACGATTTGGGCGTGAAAAAAATTCGACTATTGACAAATCATCCGCCGAAAGTCAATGCGATTGAAGCGTTTGATTTGGAAATTGTTGACATTGAACCGCTTTAATATTTAATTGTTGACGGGAAAATTTCATATTAGCTTTTAATAAATAATAAAAATCGTTAAAATGATTTCAGCAACTCTCTCATAGATAAATGTCGGAAGAAAACGAAAATCAAATAGACAAATCGGAAGAACTCGAATCGCAGGATAACGGAGCGGAAGAAACCGCGCCGGAAACTTCGCGGCGCAGATTTTTTACGCGCCGAAACGGAGTTATTGCGCTTGGAATTATCGCACTGTTGGCAGTTTCGCTCGCACTTTTGACGACGGTTTCATATCGTTACGGCGTTTTCGACAATTATATAAAAGAACAATTCGTTACAAAAATGGCGGACATCGGCGTTGTTTTTTCCGCCGACACTTTTCGCTTGACCGTTTCGCCGCTCAAACTGGAAATCAAAAACGCGACTTTTAACGACAAAGTTTCGGGCGATAAACTCTTTTTTATCAAACAAGCCGATCTTTATCTGAGAATAAAAGACCTTTATGCGTGGCAGTTAAGCCGCGACATCAGCCTTGATACGACTGATGTTGACGGATTTGAAGCGTGGGTGAAGTTTGATGAAAACGGCAAATCTAATTTTTCAAATTTGAATTTTGTGCAGGACGAAGGCGGCGGCACATCGCGCGTAAATTTTACATATTCATCCGTCAAAGCCACAATCAAAAACGGTTTGATACATTTTGGCGACGTTCAGCATAAAATTTCCGCCGACGCGAAAAACATCGCGCTCGCGCTTGAGCCGGAAAATTATGACGTTCCCGACGAGCAGAAGCGTTATAAAATTAATTTTGCTTCGACCGATTCAAACGTAATATATGACGAAAATCCGGTTCAGCCGATAGACATTCGCGCTCAAGGAATCGCCAGCGACCAAGGCGCGGACATTTCCGAATTAAAATTGACCACGCCGCTCGGCGAATCAACTTTAAGCGGAAAAATTACCGATTGGGAAAAGCTGCAATACGATTTAAATGTTGAATCAACCGTAGATTTAACGCAGACTTCAAACATTCTGCCGCTCGGCACGGCGTTGCGCGGCGCGGCGAATTTCAACGGAAAAGTTACCGGCGAAGGCGCGAAATATAACATCGAAGGCGAAATTCAATCGGACGCACTGGCGGCGGACAATATTCGTCTGAAAGGTTTGAACGTCGCGGCGACTGTTGCGGGCGAAAATTCGATGTATGAAGTCAACGGCAAAGCGGTTGCCGAACTTTTAACTTACGAAGATTTCCAGATAGATAAATTACAGCTTATCAGCAATATTCGCGGCACAGGCAGCGATTTCAAATGGTTTGGCGAACTGCAGGCGGCGGCAGCAAAATCGCCGATGGGAACAATCGCCGGACTTTATATTACCGACGCGGTTGCCGAATATAAAGATGAAAAATTAGAAGCGACGCTGGGAACACTTCGCGCGGGCAATTTTAAATCGCCGGATGCCGCAGTTCAGAATTTGCAGGCAAATAATGTCAAAGTTACTTACGCAGACGGCGCGACGAATATTACATTGCCAGGAGCGCGGGCAAATTCCGTAAAACTCGAAGGAACTGAAATCAACGGCGTAACCGTCGGCGGCGTAAAAGCGACGAATCGCGGCGATAAAACTACGGCACAAATCAACAGTTTGCGGGCAAATAATCTTCGTACTAAAGACGGCAAAGTCAATAATTTAGCGGCAAACGGCGTTGATCTGACTTTAAATAACGGCACGACAAATGTTGCGGTAAATAATGTTACGGCTGACGGTTTGGACGCGGGCGGCACGAAAGTCGGCGCGTTGCAGGCTTCGGGCGTTACCGCCAAAGTCGCCGGTAGCACGACGGAAGTTTACGCAAATAATGCACAAGTCGCCAAAATTGCTACCGACGCGGCGATTTTGGGAAGTCTAAATGTCGCCGGACTTCGTTTGACAATCAAACAGGGAACTATCGAAGCGCGTTCGGGCGATATTAACGCCGGAAATGTCGTGCTGACGAAATCCGCCGTGCCGGAAGGCGGAAATCTCGAAAACGTCAAAATTTATAAGCCTGTTTTCGTGCTTGAACCGTCGGGACGTTATCGTGCGAGTCTCGATATGAGTTTGGGCGGCGGCGTTTTGGGCAGCGTGAAACTAGGCGCGGCGCGGGCTTCAGTCGTCGCGCAAAATGACCAAATCGCGCTCAATAATTTGCAGGCGGAAGTGATGGACGGCAGCATCAACGGCAATGCGACGATTGCTTTGTCCGAGCGCAAACGCTCGAATGTTGACGCGCAGTTTTCAAATCTCGATTTATCAAAAATTCTCGCTCTGCAAGGCGGACAAGTCGTGCCGATTGAAGGAAAAACTACCGGTAACGTCAACTTGAATTTCGCCGGAACAAACTTTAAAACCGCCAGCGGAACGGTAACCGCCGATCTTGCCGCCAACGCCGGAACTGCCGAACGCGGACTCGTGCCGCTCAGCGGAAAAGTTCAATTGACGGCGAATAACGGACTTTTCAATGTTGATTACGCCGATTTGAACACTGAACAAACCGGACTTAGTTTAACCGGAAAATTTGATTTGAGCGGCAATAATTCCAATTTAAACATCGCGCTTAATTCAGCCGACGCGAGCGAAATTGACCGCATCATCAGAATTTTAAATATCTCACCTGAACTCGAAGCGCAGCTTGACGATTATCAAGCGCAGCTTGCCGGAAAACTCGATTTTACCGGCACGATTACCGGAAATCTGTCGAATCCGACGCTCGACGGACGCGCTTCGCTCGATTCAATCGTTTTACGCGGACGTGATTTAGGCGCGTTTTCAACGAATGTTTTGGTTTCGCCTGACGTTATCGCGTTGACCGATGGGAAGTTGCAGGAGCGCGACGGTGGAAATCTCGCATTCAATGTTAATGTTCCGCGTGTCGGCGAAAATAATATTTCGGTTCAGGCGAAGTTAAACAACGTCAACACGGGAAATCTTTTGGCGGCATTGCCGATTGACGTTTTGCCCGACCAAATCAAAGATTTTCAGGCGCAAACATCCGGCACGATTGACGTTAGCGGAATTCCCGGCAACTTGCAGGGCGAAGCGAACATTTCGTCCGGCAAAGGCACGATTAACAATCAGCCGTTTGACGGTTTTGACGCGAAGGCGACTTTTCAGGGAAATCTCGTCAATCTCGAAAATTTTCTCGTCCGTTTCGGCGACGGTTCTTTGAAAGCGAATGGAACTTATAATACAGATTCGACGGCGTTTAATTTTGTCGCCAGCGGCAATGATATTCACGTGGCGCGAATCGCTCCTTTCTTGCCTGCCGGAACTGATATTTCCAGCGTCAGCGGAATTATTGATTTGCAGGCGAAAGCATTGGGCATTGGATCCGATCCGAAAACCTTTGACATTAACTTTAGCGGCGCGGGGCGTAATGTCGTTTATGACGGAAACGCTCTCGGCGATATAACTTTTAACGGGCAAACCGAAAATCAACAGCTAAATGCCAACGTAACGGTCAATTTTCAGGGTCAGCCGCAAATGCTTAACGCGAGCGTCAATTTTGCCGACGAAAATCTGCCGTTTCGCGCCGAAACGAGTTTTAACAATACACAGCTCGCGCCGCTTGTCGCGCTCTTTAAACCCGAAGGCGTTGACGTTTCCGGGCAGGCGACAGGAAATGTCGTCATTCAGGGCAATCTTTATCCGGTCGGCGCGGACGGCAAACGCGCGTTTTCAGCCGACGGCATCAGCGGCGCGGCGATGTTCAGCCAACTCGCTTTGCAGATTGATGAAACGCCGCTGATTGCGACAGAACCGGTTTCCGTGCGGTTTAATACGAAGGAAGTCGTTGTCGAAAATGCCAAATTCTCAGGCGGCGGATCTAACATCGTCGTCAGCGGCACAAAATCTTTGACCGAAGACGGCATCAACAATTTGGCGGTTGACGGAAAAGTAAATCTGCGGATTTTGAATGCGCTTTCCAAAGATACATTTTTTACAGGCATCGCCGATGTCGCCGTGCGTTTGACCGGAGTTAATAAAACTGCGCGGCTGATCGGTTCGGCGGAACTCGACAATGCTTCGGTGGCAACCTTTGTCGGAGCGCAGCGTTTGACGCTGAATCGTGTGCAGGGTCGTATTCTTTTCACGTCGAATCAAGCGCAGATTGAAAACTTAACCGGATTTTTGGGCGGCGGCAGAGTTTCGGCTTCAGGCGGCGCACTGCTTTCGGGTTTGGAATTGCAGGGTTTTCGATTTGATGTGCGCGGAAATAATTTTACCGCGCCGCTGCCGCCTGATTTTATTACGACGGGCGATGCCGAAATTCAAATCAGCGGCAATCGTGTAGATGGCGAAATGAATACTCTGATCGCCGGAACGATTTATGCCCGACGCAGTATTTACAACAAAGATATTGATTTGGCAGACTTCATCAGTGGACGGCGCGAAGGTTCGCTGTCAGCCGGTTCGGGGGGTTCGTCCGACAGTTCTTCGTCGTCATTCTTAGGTGTTCCGAAATTGGATATTCGTTTGGAAGGACGCGACGCTTTGGTTGTTCGCAATAATTTGGCTGATTTGACGGCTTCGATTGCCTTGCGCGTAACCGGCGATGTCGAATATCCGCAGATTTCCGGCAGGGTTACCGCCAACAGCGGCACGATTTTCTTTCGCAAAGATCGCTACGAAGTGCAGCGCGGCGTACTGGAATTTCCGCCGAACACGAGCATCGAACCGTATATAAATTTACAGGCTTCAACTGATATAAAAGGTTACCAAATTACGGTCAGTTTGGTCGGCGAATTGACTAACACTGAATCATTAAATGCAACCGTTCGTTCGAGTCCGGCACTGCCGCAGGGCGATGTCATTTCGCTGATTACAACCGGAAATCTGGCGAATAACGGTTCGGGAATTCCAACATTGGCGCAGTCTGGAATCAACACGGCGGCGGAGATTTTAACCGATGAGTTGATCAACAATCCGTTGAGCAAAGCGACCGATAAACTTTTCGGTTTAAATAGATTTGAGCTAAATCCGGTAGTTTCCGGGCAGAGTCTGAATCCGTCGGCGCGTCTAACGGTGGGCAGACAAATCAACCGAAATCTGCTTGTTACTTATTCGACCAATCTGTCGGAAGATCAAAATCAGATTCTAGCTCTCGAATATCGTGTGTCGAACCGCTTGTCAGTTGTCGCACAATATGAACAACGCTCGATCACCAATGTAACGCGCAAAAATAATGTTTTTAGTTTTGAAGTTCGTTTGAGAAAAAGATTTTAATGAGTTTTTCACCACAAAGTTTAAAAATGGAAAATGGAAAATGGAAAATGGAAAATTCATTAGAATCCGTGTTCCGATTTTCGACTTCTATTTTCAGTGTTTTATTGTTTTTACTGCTTACTGCTTATTTCTTACCGCTTACCGCACAGGCGCAGAATAAATTTGAAAACAAACCGATCGGCGACATCGAGATAGCTTTTGAAGGCAAAGACAGCGACGCTTCCGTTGCCGAGCAGTTTCGGCTGATTGCGCGAACCGCGCTCGGCGAAAATTATACGACCGTTAAAGTGCGCGACGCGATTGCGGCACTTTACGGAACGGAAAAAATTGTTTCCGCTTCAGTAATCGCCAGTGAAGTCGGTTCAAACAATGTCAATGTACGCTTTGTTATCAAGCGCAAAACAAAGGCTGATAAAGTAAATATCAACATCGGCAACGTCGTCGGCGACAAAGTTACCGAACAGGAACTTCTGCTGAAATTAAATTTACTTAATCCCGGAACTTCGATTACCGAACAAACTCTGCGCGATAATGCCGATGTCATTCTCGCTTATCTGCGTCAGCGCGGATTTTACAAAGCCGAAGTAAAATTCAGCCAGCAGCCGATCAAAAGCGAAACCGAAGTTGCTGTAACTTTTGACGTTACGCCTAACGCGCAGGCAAAAGTCGAAAAATTCAATATTGATATTGCGGGTTTTAATCCGGCAAAAGTGCGTACGAAATTAAAATTAAAACCCGGTGAATTGTATTCACGCGAACTTCTGACGGAAGATGTCGCCAGAATCCGCAAAGCTCTACGCGAAGAGAAATTTATCGCTCCCGAACTTGAAGAACCGCGTCCCGTTTATGACAGCGAAAAAAACACGATAACTGTTGAATTAAAAGGTGCAGTCGGCGCGATTGTCAATATCGAAGTTGATGCCGGAAACGAAAAAATCAGCGACAAAAAACTGACCGAACTTTTGACCGTCAAGCGTGAAGGGACGCTCGATTACGCGGCGATTGTCGAAGGTGAGCGACGTTTGCGGAATTATTTTCAGGAACAGGGTTATTTCTTTGCCGATGTTAAAGCCGTTTGTTCCGTCAAACCCGATTTTACCGAAAACGAAGCGAGCGAAACGAGAAACGAAACCGACGTTTTATGCGGCGCATTGACCGGCGCGACGTTAAAAGACCGCGTGGTTGACATAAAATATAAAGCCGATCTCAACCGGCAGCTTAAACTGGTTGATATTCGCGTGCAGGGAACCGACAAATTCACAGCCGAAGATATAAAAGGCATTTTAGGTTCGCAGGAAGCAAATATTCTTGGATTTATTCCGTTTTTCGGTTACGGGCGCGGCTATACAAGCACTGAAACATTGGAAGCGGATCGTCTTTCCGTTCAATCCGTTTTGCGCGAACTCGGTTATCGCACCGCCGAAGTCGCTGTCAGACAAGGTGTCGCTCTCAACGGCGAAGATTTAATCATCACGTTTGTCGTCTTTGAAGGAATTCCGACAAAAGTTGAAAGCGTTGAAATCACCGGAAATACATCTTTTTCGGAAGCGGAACTTTTGGTAAAACTGCCTGATTTGCAGGGTGAAAACTTTTCGCGCGTGCGTGCGCGAAACGGCGTTAAAGAGATTCAGCAATTTTATTCAAAAGAAGGTTATTACGACGCAAAAGTTAATTATTCAGTCGTTGAACTGCCGAACGAGCCGAATGACGCGGCGGATAAAGTAAAACTCGTCTATACTTTGGAAAAGGAAGGCAAAAAGGTAATCGTCAACCGCATTTTGATTAACGGCAACGATATGACCAAGCGTGAAGCCGTGTTAAAAGCGATCAATGTCAAACCGGACGAAGTTTTGCGTTCGACCGACATTTTCGCCAGCGAACAAAATCTTTACGCGACGGACGCTTTCAGTTTGGTCGAAGTCAAACCCGAACCGGCGGGCGAAACGGCGGACGGAAAAGCCCGGCTGTCGGATATAATCGTCAATCTCGAAGAACAAAAGCCGCGCTTAATTACTTATGGCGGCGGTTATTCGACAGACATCGGCGCAAATGGATTTTTCGATATTCGACATTTCAATTTGTTCGGCAAATTGCAGCAGGGCGGCGCGCGTGTTCGCATCAGTCGTCTTCAGCAGCTTGTGCAGATTGATTATGTCAATCCGCGCTTTATGCCGGACGGAAAAAATCGCTTTTCGCCGTTGACATTAACGGCAGCTTATCAGCGTGATTCGACCGTTACGCGCTTTTTCCGTTCGACGTTCGATCAGGGAACCGGCGGCATTGTCCAAAGAGTTGATGACAACGGCAATCCGATTGACCAATTCGGCAACAGCACGGGCAGTCCAACGATAAATCGGCTAACATTTTCAGCGGAAACGAGTCGCACACTCAGCATCAAGAAAAAAAGCTTTCTTTTTGTCAATTATCGGTTTGAAGACGTGCGTTTGAAAAACTTTGAAAGTCTACTCGTTAAAGATTTGCTGCGCCCCGATTCGAGAGTGCGGCTTTCCGGTTTTGGCGCGAATTTTGTGTATGATACGCGGGAAAACTGCAACATCAAATACACATTTCTCGAACTTATTCAAAAAGGAACGCCGGGCGATCCGTGCCGCTACAGTGCGAGCGATCCGACGACCGGCAATTATCTCACCGCCGAATACAAAATTTCCGCGCCTTTTCTGGGCGCAAACACCGGATTCCACAAATTTCAAGCGCAATATAACCGATATTTTACGATTTCTAAGTTAAAAAACACGACGCTTGCCGGACGCGCCATTCTCGGTTTGGCGAGTGTTTTCTCAAGAAACCAGGATTTTAATTCTACTCAATTTCCCGATTTGAATGACAGTTTACCGATCAGCGAAAGATTTTTCGCCGGCGGTTCGACGACACTTCGAGGGTTTGAATTTGAAGGCGCGGGACCGCGCGTGGCAATCGTGCCGCAGGGAACTTTTAGAAACAGCAAAGGCGAAGAAGTCTTCTTGAGTCCGTTCACCGTGCCGTTCGGCGGAAACGCACTGGCAATAGTCAATCTCGAAGCGCGAATTCCGGTTACGGAACTCGTGCGCGTCGTGCCTTTTTATGACGGCGGCAATGTTTTTCGCCGCGTCAGCGATATTTTTAAACCTCAGGAGGACATTCCCGCCAATGACGTTTTCAGACAAAATCTGCGGGCGATTTGGTCGAATACAGTCGGACTCGGGTTGCGAATCAAAACGCCGATTGGCGGAGAATTTGCAGTTGATTACGGATATTTGCTCAATCCGCCGAGATTTTTAATTCCGCAGGTTGACGGCACAAACGCTTTTTATATTCTGAAACAAGGACAACTGCACTTCCGCTTCTCTCAAGCGTTTTAAAAATTACAAATAAAAAAGATTATTTAGAAAAATTAAAAATAATTTTGAATGTTTATTACTTTTTTTGTTTCTGCTTTAGCCTGATTTTTGCTAAAGCAGAAAGGATGATCGATTACTTTTATAAAGTTCGGCTCAAGCCTTCGTTCAAAATTGAAAGAATCCTCCAACTAAAGTTAGAGACAATTGATAAAATCTTAACCAAACATTTTTATAGGAAAGCCCTATTCGCCAAATAAAAATATTGGCAAAACATAAAGTTGGGCGTAGAATTGATTAATTTTCAATTTATGAAAGTTATCTGAAATCGAGCATCTATAATTAGAGTCTTTTAACGGCGAAACGACAAAATTTAATCGGGATGATTTCCAAACAAACGTCTAAAACTTCTCTATTTATCTGACTTCCGTTAATCTTATTTTGCCATTTAATTTTACTCAACAGCACTTTTTTCGGCGAAAAAATGCCGCTCAAATATCTGACTACCGCCGACGGGTTGCCGCAAAATTCGATTAATTGTATTCATCAGGATAGAAAAGGCTTTTTTTGGATCGGAACAAACGGCGGACTGGCGCGTTTCGACGGCTACGAATTCGTCAATTTTACTAAAGAAAAAGATTTGCCAAGAAACGAAATACTCGATTTTCTGGAAACGCGCGGCGGTGATTTCTGGCTCGCAACGAAAGGCGGTTTAATTAAATTTACGCCTGAGGAAAAATTTACGACCGGACGATAAATGAAGCGGAAGCGGCGCAAATTTCCGAAACGCCGACATTTATCACTTATCAGTTCGATGATTCGGCAATCTCGACCGCCACCAAATTATTAGAGGATTCGCGCGGCAGAATTTGGATCGGAACTGAAAATGGACTGTTTCGGTTACAAAAAAATGATGCCGGCGGATATGATTTTTTGCCTCTGAATATCAATTTTCCGGCAGGTGATTCCAAATATATTTATGCGGTTTACGAAGATAAAAACGGAGCGATTTGGATTGGTTTGGATAATGCTCTAACGCGCATTTTGTCCGATGATCAAATCAAAATTTATCGGGTCGAAGGCGAACCGATGATTTTCAGCGCGATTCTTGAAGACCGTGCGGACAGAATTTGGGTCGGTTCTACTCGAAAAGGTTTATTTCAGTTTGAAGTTGACGAAACCGGAACGCCGCGGATCGTCAAGAAATTTTCCGAAAAGCCGGGTTCCGAAATCGAAGGTGTTGACAAAATTATCGAATCGGGCGACAGCAAATTATGGATCGGCGGCAACGGAATTCACGAATTCGATCCCGATAGTAATAAACTGTTACGTTTTACGCGCTCGAGCGGAATCGGATTTTATCGTTTTAAAACAATTTACGAAGACCGCGAAGGAAATTTATGGTTCGGCACTCAAACCAACGGCTTATATCGCCTGTCGCCGAATGGATTGAATTCATTTGAATTTGAAGACCGCATTTCTTTCGTCCGTAATGTCGGATCGGATAACGAAAACAATCTGCTGTTGACGGCATTCCTTACAAACACCGAACTCGACGATAAAGGCGCGAAAGTGGCGCGAAATTTTACAGACGAAACAGTTTCACCGTTTTTTTGGCGGCTCGGACAATTAACCGACAAAGGTTTTCAATGGCTTGTTCCCGAATTTTCGCGGACAGTTGCTTATATGGGTTACGGCGATGGTCAACTGAGTTTTCAGTCCCGCGCCGGTGAATGGTGGATTGCGACGGGCGAAGGTTTGTTCCGCTTTCCGAAGGTTTCGTTCGAGCAGTTAAAAACGACCGCGCCGATTGATGTTTTTGACGAGAAAAACGGTTTGAGATCGGCGGACGTTTATCACATTTACGAAGATTCGCAAAACAACGTCTGGATTGCGACGAGCAGCATCGGCGAAAAAACCGGCGGTATCTATAAATGGAAACACGCCGACGCGACGCTTGAAGAGATGACGGACAAGACGGAATTTTCCGCGATCAAAAATAACTTGGTTACTTCATTTGCCGCAGACCGCGACGGAAATATGTGGTTCGGTTTTCGCAATGAAGGTTTTGCCCGTTATCGCAGCGGAAAAATTGATTATTTCGATAATCGTCAAAATATTCCGCCGGGCGGCATCAATAGTCTTTTCGTAGATCGTGAAAATCGGCTCTGGCTGGCAACGCGGCAGGGCGGAGTTTTGCGGATTGATAATCCGACCGCCGACGCGCCGGAAATGGCGTGTTTATACGGAAAGCGACGGTTTATCGAGCAACCGGACGCATTCCGTGACGCAGGATCGGCAAGGTTTAATTTACATCGGAACTGACCGCGACATCAGCCGTCTGAATCCGCAGACGGGCGAATTCAAGCATTTGCGGCTCGCCAAAACGCAGCTTCAGCGCGAATATCGTTCGGCGTTTTGCGACGCGGCGGGAACTCTCTGGTTCGGCACGACCGAAGGTTTAGTCAAATATGTGCCGATTGCCGATAAACCCCGTCAAACCGCCGGGAATTTTGCTGACGGGGTTGAGTGTCGAAGGCATTCCGCAAAAAGTTTCGGCTACCGGCACGGACGAAATAAATTTACCGACACTTGCGCTGCAGGAAAATCAGGTGCGGATTGATTACGCCAGTCTATCAAATTTCGACGATGCGGATATTCGTTATCAATACAAATTGAACGACGATGAATGGTCACCGCCGGGCATCGAGAGATTCGTTAATTTTGCCAATCTTTCGGCAGGAGATTATCAAATTTATATTCGTGCCGTTGCAGCGAACAATTCGGTCAGCGAAAAACCGGCTGTCGTTTTATTTCAAATTCTCGCGCCGATTTATCTGCGTCCGTGGTTTCTTGCGCTGGCTTTTCTGACGATGGCGGCAGTTGTTTACGCATTTTATCGCTCGCGTTTGGGAAAACTGCTCGAAATCGAACGCACCCGAACATTGATTGCGACGGATTTGCACGACGACATCGGCGCGAATCTTTCCAAAATCTCGGTTTTGAGCGAAGTTGCGCGATTGCACCTTGACGATGAAAATACGGAGCAAAATCGTCTTCTGAATTCGATTGCGGAAACTTCGCGCTAATCGGTGAGTTCGATGAGCGATATTGTCTGGGCGATTAACCCGAAACGCGATTCGGTTTTGGAGATGACGCGCAAAATGCGCGAACACGCCGAAGAAATTTTCGTTCCGAAAAACATCAAAGTCGAATTTTCCGAACCGAAAAAAGGCGCGAAAATAAAACTGCCGATGAATTTGCGGCGCGATCTTTATCTGGTTTTTAAGGAAGCCGTCAACAACATCGCCAAACATTCAAACTGCGCGGGCGTGAAAATTGATTTTCAAATTGAAAACAAAGAAATAATTCTGCTCATTGAAGATAACGGCAGCGGATTTGATTTGGAAAAGCAGGCACACGGCAACGGGCTGGAAAATATGCGAAGTCGGGTCAAAAAACTGAATGGCTCTTTTCAAATCGAAACGAAAATCAACGGCGGAACAAAACTGAAAATACAAGTTCCGCAAAATTAAACGCTCCACTGATAATTTTCGGCGACCTGCATACATACGCAGGTTACAAATTTCATTTCATCTGTTAATTTTTCTTTAACTGTTTCGCAAATAAATGCCTTGTCATTTTAGATTTTGCGTTCGGCGCGAATTTATCAAAGAAATCCAGCCTCCCAAGACCGGATTTGACGGGCATTCTATTTGCGAAACAGTCAAAGAAAAACAGGTTTTATAACTAATGTTCAAAAAACTGTTCGGCAGACAAATTGATTTCTCGTCGCGTCTGAGTCCGAATGAACTGTGGCGGCGAATAACGGCGACGAGCGACGCAAAGAGAATCGCTTTTTTTGCCGCGTCGGGTTTTGAAGGCAGCCGTCGTTTTCTTTACAGCGTTAACGGCAGCGAAATAAAGGTGAATCTTCGCCAGCGAAAAAAGGGAATTCCGCCGATTTTAACAATGAAAATCGAACCGACAAATTATGGCTGTCGAATACTCGGAAATATCGCGGTAGAAAAAACTTCGTGGATATTTTTGGCAGTATTGATGATTATTTTCGCCGTCATCGGCACGGCACTGATTTATCCAATGATCGGCAGTTTGTGGACAGGACAACCGCTCACGAAGTTCACGCCGTTCGATTTTTTCGCGCTCGTATTTTTAGTTAATGTTGTTATTCTGCCCGTTTTTATCAACTTTAAAGTGCGAAGCGACACTAACGAACTTTTCGGTTGGCTTGAAAGTTTGATTGCGGATTCGGTAATCAAGTCATAAAATTGCGGTGCGGTAAAATATATTCAAAGCCTGATATTTATAGAATAACAAAACCGAATTTCCAAAAAATGGAAAAATTACCAAGCACACGGGTTGTCATCATCGAAGACGAACGCGAATTGCGCGAAGGACTGCAATCGCTGATCAATTTCACGCCGCAATTTTCGTGTGTCAAAAGTTTCGGCAGTATGGAAACCGCTCTCCATTTTATAAACTCCGGCGAAATTGATCTGGTCTTGACCGACATCGGATTGCCGAATATGGACGGCATCGAAGGCACGCGGATTCTGCGCGAAAGATTCCCGGAACTGCCGATTGTCGTCCTGACGGTTCACAATGAAAGCGACAAAATTTTTCAAGCCATCTGCGCCGGCGCGAACGGTTATCTGCTGAAAAACACGCCGCTCGCACAGATCATCGAAGCATTAAACGAAGTATTAAACGGCGGCGCACCGATGTCGCCGGACGTGGCGCGGCGCGTGATGACGCTGTTCCGCAAATTCGCGCCGCCCGAAATTTCCGATTATCATTTGACTGAACAGGAAAAACTGATCTTAAAAATGCTCATTGACGGTCATCATTACAAAACCGCCGCGCACGAATTAAATATTTCGATTCACACGGTTTCGTTTCACCTTCGCAATATCTACGCCAAACTCCACGTTCACTCGAAAACCGAAGCCGTCGCCAAAGCACTACGCGAAAATTTGGTTTGAAAAGCCGCGCAAGATATTTTACAAATCAAAATTTTCACCTACATACCTTCGTAGTTATTTTATAATGTAAAAGCCTTTATGTTGTTCAATAAAAGCGCGAACTTTTCAAAGTTGCCGCTTAAATCACAATGGAGTAAAAAATTATGAAAAAAACAATTTTGCTAATCGCGCTTTTGTTCGCAACGACACTTTTCGCCTTCGGTCAAAAGACCGATCAACAAACAATGAAAGCCGACAAAGACGCGCAACAGGTAACTGCGCTGACCAAATCCTATCTCGATGCCGTCATTAAACGCGATGCCGCTGCGATAGATCGTATTTTAGCCGACGATTATATGGAATTTTCGCATTTCGGAGGTATCTACAGCAAATCGCGGATTTTAGACCAATATAAATCTCCTGCCCCAGCCGATGACGGAAAACTGGAATCTTTTGACGTAACCGAGCAAAAAGTGCGGATATACGATAATACGGCGGTTTCAACAGCCCGGATTACGGCGCACTTTAAAACCAAAGACGGCAAACCGGGAACTGACGCGACCTATTATACAGTCGTCTCCGTCAAGAAAAACGGGCAGTGGCGAATGGTTTCGGCACATGGTAATCGAATCGCCGAAGAAATGCCGAAAATGACTGAAACGCCAAAATAATAAAAGTCGAGTTTAATCAATTTTTGAAAAACATCTGATTTTTACAATCAAAAGTCGTTTGCAGAATCACATTGCAAGCGACTTTTTTATTCTTACAAAAATGAATTTGACCTCGCGTGAAGTTTCCCTCAGCATTTCAAAAGACATAATGGAATTCGACAAAAATGCACAAAGAGCAGTCCGCGAACCCGGCATTTCCATTCACACGGTTTCATTTCACCTTCGCAATCTACGCCAAACTTCACGTTCACTCGAAAACCGAAGCCGTCGCCAAAGCTCTGCGTGAAAATTTGGTTTGAAATTTTCTGCATATCCTACATAAATAGGTAGTTATTACGGTCATTGGAAAAGATTATAGTTTTTAATACGAGTTACTTGAATTTATTTTTTGAGGAGTGAAAAAAACTATGAGCAGAAGTGCTTGTCCGGCAGTCAGAACATTAGAACTTCAGTTAAAAACATCAATACCATTTAGAACTTACGCAGTTGGCAGAAGCAGATAACGAGGATTCGACAAATATGCTCTGACGGCATCTCGAATGATACTTGTTTTCGCTTCGATCCAACTGATTCTTTCTCGATAACAATGACTTTCAAGTCTGACAAATGCT
>JBBSIE010000012.1:0-58655 GCA_038232235.1 Pyrinomonadales bacterium | reverse complement strand
GGGAAAAGCAAAGGGCGCGAAGTTCGACCAACTGTTTTTGAAAGGAATGATTCAGCACCACAACGGCGCGTTGATTATGGTCAATGAATTGTTTGGAACAGG
Source organism: Pyrinomonadales bacterium (assembly GCA_038232235.1). GTDB lineage: Bacteria > Acidobacteriota > Blastocatellia > Pyrinomonadales > Pyrinomonadaceae. The sequence goes on along the minus strand of JBBSIE010000012.1, from coordinate 58,553 downwards.
CGGCGCGGGACAGGATGCCGAACTTTTTAATTTCGCAACGGATATTGACAGCGGGCAGCGCGCCGAGATCAGGATTATGCAAAATATGCTGGGTGAAAACCCGAAAGAGGAGAAATAATGAATCGAGTGAATAATATGACTTTCCGTTTGATAACCGCGTTCTTTGTTTTGTGCGTCTGTTTTGCAGTCGGAACATTGGCGCAATCGCTTGAACAAGCACCGCCGCTTCCGAAAGGTATGATCGGTTCGGATGCCAGTGATCCGCGGGCAAAACTGTCGCCGGGATTGTATGATGCAGGCGAAACCGCGATGGGAATGAAACATCTCTTGCTGCTCAAAAAGCCGGACGCATTTCAACTCGGCTCCGATGATCCTGATAGTCCGCAGGTGCAGAAAACACTCGGTCTGCTCGGTGTCGGCGATGCATCAAAGATGCCAAAGCCTCAACGACTGGTTTTCGCGCAGCTCGCTTTTGCCAATTCAGACCTGGCGTTTCAGGGCAATCATCTGTTTCAGGGCAATTTTTACGGTGTCAGCATCTATGACATCTCAAGTCCGGCAAATACCAAATTGTTGACTTCGCTGGTTTGTCCCGGCGGGCAAGGCGACGTTTCCGTCTACAAAAATCTGATGTTTATGTCGGTCGAGATGCCGAACGGACGATTGGATTGCAGTGTAAATGGTTTTCCGCCCGCGCCTGCGCCCGCTGCGGGAGAAGAGCATAAGCCGGACGTGCAGAAAGATCGTTTTCGCGGTGTCAGAATTTTCGACATTAGCAACATTAGTAATCCGAAACAAGTCGGGGCGATTCAAACCTGTCGCGGTTCGCATACGCATACACTCGTGGTTGATCCGAAAGATAAAAACAACGTCTATATTTACGTTTCGGGAACTTCTTTTGTTCGTCCGGGCGAAGAACTTGCCGGATGCTCGGATGAAAAACCTGACAAAGGTTCTAACACTTCGCTTTTCCGTATTGACGTAATCAAAGTTCCGCTTGCCGCGCCGCAAGATGCCAAAATCGTTTCGAGTCCGCGCGTATTTATTGATCCGCGAACCGGCGCAATAAACGGTCTGAACAACGGCGGGACACACGGCAAAGAAGGATTGACAAAACCTTCCGACACCGATCAATGCCACGATATTACCGTCTATTCGGCAATCGGACTGGCGGCGGGAGCGTGTTCGGGAAATGGAATTCTATTGGACATCAGAGACCCGTCGAATCCGAAGCGCGTAGATGCGGTCAACGATCCGAACTATTCATACTGGCACTCCGCCACGTTTTCTAATGACGGAAAAAAAGTCGTATTTACCGATGAATGGGGCGGCGGACTCGGTGCGCGCTGCCGCGAGAACGATCCGAACAAATGGGGCGCCGATGCGATTTTTCACCTGACAAATAACAAGCTGAGCTTTGCGAATTATTACAAACTGCCGTCGGCACAAGGTGACAGCGAAAATTGTGTGGCGCATAACGGTTCGCTCATCCCGGTTCCCGGACGCGACATCGAAGTTCAAGCGTGGTATCAGGGCGGCATCTCAATAATGGATTTCACGGATGCGAAAAATCCGTTCGAGATCGCCTATTTTGATCGCGGTCCGATTGATCCGAAAATGCTCATCCTCGGCGGCGATTGGTCTGCTTACTGGTATAACGGCAACATTTACGCTTCGGAAATTGCCCGCGGCTTGGACGTTTTTGAATTAGCACCGAGCAAATTTCTGACGCAGAACGAGATTGACGCTGCAAAGTCAGTTCAAGTAACCGAATTGAACGTGCAAAATCAACAGAAAATCGAGTGGACTAAGCAATTAGTCGTGGCAAAGGCTTATGTTGATCAGCTTGAGCGTTCGCAAACTCTCTCTTCCGAACAAATCACAGCTTTGCGGCAGGCGATTCAAAGTGCGGAGAGTTCAAAATTAAATAAAAAGGATGAGGAAAAACTTAAAAAACTCGCGCCGTCGTTGGAGAAGAACGCCCGTTCAACCAAGAGCGAAGCAGACTCAAAACGCTTGCAAGCCTTGGCTGAAATTCTGAAACAACCCGCGCTTTAATTATTTCAAGCTTGAACTGAAAATTGCCGCTTTGAATGTCTGAAAAAATCAAAGCGGCAATTTTTTATTTTGTTAATCTTTTTAATCGGCTTACAATTTCCTGAACGCAAATTTTCACTTAAAACGGTTGCGGCAATCGTTTCTTTACAATTTAACAATAAATTCTTCACTCAAAAGTCTGCTTACAAAAAGATTTCTGCTATGATGTTCAAGATAATTTCTCAGCAGTTTCAAATTACCAAACAACAAAACAATTTATGCGAGATAGTTTAATCACAATTGCATACATCGCCGCGAGTGCGTTATTTATTATGAGCCTCGGCGGTCTTTCAAGGCAGGAAACGGCGCGGCGCGGGAATTTATACGGCATACTCGGAATGCTGCTCGCACTCGTGGCGACGGCGTTTGCGATAAAAGACGGCAACTACATCCTGCTTGCGGTTATGCTGATTCCGGGCGCGGCGATTGGTGCGCTACTCGCTTCGCGCGTGCAGATGACGGCGATGCCGCAGCTTGTCGCTATTTTGCACAGTTTTGTCGGCGCGGCGGCGGTTCTTGTCGGATTTGCGACCTACACGGGCGATCATCAGATTGCCGAAGGTGAAAAGCTGATTCATCTGGCGGAAATTTTTATCGGCGTGTGCATCGGCGCGATTACGTTCACGGGTTCAGTCATCGCGTTTGCCAAACTGCAAGGCACACTTTCGGGCAGACCGCTTTTGCTTCCCGGTCGGCATATTTTGAATCTTTTAATGCTGCTTTCAACCGTCGCGCTCGGCGTTTGGTTTTGCACTCTGCCGGGAACGGACGGACAAACTGCGCTCGTCATCGCCATTATTTTAACGGGAATTCTCGGTATTCATTTCGTTCTGGCAATCGGCGGCGCGGATATGCCGGTTGTCGTTTCGATGCTCAACAGCTATTCGGGCTGGGCGGCGGCGGCGGCGGGTTTTATGCTCGGCAACGATCTTTTGATAATCACCGGCGCACTCGTTGGCAGCAGCGGCGCGATTCTGAGTTACGTTATGTGCCGCGGAATGAACCGTTCGTTTTTTAACGTGATGCTCGGCGGTTTCGGCACGGAATCGGGCGCGATTTCGTCATCAGCTTCGCAAGGCGAACAAGGCGAAGTCCAATCAATTACAGCCGAACAAACTGCCGAACTGCTTGACCGTTCAAACAAAGTCGTCATCGTTCCCGGCTACGGTTTAGCGGTCGCGCAGGCACAGCATTCACTCGCCGAAGTCGTGAAAATCTTGCGCGAAAAAAATATTGACGTGCGTTTCGCAATTCATCCGGTCGCCGGTCGCTTGCCCGGACATATGAATGTTCTGCTCGCCGAAGCCAACATTCCCTATGACATCGTTTACGAAATGGAAGAAATCAACGACCGTTTTCCCGCAACCGATCTCGTGATGGTCATCGGCGCAAACGACATCGTAAATCCCTCCGCGCTCGACGATCCGGCAAGCCCGATTGCCGGAATGCCCGTCCTTCACGTCTGGGAAGCGCGGGATGTTATCGTGATGAAACGAGGAATGGCGAGCGGTTACGCGGGCGTAGAAAACCCACTGTTTTTTTACGAAAATACGCAGATGCTTTTCGGCGATGCGAAAAAGGTCGTGGACGAAATATTGACGGCGATGCGTTCGTAAAAGACCGGAGCGCAAGCCGCTCGCTTGCTTCGCTTCGCGGCTTTGCGACGATGCGATTTGTGGGCGGATACTTGAGTTTATTTTAACTCGAATGTCCTCCCACATTCTTTCGCGCTATCGCGCTCATTGCAAGCGAGCCGCTTGCGCTCCAGCCAATTATCGAAAACTTTCGTTTATTCCTTTCAAAATTTCCGAACCCGGACAGAGTTCTTTTTCGGTCAACTTGTTCAAAGGCGTTTCGCTCGTTTCCAAAATTTCGTGTAAATCTTCCGTTTCGGGATTCATATACAAAAGTCCAGTCAAAATTTCGCTGTTCGTTTTCGCCTTTTGCATCGCGTTGATGGCGGAAAATCGGTCTAACGGATTCCAGTCTTTTGATAATTTATTTAAACGGATGATTGAACCGTCGTGCATCGTCAGATTTTGCGTCGTGCCTTCTTCGTAATTTGTTTTTATTTCTTTTGCAAGCGGCACGAAATCAAAGGTCGCGGTTGCTTCCTGATGTTCGCGGACGTAATCGTAAGATTTGGTCGAACCGGCGTTGTTGTTGAACGTTACGCACGGCGAAATGACATTGAGAAATGCGAAACCCGGATGACTCATCGCGGCTTTAATTAATGGAATCAATTGGTCTTTATCGCCCGAAAAACTTTGTCCGACGAAGGTTGCGCCGAGTTCGATTGCCAAACTTGCAAGATCAATTGATTCAAATAGATTGACGTTTCCCGATTTGTTTTTTGAACCCGCGTCGGCGGTCGCCGAATCTTGTCCTTTCGTGAGTCCGTAACAGCCGTTATTCATTACGATATAAACCATATTCAGATTACGGCGGATGACGTGGACAAATTGCCCCATTCCAATCGAAGCCGTGTCGCCGTCGCCGGAAACGCCCAAGTAAATCAGATCACGGTTGGCGAGATTTGCGCCCGTCGCAACCGACGGCATTCGCCCGTGAACCGAGTTAAAGCCGTGCGAATTCGACAGAAAATACGCGGGCGTTTTCGATGAACAGCCGATGCCGGAAAGTTTGGCGACCCTGTGCGGCTCGATGTTAAGTTCGAAACAAGCCTCGGCAACTGCCGCCGAAATCGAATCGTGACCGCAGCCCGCACACAAAGTCGAAAGCGAGCCTTCGTAATAATCAACCGTGTAACCCAAATCGTTTTTGGGCAATGCCGGATGGCGAAATTTGGAGCGAACGTATGACATATTTTTGATTATTGCATTTTTTTAACGCAAAGGCGCGAAGTCGCAAAGCCGCAAAGCTTTTTTAGTTGATTTGAAAAAAACTAAAAATATTGAATTGACAACCCTTAAAAATCCATTGCGCCTTCGCGCCTTTGCGTTAAATTATTTTCTCTACAAATTCGATTTAATCTGTTTCAAAATAAAATCTCCCGTAATCGGTGTGCCGTCGTAATTTAGAACTGAAATTAGTTTGTCGGGATTTGTTCCGAGTTCGATCATCATCAAACTCTTAAATTGCGCGTCGCGGTTTTGTTCGATGACGAAAATTTTGCTGTGCGAATTTACGAAATCTACAAACGACTTGCCGAACGGAAACGCTTTGACGCGCACTGCGTCGAGCGTGATGTTTTCTTCTTTTAATAATTCGATCGCTTCTTCCGCCGCGTAGGTTGAAGTTCCGAAAAATAATACGCCGTAATCGGAAACATTTTTTTCCTGATAAAATTGCGGCGCGGGAACAAGTTCTTTTGCCGTGTTCCATTTCCGCAAGAGGCGATCAACATTGTATTTGTAAACTGCGCCGTCTTCGGTGTAAACGGCGTATTCGTCGCGCGAAGTTCCGCGTGTGACGAATGCGCCTTTTGAAACGTGCGTTCCCGGAATCGTTCGATACGGAACGCCGTCTTTGTCGGAATCCAGATAACGTCCGTATCTTTCGAGTTTGTCGAGAGCTTCCGCCGTTAAAGTTTTTCCGCGATTGTATATGCCTTCGTCGTTCCATTCAAAGGCTTGTGAAACGTGATCGTTCATTCCGAGATCGAGATCGGTCATTATAATTACGGGCGTTTGCAATCGCTCGGCGAGATTAAAGGATTCCGCAGTCATTTCAAAACATTCTTTCGGCGAAGCAGGCAAAAGCAAAACGTGTTTCGTGTCGCCGTGAGAAGCGTAAGCGCATTCGAGAATGTCGGATTGCTGCGTTCGCGTCGGCATTCCGGTCGAAGGTCCGGTTCGTTGAACGTCAATCAAAACCGTCGGGATTTCGGCAAAATAAGCGAGACCCAAAAACTCATTCATTAAGGACACGCCCGGACCGCTCGTTGCCGTAAAAGAACGCGCACCGTTCCAATTTGCGCCGATGACCATTCCGATTGCAGCGAGTTCGTCTTCGGCTTGGACGATGGCGAAATTCTTTTTGCCCGTTTCTTTGTCCACGCGAAGTTTTTCGGCGTATTTTGTAAAAGCATCAACCACCGAAGTCGAAGGCGTAATCGGATACCACGCCGCCACCGTCGCGCCGCCGTAAATCGCGCCCAAAGCGCACGCCGTATTTCCGTTAATCATTATCGAATCTCTGAGCAAATCGCGTCTTTCCACGCGCAAATCAAGCGGACATTCAAAGTGTTCTTTAACGTAATCAACGCCCATTTTAAGCGACTTGATATTCGGTTCGATCAATTTTTCCTTGCCTTTGAATTGCTCGCCGATAAGTTGTTCCAAAACATCGAATTCAACATCGAAAAACGCCGAAACCGCGCCGACGTAAATGATGTTTTTTAACAATTGCCGGACACGCGCGTCGGTAAAATTTTCGTTCGACATTTTCATCAGCGGAATGCCGATAAAATTGATGTCGTCGCGGAAAAATTCCGAATGCAGAGGTTTTGTCGAATCGTAAAGAAAATAACCGCCCGATTTTACGTCCGCGATGTCTTTTATCAAACTCTGCGGATTGACCGAAACCATAAAATCAATGCCTTCGCGCCGACCGAGAAAACCTTTTTCGCTGACGCGCACTTCATACCACGTCGGCAAACCCTGAATGTTCGACGGAAAAATATTCTTCGGCGTAACGGGAATTCCCATCCGAAAAATCGCCTTCGTAAAAAGCGCGTTCGCACTCGCCGAACCTGTGCCATTGACGTTGGCAAATCTGATCACAAAATCGTTCGTTTTATTTTCGCTCATTTAAGATTATTTCATCCACAGATAAACACAGATGTTTTTTGATTTTTAAAGTGATACTCTTTTAATTTCGATTCGTGGCTTGCCAAAATTAATTAGCAGACCGACTTTTAATTTTGTTGCCTTTAAATAATTTAAGCACTGTGCGATTTGCGATTTATCTAAACCGCTGATTGCTTTCACTTCAACAATTACAGAATCTTCTACAAACAAATCCGCAATATATTTTCCAACTTCAATACCGTCATAAAAGACTTTAATTTCGTGTTGCTGTAAAACTTTGAAATCTGCTTTTGTTAATTCGTGAGCCAAAGCATTTTCATAAACCTTTTCTTAAAAGCCGCATCCGAGAACATTACTGACAGTGTATGAATATCCAATGATTTTCTCGGTTATCTGATTTATGCTATTGATTTTTTCATCAAAAAGCGATTTCAATAATCCTTCTTTATCTGTGTTCATCTGTGTTCATCTGTGGATAATTTTTTCTTATTTCCCACAACCCGTATATGTTTTCGTTACATTGTAGAAAAACTCTTGCATATCCCAAGCTGCCGTCGGACATCTTTCCGCGCACAAACCGCAATGCAAGCAAACGTCTTCGTCTTTGACCATTACTCGCGCCGTTTGCGGCAGAGTGTCGGAAACGTAAAGGTCTTGTGTCAAATTAAGCGCGGGGACTTTTAGTTTTTCGCGCAATTCGGGTTCTTCATCATTTGCCGTAAAAGTAATGCAGGCGGTCGGGCAGACATCAACGCAGGCATCGCATTCGATACATTTCGATTCGATGAAAACCGTTTCCATATCGCAGTTCAGACATCGCTGCGCTTCTTTGAAACCTTCAAGGCGGTCAAAGCCCAATTCGACTTCTTTTTTGCGGTCTTTAAGCGTGATTGATTTGTCGGCTTGCGCGACGATGTATCGTTCGTCGTGTGCGATTTCCGAATCGTAAGCCCATTCGTGAATGCCCATTTTTTGGCTTTGCAGATTGACGAACGGCGCGAGGCGATTATGCACGTCTTCGTCGTGACATAACCGATGAATCGAAACCGCCGCTTGATGTCCGTGCGCGACGGCGGTGATGATATTTTCGGGACCGAATGCTGCGTCGCCGCCGAAAAAGACTTTCGGGTTTGATGATTGAAAAGTAACTTTGTCAATAACGGGAACTTCCCATTCGTCAAATTCGATGCCGATGTCGCGCTCGATCCACGGAAAAGAATTTTCCTGTCCGATTGCTAAGATTATGTCGTCGGCTTCAAAAAACACTTCGGGTTCGCCCGTCGGAACTAAACGCCGCTTGCCGTTTTCGTCGTAAACCGCTTCGACCTTTTCAAATGTCATTCCTTTTAATTTCCCGTTTTCCGTGACGAACGCTTTCGGCGTGTGATTATCAATGATCGGAATGTCTTCGTGCTGTGCGTCTTCCTTTTCCCACGGCGACGCTTTCATATCCGCAAACGGCGAACGCACGACGACTTTGACATCTTCGCCGCCGAGTCTGCGCGAAGTACGGCAGCAATCCATCGCCGTATTTCCGCCACCGATGACGAGAACTCGTTTGCCGATTTTCGTCGTATGTTCAAACGCGACGCTTCCCAGCCAATTTATTCCGATGTGAATATTTTCCTTCGCTTCCCAACGTCCTTCGAGTTTCGGCAAATCCTTCCCGCGCGGTGCGCCAGTGCCGACAAAAATCGCATCGTAATCTTTTTCCAAAACGGATTTCAAACTTTCGACATAATAATTAAAATGCGTATGAATTCCCATATCGAGAATGTAATTCACCTCTTCGTCCAAAACCGTTTCCGGCAGACGAAACGAAGGAATCTGGCTGACCATAAAGCCGCCGCCTTTTTTCTGTTCATCAAAAAGATGCAGTTCGTAACCGAGCGGCGCGAGATCACGCGCCACCGTTAGCGAAGCCGGACCCGCGCCGATCAGCGCGATTTTTTTCCCGTTCGGCGCAAACGGTTTTTGCGGCATCAGATTTTTTACATCTTCTTTATTATCAGCGGCAACGCGCTTTAAACGACAAATTGCGACAGGTTCTTGTTCGAGCCGTCCACGCCGGCAAGCCGGTTCGCACGGGCGATCACAAGTTCTGCCCAAAATGCCCGGAAAAACATTGGAATCCCAGTTAATCATATACGCTTCCGTGTATTTTCCTTCGGCAATCAGCCGAATATATTCGGGAACAGGCGTATGCGCCGGACACGCATACTGACAGTCAACCACTTTGTGGAAATATTCCGGGTCTTTTATATCAGTTGGTTTCACTCGTTTTTCTCCCTTTAAAAACCTTGTATTTCAGGATTTGAAAATCAATATCGGAGAGATATGAATAAATCTTTGTCTAAAGATAATACTTTTTTGAGGTTGATTCAATGTTTTTTATCTTGTCTTGTTTCACGCAGGTAAATTATGTAGTCAATTTGCGGCGGCGCGAAATTGTCTTCGCGCAATTTTAAGATAATATTCCCGCGGTGAATCGAAGAATGAAAAAGAACGTGGGTCAGCATTTCACGGAAAGTGTTTTGATGCGAAACGCCCGCGCTCGTTTTGTATTCGGCAATTTGTCCGAGTCCTTCATCGTCAAAACGCTTCAAAAGACGTTCATAATTTACGGCGTTTTCCTGTGCCAATTGCCTGCATTCTTCGAGCGATAAATTCTGCCAAAAATCAAAACCCGTCGAATCTTTGCCGTAAAGCCGCGCGTAATATTCTTTTTCCGTAATCAAAAGATGAGCCAAAATTTGCCGTGCTTTTTCGCTCAATGCAGTTTTCAGCGCAATAATAATTCGGCGATTTGCCCAATCGTTATAATTGTAAAGTTCGCGCAGATGTTCGATGGAATTCATTCGTCTAGTTTATGGTTTTTCAAATCTTCGAGCGAAACATATCTGAGCGATGCTTCGTGGCAGGCTTCTAAAATCACCTTTGGCGCAACTCCGGCTTCCAATGCTTCGCGCCACCGCGTCGCGCATAAACACCATTTATCGCCGTCTTTCACGCCCGGAAAATTAAATTCGGGGCGCGGTGTCATCAAATCGTTGCCGCGCGATTTTGAAAATTCGAGAAATTCATTTGTGGCTTCGACGCAAACCGTGTGACTGCCGACATCATTAATGCCGGTTTTGCAAAACCCGTCGCGGTAAAATCCTGTCATCGGGTCTGTGCAGCAGCTTTTTAATTCGCCGCCGAGAACATTTTTTGGTTTCGGTTTGTGTCCGTTTCCGTTTGTGATATTCATATCTATATGTTGATTATTTCCAATATTTTTTCAACCGGACGCGCCAAAATTGCTTTATCGCCCACTTCGACAATCGGACGCTGCAAAATATTCGGATTTTCGACGATAAGTTTAATTAATTCATCTGCGTCTTTAACTTCGGAAATTTTCTGTTCTTTATAAACAAATTCGTTTTTTCGCACGACATCAAATGGCGACAGGCGCGCCTTTGCGAACAGTTCGCGCAGTTTGTCTTCGGACAAAGGCTCGACAAAATAGTTTACTTTTTCGTATTCGATATTGTTTTCACGAAACAACTTTGCCAGATTGCGGCACGTCGTTCAGGTCGGTTTTTCGTAAACCGTAATTTTCTTCGTCATCGCTTTAAATCTTACAACCAGCAAATCTCTTTCGCAAACACGATTTATATCAATGTTTTCGGCGGAATATATTTCCCCGGTTCGGGACTTTTGCCGAGAATGAAAATCCTCTGAAGAAAATTCAACTCGCGCGCGGGCTTTTTCGAAACACCGACGTATTCGATGGCGATTTTTTCATTTTCCTCGTAAATCTTGAAATAATTCAAACGAAAAGTCGGATAATAAACCGCCGGAAGATAACCGAAACTGACGGGAATTCGTTTTAAGATTTTCAGCCACGTTCCCGTATTTAAAATCGCCCGCCCGTTTTCTTCGACGAGAAAAGCGTCGTGCGTATGCCCGAAAATATAGACGGCGGCGTTCGGGTTTTGCTCGAAAATACTGCGGGCGTGTTCGAGATAACCGGCGTTCGGCGCGTAAATTGTCGTGTCGTCGCTCTCCGGCAAAATCTGCATCCGCTGGAGAGTTTTGCGGACATCACGAATCACGAAAAGAAGCGGAACGCTGACCGTCAAAATAAAAAACCAGAAGATCATACTGACAATCATCACGATTCTTAAAATATCTCCGAATATGCCTAAACTCCGCATTAAAGGGTTATTGAGCAAATAATTAACGTCAAAAATGCCGACAAATCTCAACAACTCAGCCGCCAGAGCGAAAATCGTGATCGTCAGTAAAACCAAAAAAGGAACCAAAAGCCAGCGAATAAGCGGACTCATTTCGTGATAAAAATAATTTGAAATAATCCAATCGGGAAGCTGCCGAACGTCAACCGAACGGATGTCTTTGAGCCACGCCGTCGTGCCGAAAACCGAATAACGGCTCGCGCCCGCGACGGCTTGTTCGGTGATGTAGTAGCCAATCGGCTGGGCAAACGGATTGCCGTAATCGGGCGACGCGTTCATATCGTCAATCTGCTGTCCGTGTTCGATCCAGAGTTGGCGTTCGCCGATATTTCGCGTGATCGAGATCGAAGTGTCGAGCGCGATATTAAATGCTTTTAATTTATCGGCAAATTCGGGATAACAAGCCAAATCGTAATCGTGGTTGCCGACCATCAAAGTAATGCGAATTTTCACGCCCGTGTGCCGAAACTGTTCAAAAATTTCCGCGTGATATTTGACGATTTCGTCCAACTGCGCCGTGCCTTCAACCGTCGTCAATTCCCAAAACCCGAACGCATCGCCATTGATGATAAGTTCCGTTTGCTCATCTTCGCCTTCAAGCGTTTGCAGAAAACCGATGATCTCGGGGGTGTAATCGCACATCTGCAATTGCCCGTCGCCGCCGAAATGCAAGTCGCTGATAAAATAAAATGTCTTTGCTTGGTTTTCTGAATCCATCGAAAATTTGTCTAAATCATATCGCCAAGCCGCGTTTCGATCAAATTCTGTGATTCTTCATAACTGAAAACTCTTGATTTCGTCATAAACCTGAGTCCAAGCGGAATTTCAAGCGAAAAAGACGCACCGCGACCTTCCGAAATATCAATCGTCAATTCCGTATGTTTCCAAAACTCAAACTGGTCTTTCGCCATATAAAAATCGCAGCCGTCAATTTCTCCCAGCCAAACGTCGCTTGAGCCGACGAGAAATTCGCCCGCTTCATAACACATCGGCGATGAACCGTCGCAACAGCCACCCGATTGGTGAAACATCAATTCACCGTATTTGGCGCGAAGTGCAGCGATGATTTTTTTCGCTTCGTCCGTTACTTTTACTCTCGGAATGTTTTTCATAAAGTCAAAAAAATAGTTTCAATGCTTAATACAACGCTATTTCAGACAGTTTTTGACAAATAAAGTGAGTTTTCAGTCTAATTAAACTGAAACCTAACCAAAGGAAATTTCTATTTTACTTATTGGTCAAATCTTAGCCGGCTTGAAAAACATTTACAAGCCGTAACTAATTGAGTCAGCTTTTCCACCGACGAAGATGTCGGTTTTTACAACTAATCAAGGCGCGGCACCGGAGCAACCTAAAATTTCTTCAAATTTAGAGAGTCAGCAACACTTTACAAAACTTCGCATCGCTGTAACTTACGCGCTCTGATGCGACTTTTGCCATTCGGCGCGAAGCAGAAAACTGCCTTCGGTTACGACTTTATCGCCGACGAACAAACCTTCTAAAACCGGATAAAGACCTTTGCTCTCCGCGCCGATTTTGATGGGTTTCATTATAAAAACATTCGGATTTTCGGTGGCTAGAAAGACGATTTGCTGATTATTGATAGTTTGCACGGCTTCGACAGGAACTGTCGGCATGGTGTTTTCAGAACCGCCGAGATTGGCAAAAGCGATATTGACATACATTCCGACTTTGAACTTTTCGTTCGGATTCGGCAGTTCGATTCTGACCTGCGCGGTGCGCGTATTTTGGTCGAGATTCGGGTCAATATACGAAACATTTCCGCGAAAAACTTCGCCCGGATAAGCGTCCGTCGTAATGCTTGCACCGCTGCCGACACGCAATTTTCCCAAATCCTTTTCATAAACTTGTCCGATTACCCAAACGGTTGAAAGGTTTGTAACCGTAAGGAGTTCAGCGTTTGCCGAAACAACTTCGCCTTGATTGACTTTTCGCGCCGTAATTGTTCCAGAAACGGGCGACACAATCGGTAATTCGGAACTTATTTGCGTTGTCGAAGTCAGCGAATTTACTTTTTGCGCGGGCAAACCAAGCACCAGCAATTTTTGTTTAATTGACGCGAGTTCGGCTTGCGAACTTCTCAACTGTGTCAAAGCGTTATCGAGTTCGGCGCGTCGTGCCGGATTGATATTTAATAATTTTTGAGCGCGTTCAAGACGATTTTTCGCCTCAACAAGTTTTGCCTGTGCCGTCTCGTGTTTCGCTCTTGCCATCTCGAATTCTTCCCGACTTACTGCGCCGATTTCCAATAATTTTTCCGTTCTATTAAAGTGGCTTAAATGTTCGATATGATCGGCTTCGGCAATTTTGACGGCGGCAGTTGCCGCGTCCAACTCGCTGCGACTTTCGGCGGCGATGTCGGTTAATTTTCCGGCGCGTTTGTAGCGTTTGTCGGCTTCGTCAACTTCGGCGCGTTTTGAGAGATAATTTGATTCCACAGCGGCGAGTTCGTCGCTGTAAATGACGGCAATTGTTTGACCTGCGCGGACAAATTGACCGAGTTCGGCGTTAATGCGCCGGACGACTCCGCCGACCAAAGACATCACGGGCGTTTCCTTATAATCATTCGGCTGCACAACACCCGTCGCCGATGTCGCGCTCGATTCAAGACTTAATTCTTCGCCGACGGTGACGATTTTCAGATTCGCGGCTTCTAACTGTTCCGGCGAAATGGTGATTGTTTGTTCGCCTGCGGTTTGCGCGTTATTTCCATTGTCGGTTTCGCCAAATGAAACATTGCGCGGCGCGGGAACGGGTTTGCCGCTGTCCGAATTTCGCGTTGCATAAAGCCAAATCAAAACAAACGCGACGCTCAACGCAATCAAACCGCCGATTATGTAGATTTTCCTTGATTTAACAAGCGGTTTTTCGTCTTCAACTTCGCTCAACGAATCATCCGACAAATAATCACCTTCGTAAGTTTCTTCAAACGGTTTATTTTCCAAATCCGTGTTAATTAAATTTTCTTTTTCGTTGTTCATTTTGTTATCAATTCGGGCGCGGCGGCGGCGCGTAAAACTTCGACACGCGCCAGATAAACTTGCAGCTGCGCGTCAATAAAATCATTTTTTACCTGAATATAGCGACGCTGTTCGGCGATATAATCGAGCAGACTTCGCGCACCGAGTTCGTAAGTTTGGCGCACGACTCCGAGATTTATTGCGGCTAATTTTTCAACGCCCGCGCGATAAATTTCCATCGCGCGGGCGGCACTTTCGTAGCGCACAAAAGCGGCGGCGACTTCGCGGCGCACAGTTAATTCACCGAATTCCAAACGCTTTTGGGCGGCGGTTTTTTCCGCAGCGGCGGATTCGATTGTGCCTTGATTTTTGTTGAAAACCGGTAAATTCAGCGTTACGCCGAAAGTTACAAAATGAAAAACGCTGCGAATCGGCGCAAGCTGCGCGTCGGAATCGAAAGCGCGAAACGGAAAACCGGAATTCATTCGCTGATAACCCGCGCTGACACCGGCATCGAGTTTTCCCTGCGCTTTCGCCTGTTCGATTCGCGCCTCAGCCAAATTCACCAATGCCCGCGCCGCTTGTAAATCGGGACGATTTACCAAGGCTTGTTCAACGGCGATTTCCGGCGGCGGCAATGGATTGAGCAAATCGGCAAAATCTCCGCGCAAAAGAAGCGGCATTTCGGGCGGCATTCCGGTTAAATTTTTCAATTCGAGTAGCGCGATTTCCGTTTGTCCTTCGCTCGTTTCGCGCATCGCCCGAATGCGGTTAAGTTCAACCGCTTCCATATTTTGTTCGAGCGGCGCGGTTTTCCCTTCATTGACGCGGGCGGCGACTAATTTGTAATTTTGCGTCGTAACCGTCAAAGTTTCTTCGACAAACAAAAGTTTCAAAACCAGCCCGAGCGTTTCACCGAATTTTGAACGAACTTCCGCCGCCAGCAGTCTTTCGCGGTCTGCCAAAACCTGACGGCGCACTTCAGTTTCCTGTTCGGCGACTTTGACACGCGCACCGCGCCGACCGTAAAGTTCGAGCGGCAGAGAACCTCTTACCATTAAAGAGTTGCTCGGCGTAACCGGATTTTTTGAGCCGCTTAGTTCCAGGTTTGGATTTGCCCGTAAATTCGCCTGTTTAATCAACGCTTTTGCCGCTTCGACTTCGCGCCGCACGGCTTCCAGTTCAGGATTGTTGGCGAGCGCGTAAGCGACCAGTTCATCAGCCGTCATTCCGTTTATTTGGTTAACATATTTTGATGTTGTTTCGATTTTGTCGGTCGAAATTACATCCTGTGTTTGAGCAAAAATCGGCATCTGCGCCGCCGGAATGACGATTGCAAAACATAAGCAGAGAATTCTTTTGTTAAAATTAAAAAACATTTCTTTGTTTAAGTTAAATTTTCTCACTTTTGTTTAATTCCCTTTCGCGCAGCCAGTAAAAAATTACGGGCGTAACGATTAAAACGTGCAAAAGGCTCGAAACCATTCCGCCTAAAACGGGTGTGGCAAGCGGTTTCATAATTTCCGAACCCGCGCTCGAACTCCACATTATCGGCAAAAGTCCGGCGACAATCGTCGAAACGGTCATCACTTTCGGACGCAAACGCAATAACGCGCCTTCCGTAACCGCTTCGAGCAAAGTCTTTTTCGTTAGAACGCCGACCTCTTTTTTCTTTTTCTCGACCGCTTCTTCCAGATAAATGACCATCACCACGCCCGTCTGCACGGCGGTTCCGAAAAGCGCGATGAAACCAACCCAAACGGCAACGGAAAAGTTGTAATTTAACGCCCACAGCAAATAAACACCGCCGGTTAAAGCGAACGGCACGGCGAGCAAAACGTGCGCGGCTTCGATTGCCGAGTTATAAGTCAGATAAAGCAAGCCGAAAATAATAATTAAAACAATTGGCACAACCAGCATTATGCGATTTCTGGCACGCTGCTGATTTTCAAATTGTCCGCTCCAATCAATGTAATAACCGCCCGGAAGCTGAACTTGTTTGATGACGGCTTGTTTCGCTTGTTCGACAAACGAACCGACATCGCGCCCGCGCACGTTGAGCAAAACCGTACCGCGCAGCAATCCGTTTTCGCTGGAAATCATTGATGCGCCCGAAACCGTGCGAATATTTGTCACCTGCGCCAGCGGAATCGTCATTCCGCTTGTCGTCAAAAGCGGTAATTGTCCGATAGTCTCGGCATTTTTGCGAAATTCCGGCGCAAAGCGGACGCGCACCGGAAAGCGGTTTCGTCCTTCAATCGTCGTCGAAAGATTCGTTTCGCCGATGCCCATTTCAATCGCGTTTTGAATCGTCCCGACATCAATGCCGTAACGCGCCGCCGCCTGCCGGTTGATGTCAATGTCAATATACGGCGCACCGATAATCTGTTCGGGATAAACGTCCGCCGCGCCCGGAACGGTTTTGACGACTTCGGCGACCTGCCGCGAAATCTGCTCGATTTTTTTCAAATCATCGCCGTAAATTTTGATGCCGATTTCCGAGCGAATTCCCGTCGCCAGCATCTCGATTCGATTAATGATCGGCTGTGTCCAAATATTTGTAACGCCCGGCATTTTCAGTTTCGCGTCCATTTCCGCAATCAGCGATTCGCGTGTTAAACCTTTGCGCCATTGTTCTTTAGGTTTCAAATGAACGATTGTTTCATTCATATTAACCGGCGCGGGATCGGTTGAAGTTTCAGCGCGTCCGGCTTTTCCAACTGCCGATTCGACTTCGGGAAAAGTTTTCAAAATCTCATCCTGCCGGCTCATAATTTTCAGAGCTTCGTCAATCGAAATCGCCGGATCGGTAATCGGCATAAACATCACATCGCCTTCGTTGAGCGGCGGCATAAATTCTTTACCGATGCCGGAAGCGAGAAAAATCGCGCCGCCGAATAAAATAAGCGCAATGGAAATTGTGATTATTCGGTTCTTTAAAGCCCAAAAAAGCGCGGGTTTATAAAGAGCGTGTAAAAATCGCATTACGGGATTCGATTGCTCCGAATGAAATTTTCCGGCTAACAGATACGTGCATAAAACCGGCACTAAAGTTACGGCGATAATCGTCGCGCCAATCATCGCAAAAGTTTTTGTAAATGCAAGCGGATGAAAGAGTTTGCCTTCCTGTCCGGTCAGCGAAAAAACCGGAACAAAGGCGAGAATAATAATCGCCATCGAAAAGAAAACGGGTCGCCCGACGAGTTTGGTTGATTCCAAAACCGTTTCCCAAACGGCTCGTCTGTCCTTCGGGTCAATCCCGCGTTTTTCCATAAACCGAAAAGCGTTTTCCATCACGACAATTCCGGCATCAACTAAAACGCCGATGGCGATGGCGATGCCCGACAGCGACATAATATTCGAGCTGATGCCCGCGTAATACATAAACAAAAATGAGATGAGAACGGCGAGCGGCAATGGAATTGTAACGATCAAAATCGAGCGAAAATGCGCGAGAAAAATAATGTGCGCGAGCGTAACTAAAACCAATTCTTCAATAAGAGTGTGTTTGAGCGTGCCGGTCGCCCGATTGATAAGCTGCGTGCGGTCGTAAAACGGCACGATTTTCACGCCTTCGGGCAAACCGACTTTTAATTCTTCAATTTTCTGTTTGACGGCGTTGATAACGTCGAGCGTATTCACGCCGTAACGCGCGATGACCACGCCGCCGACGGCTTCCGTGCCATTTTTATCCAACGCGCCGGTGCGAAAAGCGTTGTCAATTTTGACTTCGGCAATATTTTTGACATAAACCGGCGTTCCGTTTGACGAACCGATGACGATATTTTCGACATCCGCCGTTGATTCGATCAGTCCGATGCCGCGCACCACCGACCATTGTCCGGCTTGTTCGACGACGTTGCCGCCGACATTCGTGTTTGAACCTTTGACGGCTTCGACGACTTTTGACAGCGGAATGTTATAGCCGCGCAGTTTGTTCGGGTCAACATTAACTTGATATTGCTGAACATAGCCGCCGACGGAGGCGACTTCCGCCACGCCCGGCACTGCATTTAATTGATAACGAACAAACCAATCCTGAATCGTCCGCAGTTCGCGCAGATTATGTTTGTCGCTTTCAATCGTGTACCAAAAAACCTGTCCAACGCCCGTCGCATCCGGTCCGAGCGTCGGAATCACGCCTTCCGGCATCTGTTTGGCGACGAGATTGAGGCGTTCCAAAACGCGGGTTCGCGCCCAATATAAATCAACATTATCTTCAAAAATAATGTTAATCATCGAAAAACTAAACGCCGAACTCGCCCGCACAACTCTGACACCCGGAAGTCCTTGCAGATTTGTAACCAGCGGATATGTAACCTGATCTTCGACTTCCTGCGGCGAACGTCCCGCCCAATCGGTAAAAACAATCACTTGGTTGTCCGAAACATCTGGAATCGCGTCAATCGGTGTATGAACCAACGCCCAATAACCCCAAGCCGCGAGTCCTAAATACAACGCAATGATTAAAATTCGATTATTCAGCGACCATTCAATTAGTTTGTGAATCATTATTTTTAGTCCTGAGTGCTGAGTGCCGAGTGCTGACTCTACTTTCGGTAAAGGACTCAGCACTCAGCACTCAGCACTGATTTTACTGAATATTTACGGGCAAAGTGAATTTGCCGTTTCCGGCGGGACCTTCGTAAGCGATTTGCGCCTGCCATTCGCCCGTCATTTCAACATCAACTTTGCCCCGATAAACGCCCGGCGTGTTGGTGGCGGTTAAAGTCGCCGCGTTGTTCATTACGGACATTGTTCCCATCGCGGGCATATGGTTGTTATATGAAACCGCGCCGACATCAACCGGCTTGCCGGAAGCATCGGTAAAAGCCAGCGTGAAATTTTCCACGCCCTTCCGCAGAACGCCATCGTCATTGGAAATCGTCGCGGTCAGATTATTTCCCGCCGAAGTGCTTTTAATGACTTTCCCTTCGCCGCCGGACGATGAACCGCCGCACGCCGCCGCCAAAATAATTAGTGAAAAAAATGTAATTAAGCCGATAAAAATTTTTGTCTTTTGCATAATAATCTCCTGTTAAATTGAAGTCGGAACCGCCTGCGGTAGCGGGCGGTTGAACATTGTGTTTCAAGCGTTTAGCAAACTCTTTAAATGCCAGCTTCAACCATTCGCTACCGCAAATGGTTCTGACTTATGAACGCAGAGATGCGCCCGTTTTACAGACACAAATATCCTGTAAAAAAGACGCACTACGCCCCTGAAACTAAATTAAAAACGATTGGTGTTGGATGTATTTCGGTTGGAAAGTTTGCAGTTGCGCCGTTTTTGCAAACAAAGGCTGAGAATTATCTTTCGGCTGCGGCGCAAATAGAAATTGAAAAATCGTGAAGTTTTTCAGAACAAAAAGTAGCGGGGCAAAATTTAACTGCGTTGAATTTGTTGTCGAAGTCGGCGACGGATTCACACAATTAATCGTTCGGCACAAATTCGCGGCATCTGTTGGCTGCGATTTGGCATATTTGTCAATTTTCTTGCAGCACTTCATCGGACACGAATCTTTTTTCATATTATTGTCCGCGAATGTCGTGCCTGAAAACACGCCGCCGCACAGGAACAATACGAAAAATAAAGATTTGAGCCGTCTTGCCATTGTTTAGACTATATTCTATTCACGAATTTTCTGTCAACATTTCTCTGATGCGCGATTCTTTGAATTTGTCAGCTACTATTATTTTCTTAAAAGGAAAACTTGCATGAAGTAATAAGTTCCGTCAGCCATAATTGCGATACCGATGCCTGATTCCTGCCAGCGGTCGTTAAGAATATTATCGCGGGCGCGGGCGATTTCATCCAGCCTTCAACGGCAAATTCGAGCGGATTTGCAAATCCGCGATTATAAGCGATGTTTTCGCCGATTGAACGCCACTTGCTCAAACCGACTGCGTCGGCGCGATTATTAACCATCGAACCGTCTAATCCTTTGTGATCGAAAAATTCGAGATTCGCCATATTTTCCGAATGAAGCCGCGCGATTTTCACCATATCGTCATTCCAAAGCAGCGGATTCAAACCGGCTTCCGCACGTTTTTTATTGATTAGTTCAAAAACCTGTTTTTCATAACTGAAATTTACAGTCGCTTTCGGCGCGGCGGCAGTTTCGGTCGGTTTGTTGTCGGAAACTTCTTTTTTGACCGGACTTTTAAAGACACGCGGACGAACAACAGCGGAATTTTCATCATTTCGAATGACGAATAATACTCTTTTGTATTGGACTTCGCTTGTTTGTGCAAAGACGTTTCGGGAAGAAACACAGAAAAGAAAATTTATTAGAACGAACAGAAAAACGGTCAGATATAAATTGATTTTCATTAACAACCTCACTTCGGGAATCAGACAATCTCAAATTTTTGAGACTCACGATTTTGCGTCTTCCGCATCACTGCGGAGTTGCCTTTATCGGTCAAGGTTTCGGATAAATTTTGATAATTTATCCGCTAATTTTTTTGTCGGCAAATTTTGCGACGAGGCAATTTTGCTAATTATTATAAATTGTTAATGTTTATGAAGTTCCACGAAGGATTTGAAATAATCGCCACAAAAGACGCAAAAAACACAAAATAAATTTTTTGAGAATTTTGTGCTTTTTGTGGCAATTATTTTAAATTCTATTTTAAAACTTTTGAATTCAACTTTGTTTTAAGACGATTTATTTCATACGCGTCGTTTGTAAAATTAAGAGCCTTTTGCCACGCGGATTTGGCGAGTTCGGGTTTGCCTTGTTTTTGATGAACATCTCCCAAATGTTCGTTTATTGTTGATGAAGAAGAATCAAAGCGCAGAGCATCTTTCAGATATTTTTCGGCTTCGTCGAATTTTCCGAGTTTGAAATACGCCCAACCCAAGCTGTCCAGATAAGAAGAATTTGTCGGGTTGAGTTTGACTGCTTGCTGAATTAAACTCACTGCCTCATTGAGTTTCTCATCACGTTCAATCAAAAAATAACCCAAATTATTGAGCGCAACCGGATTTTGCGGAGATTCTTTGAGCAGTTCGCGCAGAGTCGTTTCGGCATTCGCGTATTCGCCAGCCATTTGCTGCGCGGTTGCCAACATTAATTTGGCATTTAATCGGCGGTCATCGGTTTGCGCGATTTTGAAGGCTTGGTTTGCCGCTTCAATGGCTTGTTTGCCGCGTTTTGCCTGACTGTAAAGAGTTGAAACGAACAGATAATTTCTGAACTTTTCATCAATTGCCGGATCAATCGAAACTTTTCCCGCGCCCGCGCCCGAACCGTAACCACGCGGTGTGTTGACCCAATTATTCAAAAGCGCGACGGCTTCGTCAACCTTTCCATTTTCCGTTAAAGTCGTCGCTTCCAATCGCAAAAGTTCTGTATCAAGTGTGTTTTTCGCCCGAAGCGCACGAATTGTTTCCAACGCTTCCTGCGGACGATTGGCTTTTTTATAAGCGTTTATCATTCTTCCGTAAACAGCCAGCGCAAATTCGCGCTCGTCATCGGCAGCAAATTCATTTTTACCGATTCCACGCGCCGCCAGAGCGTTTTGATAAGCGGCAATCGCTTCATTATAACGATTTGCCGAAACATAAATGTCAGCCAGTGCAACTTGCAGAGCCGCCGATGAAGCATCGTCTTTGCCGGCAAATTTAACGGTGGCATCGCGCAGAATTTTGGTCGCGTCATCAACTTTTCCGATGCGGTTTTGAACCTGTGCCAAAAGTGTTATCAAAGAAACATTGTCATGATTGGCAAAAACGGCTTGCTGAAGAGCTTCGACAGCCGTTTTGATTGAGTTGTTGTCGGATGTTTCGATTGCGGCGCGCAACAATTCGACGGCTTGAGAATTATCGGGATTATCGGCGACGGCACGGCTTAAAATTTCGACGGCTTCACTCGTTTCGCCTTTTTGAATCAAAGCCTCGCCGAGTTCGAGCGAAGCATATTCGGGCGAAAGGTCAGCTTGTTTTCCGATGATTGCGCGATAAAATCTCGTATCAATCGGCGCAACCGCTGCCAGCCATTTTTTTAACGCTTCGATGCGCTCGTCCGGTCTGTTTGTTTTGTTGTATAATTCGCTTAAAAAAGCAAATGCTTCGGCATTTCGGTAATCAAGCCGCGCGATTTCTTTCCATTCGGAAATCGCTTTTTGAGTAAATTCCGGGTTCAAATTTTCACGATTCAAATTGCTTTTATACGTATATAAACGCGCTAAAATCTGATGTCCGCCAAAATTGTTCGGATCAACTTTGACTGCGATATTCCCCAACTTTATGGCTTCGTCCAAATCATTCGGCGGCGTAATCCAAATTATTTCCGCAAGTGCCGTATAACCTTCCGCCAAAGTAGGATCGAGTTCAACCGATTTTTGCAAAGATTGTCTGGCAAGCAGCGCGGCAGCCGTAACTGCGGCTTGCGAACGCTGCGGCTTTCTCAAATTCCAGATGTAACGCTGTCCTTCAAGCAGTTTGGCGTAAGCCTGTTCGCGCCGTTCACGCGAAACGTCTGTATTTTGCTGTTCAAGATTTTTTGAAAGTACGTCGGAAAGTTTCGGCAATTCAGTTGTTCCGGGCAACGGCACGGGCGGGTTGTTTTGTGCGAAAACGCATTGCAAACCGAGGAGCATAAAGACCGTTAAGACAATAAAACATTTACTTTTCATTAAAAACCTCTTGAGTAGTTTCCAAATTTTCCACAATTTTTTTCCATACCGCTTTGCGCGGAAAATTTATCAAAAAAACCAGCAAAGCGACTGCACCGGCGCGAAACACATCAAATTTCACGCCGCCTAAAACTGCAATTAAAAACCCGATAACCGCAATAACTTCCGCCAACGCGCTGATAATAATCGAGTTTGTTTGCAGTGTAACAAGCAAACCGGAAATACCTTTGGTTATAGCGATATTTTTCAATCTCTCCCGGCGATTCAGCGTCCGCCGGATAAAAAATGTGCCGACGGCGATAAATATTACTGCAATCCACAACATCAACAAAGAGTTGGGCGCGGCGGCGTTTTCCGAATTCGCTGCGTAGAACCATCCAAAGATTACCAAAACAATTGTCGTTATGATTTGCGTCAGAACAATAATTGAGGTTAATCGGTATCTCTTTTCGATTTCGACGAGGTTTTCGGCGGATATTTTATTCATACAAAATGTAACACCGTCCGTCCCGGCGGCAGTTTTATCGGTATCTTGCCGACAGATTTAATTTTGTCGGAAGCCCCGACTGTTAAGCAAGCACTTCCGATATTTTTACTTCTGCGGCGCAACCGCCTGACGCTGAGGAATCACCGTTGTTAAAGATTTAGGTATTTGCGAAGCGTTTATATCACCTTGATTTTCAATAACCTGATCAATCAATTCAAACTTTGATTTATCAAAGTCATCGCTCATCAAAACGCCGTCTTTGTCTATTGTAAGCGGATAAATTCCGAAAAGTTCGTTTTTGAAATTGGCGATAAACGATTTCTTATCCGGCGGCAGAACTTTCGATTTTTCGGGATTCGGTTCGGGAACGGTTGCGCCGATAAGCTGCAATTGCTCTTTCGACTTTTCCACATAATCGCTGTTCGGATAATCGCGCACGATTTGGGCAAAATACTTTGCCGCCTGATCGGTTTCTTCTTCAATCTGATAAGTTACGGCGAGTTTATAAAGTGCTTCGTCCATAAAACTGAAATTCGGATATTTGTCCAAGATTTCACGATAGCGTGACTGCGCTCCTTTGAGTCCGCCTTTTTTCTGATCAACCGAAAGCGTGTAGTAATAATTGGCAATATAAAGATTATGCAGACCGAGATTATCCTGCACTTCTTCAAGCCGCGTTTCGGCTTCCTTTCGCATCACCGGGTCTTTCGACTGTTGCAATAACGCCCGCAGACGCTGTTCGGCAACTCTGGCTTTGGACGAATCGCGGTCAGGCAAACCGATTTGTCGCATTTGCGATTCGGCAATTTTCAGCAAAACGCGGTCCGAAAGCGGATGAGTCGGGAAAAATGTCAGCCAATCTTGGTAACCCGCCGCCGCCTGAATCAGCGAACTGGTCGAGCCTTCCAAATAAAACGAATCGGCGACGGCGAGTTTTGCCATCGGCAGATACGGCGAATCCGGGTAAGTCGTGATAATCGTTTGAAATAAAAGTCGTCCGACATCATAATTATTTTTCCGCACATTCTTCGTCGCTTCAATAAAAAGTTCACGGTCGCGTCCCGGCACGACGTTACCGATTAATTCTTCATATTCATCAGTTCCACCGCCGAAAATTCCCAAAAACTTTTTCTTTTTCTTTTTTTCACGCGGTGTTCCGACATCCGACACCGGATTTGCACGCGCACTGGCAGTTTCTGTCAAAGCACTGTCAACGCGCCGCTGAAATTCCGAAACCGTCGTTTCCAGTTGGTCAACGTCGCTCTGTTCATATTTTTCCGCACGATCAACTTTTCCGCGCAAATTATTAACTTCCGACGACAAGCTCGACGCTTCTTTTTCCAATGACTTCAAACGTCCAAGCGGAGTTTCGAGCGCGGATTTGTCGTCCTTTTTCGATTTATCTTTACCGTCGTCCTTTAAAGCTGACGACGCGCTGCCCAAAGAACGGCGCATCGTGTCGAGCTTTTGCTGCATAATTTCAAGCCTTTGCAGCGGAGTGTTATCGCTCGATTTTTTTTGCGCCAAACCCGTCAAAACAAAACTCAACATTAAAAATAAACTGAAAATTAATGATTTACTTTTATTAAAAAACATAATTACCTCTTTATTCAATTACGAATTATCAATTACGAATTACGAAAGTTTTCTTGAAATCGTAATTCGTAATTGATAATTCGTAATTCGTTTTATATCCAAACCGTTCCCGCATCTATTAATTCTTTGACCGCTTCGGTTGGTTTTCCTTCGCCGAAAACAGCCGAACCCGCGACGATTATGTCCGCGCCGGCTTCGGCAACTTTTTGAATATTTTCCGCCTTGACTCCGCCGTCAATTTCGATGCGTGTCGGCAACCCGCGTTCATCAATCATCCGGCGCAAACGACGCAGTTTGTCAATCGAAGTTGAAATAAATTTTTGACCGCCGAAACCCGGATTAACCGACATCAGCACGATAAAATCGGCAAACGGCAAAACTTCTACGAGCGAAATTAGCGGTGTCGCCGGATTTATCGCAACTCCGGCTTGTCCGCCCGCTTCTCGAATCGCGCACAGAGTTCTTTGCAGATGAACGTCGGCTTCAAAATGAACCGAAACCATATTCGCGCCCGCTTCGACAAATTTCGCAGCGAAAAGGTTTGGATTTTCAATCATCAAATGCGCGTCAATCGTCATATTTGTCGCTTTTCTGATTGATTTCAAAACAGGAAAGCCGATTGTGATATTCGGGACAAACTGCCCGTCCATCACGTCAAAATGCAAAATTGTCGCTCCGCCCGCTTCGATGGCGCGAATTTCTTCCGCCAATCGCGCAAAATCCGCAGATAAAATTGAAGGTGCTATTTCAAACATTAAAAATATTTTTATTGAATTTTTGACTGTTATCTTTGTTGCAAAAAAAAATATTTCGGTTGCCCTTTTCAAGGCAGCGGCGTTTTTCGCGGACGGGTTTCACCGCTGCCCGGAGTCTTTGCCGGTTTCGGTTTATCTGTTTCCGCCGGTTTCTTGGTGTCCGTATTTTTCTTCGTATCCGGTTCTTTTTTTGTGTCAACTTCCTTTTTCGTATCGGTAGTAGTTGATTTATTTCCCGAAGTCGTCGAACTATTTTTGTTGCCTTTTGACGAATTATCGTTTGAATCCGAAGATTTATCCGAATTGCCGTCGGAAGAATCGTCTGATTTATCGGCTATCACATCGCGGGTTGTCGAAGTTTTTTTCTTGTTGGAATTGGTGGTTTTCTTGCTGACTTTCGGTTTGTCGGAAATCAATTCTTCAATTTTCGCGCTGTCGTCTTCATCGTCATCCTGTTTGAGCGTGGCGGGTTTGTCTTCTTCGGCGTTCGGATCAAATTTACTTCTAACAACAAGAATCATCTGTCCGGTTTTGACGGTTTCACCGGCTTTCGGAAGCTGTTCCAATATCGTATTCGGCTTTTCGCTGCTCAAACGGTCGGCTCTTTTTTTAATTCGCAGCCCGAGCGAAGCGAGTTCATCTTCGCTGGCGGCGAAATCTTTGCCTACCAGATCGGGAACTTTTATTTCCTGCCCTTGCAGCGACATATAAACAACGCCGACCAAACCGACCGCAAATGTCATGGCGAGCGCAACAACGATAATTAATTTTCCGAACGCGGACGCGCCTTTTTGTATAAAACTCACTTTTTTCTAATTTTTAACCTTTTGAAATTTGAAAAAGAAAACGAAAGTTTAGCATTATTTGCCAAACCTGACGAATTAAAAATCTCAAAAAACTAACGAAAATTTACATTTTTTGAAATGCGGCGATAAAAAATCCGTCCATTTTGTCACGGTCTGGAAAAGTTCTGGCGTAATCTTCGCCGGTCAAAAAGTCTTCGGAAATTTTCGGCAAAACCTTTTTAAAATTTGACGTTTGACCTAAAAATTTTTCGCAGACCGCTTCATTTTCATCTCTTTCGAGCGAACAAGTCGAATAAACAAGTCTTCCGCCGGATTTCAAAATCTTTGATGCGTTCATCAGGATTTCGAGTTGTTTGGCGGATAATTCGGCAAAGTCGGTTTCTTCTAAAAAATATCTGATTTCGGGATTGTGGCGAATCGTTCCTGTTCCTGAACAGGGCGCATCAACTAAAACAACATCGAAACTTTTATCTTCAAACGGCAGAGAATTTAACGCATTATATGCCAAAAGATTTGCACTTTTTGTTTCTGTTTTCTCTAATATTTCTCCGACGACGCGAAGACGATGTTCATATAGGTCGCCACCGACAATCAAATTATCCCCTAAATTTCGATTGGCAATTTGTGAAAGTTTGCTTCCGGGCGCACAGCAAACGTCGAGAAATTTTTCTTTTCCCGACAAATTCACCGTTTTGCCGACAAGCTGCGACGATTCTTCCTGAAAATAAATTTTGCCTTCTTCGGCAAAAGCGAACAGAATTTCATTCGGCTTTGAAATCGTAAAAGCATTCGGAACTGCTTTCGATTCAGTAATTTCCAGTCCAATTTTCGATAAAATTTCGAGCGTATTTTCATCCGATTTTCCGGTCAAACGAAAAACCAAATTCGGAGCTTGATTATTGGCAAAGGCAAGACTTGCGGCTTTTTCAAAACCGAATTGTTTCGCCCAGCGCTCGATCAACCAGCGCGGATGCGATGATTTAACCGAAACTTTTTCGATTTCATCCGTAAATTTTAATTCGATTTTCTCGCGCGTTACGCGGTGCAAAACTGCATTAACAAAACCTTTCGCCGAAGTTTTTTTGGCAAATTGTACAAGATTGACGCTTTCGCTGATCGCCGAATAATCGGGAATTTTATCGAAAAACAACAGTTGAGAAATGCCGAGCCGGAGCGCGATTCGGACTGCCGCGTCGAGTTTTTTATTATTCGTCAGTTGACCGATAATCCGGTCGAGATAAATTTGCTGCCGCAGAGTTACGAGCGTCAAAGCGTGACACAAACCGCGATCTTTTATATCGAGTTTTTCTTCGTAAAGCGGAAGCAAAACCGAAGAAAACGCTTTTTCCCTTTCGATTTTGCCGAGAATTTCAAAAGCCGCGATTCGTGCCGGAGATATTTTCATTAAACAATTGTTCGATTTATTTTTGTGTGAGTTTTTTATTTAAATCTTCCGGCTTGTGTTGTTTTCCAAAGACCAAAAACTAAAAACCCAATTTATTTCCGACATTGATTTTCACGCCATTGAGAAAATCGCGCGCGCTCATCCGGTTTTTGCCTTCGATTTGCAGTTCCGTGATTTTCAAAACCGTTTCGTTTCCGCAGGCGACGACAAAACTTTCTTTATTAACGTGCAAAATTTCTCCGTAATTTGTCGTTATCCGCCCATCAATAACGGAAATTTCCGCGATCTCAGATTTCCAGATTGTCATTTTTTTACCTTGAAAACTCGTATACGAAGTCGGAAAAGGCTGAAATCCGCGAATGTGGTTGCGGATCGTCGCGGCGCGTGATTCCCAGTTTATTTTGCCTTCTTCTTTCGTCAGCATCGGCGCGTAACTCGCTTCCGCGTCGTTTTGTTCGCGCGGTTTGATTTCGTCGAGTTTTTTTAATGTTTCGCTCAACAGATTCGCACCTTCAAACGACAAACGCGCCATCAAATCAATCGCATTTTCTTCTTCGTCAATCGCTGTTTCCGACTGCAAAAGAACGTCGCCCGTGTCTAATCCAACGTCCATTTTCATCGTCGTAATGCCGGTTTTCATTTCGCCGTTGACAATCGCCCAATTAACCGGCGCGGCTCCGCGATATTTCGGCAGCAGCGAAAAATGAACATTTATCGCGCCGTGCGGAAAAGCGTCCAGAAAACTTTCCGGTAAAATTCGTCCGTAAGCGACGACGACCGCGACATCGGCGTTGTGCGATTTGAATAACTCCAGAGTTTCCGGCGTTTTAATCTTCGTCGGCTGAAAAACTTCCAGATCATTTTCGAGCGCGAATTCCTTAACCGGCGGCATCGCCAAAACATTGCCGCGACCTTTCGGACGATCAGGCTGCGTCCAAACGGCAACAATTTCGTGTTCGTCATTTATTAGATTTTCCAAAGTCGGAACAGCCGCGAGCGGCGTTCCCATAAATACGATTTTCATTACTTTAATCTTAACGCTTCTTTCATCACATAGAAAATCCAATTTTCTTCCATCACGCCGCTCACCAGATTTGAACCCGCGCCGTTGGCGAAAATTATCACGTCTTCGCCGGCGTGAGTTTCATCGCCCAACGGAATCGCCGCGTCCTGTTTGTAATCGGGATTTGTAACTTGTTCTTCCGTCAGATTCGGACGCTCGCCACCGCGATAACCTCTTCCGTTAGCATAGTTTAGAGTTGTGTAAGGTTTGCCGTTTTTGTCGGTGCGCGGTTTTTCTTCGAGCATTCCTTTGCCGTCAACTTCCTGCGTCAGACCGAGAATATTGTTGCCGCGAATCGGATAACCGCCCATCGTAAAAGTGTGCGAATGGTCAGCCGTGACAATTATCAAAGTGTTATCTAAATTCATTTTATTTTCCGCAGTCCGCACGGCGTTTGAAAGTTCAATCGCGTCGGTCAGAGCGCGAAAAGCGTTGCCGTTGTGATGCGCGTGGTCAATTCTGCCAGCTTCGACCATCAGAAAAAAACCTTTTTTATTGTTTGAAAGCACGTCAATCGCCTTCGCCGTCATTTCGCTCAAAGACGGTTCGCCCGCTTTGTCCTTCGGGCGATCATAACTGTATTGCAGATGCGACGGCTCGAAAAGTCCGAGCAGATGCTTCGTTTTTTTCGCGTCAATCTGGTCAAATTGCTGTTTATTCCAAACGTAATTTGAATTCGGATACTTTTTCAGCCATTCGTCGGTCAAATTTCTGCCGTCCAATCTTTCGCCCTTTATCTCAGGATATTCGGGATCGTTGACAGAATTCGGCAAAAATTTCGTGCGCCCGCCGCCGATGGCGACTTCCAAACCGTCGCCGTATTTGAATTCCAGCAATTGCCGCGCGATGTCGGGAAATTTCGCGTCGTAAGCGTCTTTCGACATTTTGAAAATATCACCGTCGCTTTCCCAGTCGCGGTTTGCCGTGTGCGCGTAAGTCGCGGCGGGCGTGGCGTGCGTCAGTCGCGCCGTCGTGACGACTCCGGTTGATTTGCCCGCGTCTTCCGCCATCTCCAAAAGCGTTTCGGTTTCATTTCCTTTGACCGCTCTAAAATCATCGTGATGAACGGTTTGATTGACCGACAATATTCCCTCGTTGGTTTTGACTCCGGTCATAATCGCGCTCATCGTCGGCGCGGAATCCGATGTCTGCTGGTTTGCCGAATAAGTTTTCGACAACGCCGTAAACGGAAATTCATCAAACGAAAGCCGATTTTCCTCGCCGCTTTCACCGCGCATCTGCCCTTCCAAAATCCGCGCCGCCGTAACCGAACTCACGCCCATTCCGTCGCCGATAAACAAAATGACGTTTTTCGCCTTTGATTTATAATTTTTCCGATTTTTCCGCGCCGCCATCGCCGCCTGTCCGTCGCGCCGCCAGGTTTCCGGCGTTTCCTGCCGCCTGACCGGAAATTGCGGCTGGCTCGTCTGCCCAAATGTTGATGTAATAAAACTTAGGATTACTGCGAAAGTAAAGAATTTTAATTTCATTGTATTTTATTGTGTTTATATGTAAAAAATATGTGTCAGTAATAGAAATTATTTCACTAAATTTTTCTGTTTTCTCTATGAATTTCCCGTGAATTCTTCGTTCTCTCCGGGTTAAAAACTATTTACAGCATCTAAGGGCGCAGAATTTATTACGGGTTTTCAAAGACTTTGCTTTCTATTTTTGACTAATCTAATAAACTACTTTAACAGTATCATTTTAAATTGAGATTACATTTGTCAAAGACAGAAATGAGTTTAAAGGCTGTTTGAAAACTCGAAATCGTTGTCTTTTAGGCATCGAAGATGACCAACAATATAGGCCGGCGAGAATCGCCGGGAATTCGACAGTTAAATTATCCGACGCTGAAGGTGTCGAACATAATGCACTAATTTGTTGCTCACTTTCAGCGAGCGACTGAATATTTGCCATCAACCCGGCGATTCTCGCCGGGCTATATTGTTTGTCGCTTTCAGCGACTTTTTCGAGTTTTCAAATAGCTTTTTAGAGAAAAAATTATTTGGTAGAGATTATTTTCACAAAATTATCTAGTCGTTAAAAAGGGCGATTCAAAAAAATCGCCCTTTTCAGATTTGTATGTAAAGGAATTTATTTTGTGTTATTAGTTGGCACATCTACTTCGCTTTTTGTCCCATTGCCATTTTTATTCATTTGGTCGCGGAACAAGTTGAGCAAAAGCAAAGTTCCGATTCCGCCGCCGCCGTCGCCGTTACCGTTGCCGCCCGAAGCCATAATGTCGGGCGTGATGCGAACACCTTTTTCGCCGATGACTTTCAAAGTTTCGACCAAAGCCACGCCGTTTGCACCGAGCGCGGCGACTTGTTCTTTATAAGCCACGCCTTGCGCTTCGCCCATTAAGCGAACTTTTTCGGCTTCGGATTTACCCGTTTCAGAGATGTAATACGCTTCGCCGTCGGCTTCGCGTTTGCGCTGTTCCGAGCGTTTGGCGGAGATTTCCACACCGACCGTCGCTTCCATCAAGCTGCGCTGGTTGTCAGCTTGCGAGCTGGTTTTTTCCAGTTCGATGCGCTTGATTTCGGCTTCGCGCTGGGCGTTGAACATTCCCTGTTTCTGCTCGGCGAGAATTTTTTCCGTCTGCGTTTTCATCAACTCTTCGGGCAGTTTGATGTGGCAAATCAAAACATTGACGACATCAACGTGATATTTCAAAAGGTGCATCCGAACTCTGGCTTCGGCGCGTTCCTGTTCCTCGTGGCGATTTTGCAGATATGCCATCGCCGAACTTTCCGACGCTTGATTTCTAAAAATCGAATCAATCAGCGGGTGCATCACGTTCTGCACTAATTTTTCGGTGCTGCCGATTTTCGCCACCATAAACGGCGCGTCTTCCGGCTTGACGCGGAAAACGACGCGCACTTCCAACTGCATCGTGAAACCGTCTTTGGAAATCACCGAAAACGGGTCAAACGAATTTGAAGTGTCTTCCGCCGTCCATTCGACTGTCATATTTGTTGTCGGAATAATAATCGGCGTGGTCGCCAAAGTATTAACGTAATAACGTCCGGGTCCGACAACCGTTTCCTGAATTCCGCGAAAACCTTCCGGCACGACGTAGGCTTCGTGCGCTCCGCTGTCGAGCCGTTTGTCCGCGGGATCGCTTTTCAGTTCGGCTTTAATTTGGTCAATCGTCATTTCATCGCCGTCCACTTTGTCGAGTTTTTCAGCCGCGATATTGACCTGTTCTTCTTCTTCGCGTTCAACCCGTTCACGAATTTTCGCCGCCATTGCTTTGCGGATTTCTTCGCCGGGGTCTTTGCCGACGTTGGAAACGATAACCGCGACTTCGCCCGGTTTGACTTCCTTCGCCGTGTCAGGAATGACTTTGAAAAGCAGCGGATTGATGTAATAAGTTCCGGGCAGCAAGATGTCTTTCTGCGGTCCGCGCTGTCCGCCGTTTGAAATAAAGACGTTGCTGTCCTGAAAATTGTCGTGTCCGGCGATTTGCGTGGCGACGTAATCGCGCGGGTCGAGCGGCGCGCCGTCCAACGCTTCGACTAAACCGACCGAATTTTCGCTGATGACGGTTGCGTCGAAAAGCCGGATATTGAAAAGTCCCGGCTTGATGTCGTTGTCATTTTTGAGTCCGACCGAATTCGTATGAATGCGGTAAGTTCCGGGCGACAAGACTTCGACCTGCGCCCCTTTCTGCCCGCCGTTGTAGATAAAACTTTCCGCGTCCTGAAAATTTTTGTGACCGCTGACGGCTTGCCCGAAAAGTCTGCCCTGCGTGAGCTGGGTACCGTCGGCTGACGTAACAACGCCGACTTTGCCGGTCGGAATCATCGTCGCTTTGGCAATCGAAACGCGGAAAAGATACGGATGAATCGCCCATTTTCCCGGCGGCAAAGTTCGCAGTTGAATGCCTTTTACGCCGCCCTGTTTGATAAAGGCAATCGGGTCTTGAAAATTATTGTGCGCGTTCTGCGCTCTGTCCGGCGCGAAGATCGAGCCGGTCTGCATCGGTTCGCCGTCAACCGCGTCAATCACGCCGAGTTCGTCCGCGCCGATTTCGACGAGCGGCACTTTTTGAATGACGCGCTCAATCGGATACAGCACGAAATGCAGTCCGGGTTTCAAAACATCGGCTTGAATCCCGATTTCGCCGTCAGTGGCGACGACGCGCCCTTGCGACATCTTTTTTCCGGCGTAACGACGTTCCTTGATCCCGACTTCGGTTGCGCCGACATTCACCAAAAAGCGCGTAACAACATACCAAATCGCGCCCAAAACGAGCAGGACGATCACTGCTCCAACAATCAAACCAATAAAATTTTCGTTCATTTTAGTTCCTCAGATTTTAAGAAGTTAGCCACGAATGACACGAATGGACACGAATAAAACCAAATAAAAAATTATTTTTTAACAATTGGTGAATACAAAAGCTATATTGCATTTCTTAATTCGTGTCCATTCGTGTCATTCGTGGCTAAAAATTTTCCTCTGACTTGCGGCGCAGTTCGGTAATTTCCTGTTTCAGCCAAAACAACGCACCCGCAGTTCTTTCCTGTTGGGGGAGAGTTTTCAAATGGCTGTCCAACAAGTCAGCCAAATTGTCGGCGGTTAAATTTTCAATTCGATTTTCACGCCAAGTTTCGATCACATTTTCGGCAGTTTCGGAAAAAGTGTCCGCATTTTTCGATTCGGAAGCTAATCTGAGCAGTTCGATGGTTTTCGTCTTATCGGGCGAAACATTCCAAATTTTCCGGTAATCGGCCACTTTTTCAACTTTTTCCGCCGCCAAACGACGCGCTTCTTCACGTTCTTTCGCCTGCTTTTCAGCATTATTTTCCGCTTCAATCGCACGTATGTCGGCTTCGTCCGGCTCGAACAGCGAACGATACGGCGGCGCGTCATCAAATTGTTTGGAATTATTTGTTCCCAGAGATTTTCTGCGGCTTTTGAGAAAAACCGAGAATCCGAAGATCATCGCCGTCCCGACGACAATCACCATTGCGAAAAAAATTATAATAAAGAGAAGCATTTGCCAAAAGCCAACGCGAAACTTCAAATCGTTTCAAAAAATACTTCCGAGCGTTGCCCTCACAAATTAATATACGGCGAATTTGCGGAAAAGTTTGAAGAATTTTTTTAGCCACGAATAACACGAATGAACACGAATTAAGAAAATACAATATAACTTTTTTATTCGGTAATTGTTGAGAAAAATAAATTAAATTGTTTTATCTTCACTTATTCGTGTTCATTCGTGTTATTCGTGGCTAACTTCCTAATTTCCTATCGCATTAAACAAAAGCGGAAAGGTCGCCAAAGATTGACCGCGATATTGCGGGCGGAAGCCGAATAAAATTATCTTGCCTTTGCCGATTGTAAATTCGACGAGCGCGGCTTTTCCGGCGAGTTTTTCCGCGCCCAACGCCCAGCCCGATAATAAAATATCTTCGGTTTTTTCGGGATATTTGGCGATGATTTTGGCATTTGTCATATCGGTTATTTCAAACGCGGGCGAATCTTCAAACCACGCGATTGATTCTTTCGGCATTCCTTTGGCGATTGGATTGCTTGTGTCGAGTTCCGTCCGCAGAATCGAGCCGGGAATATAAAAATCCTTGCGCGGCAAACCTTTGGTAACGTCTTTGACGGGCAGATTAAACTGTTCAATCGCAAAATCGGAAGAATCGTTGAGAAAAACCAAAGTTCCGCCCGCTTCGACAAATTTCCGCAGATTTTCCACGCCTTCTTTGCCAACGCCGCCCGTGTATTCGTCGGGCATCGAGCCTTTCGGATAGCCGTTTAAGATTTGATTCGGCGATTGGTCGGGGAAGATTATAGTATGAGCCATAGTTTTACCCGAATCGGTTGTTCCGCTTTGAAATGAACCGGACAAAACTTTTCTATCTGTAATTGAAAAATACTTATAATTTTCCTTCTCGAAAACCCACCGAGTCCAGCCTTCATCTATCGAAGGAATATAAGATTTATAAATTGCGGTCAAATTCTTTTCCAAATTTGGAACCGTAGGAGATGTATCTAAAATGATTGGGGTTTTATCCTTAGGCGGCAAAATCGTATAAACATTTTCGACTTTGATATCCATTAAAAGCGACAGAGTGTGTGCCGTTACGTCATACGGCGGAATTGGATTTCCCATTCTGTCCTTTAAGTTTGGATAAATTTGGTTTTCTAAAATCGCCTTTGCAAAATTTCCATAAGGCTGCCGTATCGGAATTACATAATAGCTCTCCGAATAATCATACCCGTCAGTCTTTATGGGTTTTAATTTTATGTAATACTGAACTCCGGCGCGATCTAAAATATCAATAATTTCGTTTGAGGCTTCGGAAAGAACAAAACCTTTCAACTCACCTTTTGTTCGCGGTCTGACGGCTTCTTTTCCAATCGAATAAAATCTCGTAAGCCATTCTTCCCGATTGTCCGCCGCGTGTTTCATCAAACTAAAAGCGGCAGTCGTCATATAATTCGTGATGTCGCGCATTTTCCATTCGCCGCCTTTCCAGACGGGCGTAAAGGTTGCCGATTCGGTTTTCGCGTCGTAGCCCAAACCGCCGCGCAATTGGTTGAATTTGACCGTGATCGGCGAAGCGAGATTTGCGCTTGCCGTTTCCGACAAAATCCGCACGCCGCCGTGATAATGTGAATACGCCCGCGCCGGTGTCCAAGCGTCGTAAGTCGAATCGGTCGTGATGCCTTCAAAACCTTTTTCGCGTAAATCCTTCGCCATAAAATTTCCGAGTTCGGTGTAGGCTTCGACAAGTTGTTTCGGCACATTCGGTTCGACGGGTTCTTTATACGGCGGCAAAAAAAGCCGCGAACCGAACGCGCCTTGCTGATGAATGTCGTGAACGATTTGCGGATGCCAGACGTTGTGGATTTTATCAACCGTAAGCTGCGTTTCGATTTGCGTGAACGCATACCAATCGCGGTTATCGTCGTGTCCGACGTATTTGTTGTAAAGTTCCGGCGGCGAAGTTCCCTCAAACTTTGTGCCGAGCGTTTTGTCATACCAATTTTTGACAATATCAACACCGTCGGGATTCAAACTCGGCACGAGCAAAATTATTGTATTTTCCAAAATCTTTTTAGTTTCCGCATCTTCGGCTTTGGCTAATTTTTCGGCAATCAGCATCGAAGACAGTTCCGAACCGACTTCAGTTGAATGAATTCCGCAAGTAATTAAGACAATCGTTTTGCCTTGTTTGATTAAATCCTGTGCGAGTTTTTCGTTCGATTTTATCAAGCGCGGATCAGCTAATTTGTCATTGATTTGTTTATATTTTTCAAGATTTTTCAGATTTTCCGGCGAAGAAATCGTCGCATAAACAAACGGTGCGCCGAGCGTCGTTTTGCCGATTTCCTGAAATTGCACACGATTCGACGCTTTGGCAAGTTTTTGGAAATAGTCAACTGTCTGCGCCCAACTCGCCAATTTTTTGTCGTCGCCGGGCGTAAAACCGAGAACATCTTTTGGCGCGGGAATTTTTGTTTGGGCAAAAACCGCGAAAGACAGCAAAAGAATGATCCCGCAAAGACGCAAAGGCGCAAAGTTTATAATTTTATTCATTTATTTTAGGGAACTCCGTTAGAAATTTCCACAATTATAAATTATTTCCAGTCGTATGAGAATAAGACATTTTTAATTAAGCACATTGACTGGAGCGCAATACGTCCCCGCTTGCAGTAAGCGAAGAGCGCGAAAAAATGTTCAATAACCACGATCTGCAAATAAACACATATCGTTTGCGCCCTTCGGACGCATTGCAGCCGGGGCGGATTGCACTCCGGTCAACTTTTACTTGCTTGTTTCCAAGATGCAATGTAAATTAACGCAAGATTTATTCTTTCCCCGTTGTATTTCAAAAAAAAATTCGGAGGTTTTAGTTTTCATTTATGGCTAATAATCCTTTTCTGGCGGTTTTTCGCCCGTATATTCCTGACAGCGTAAAGAATATGCGCGAGCTTTCGATTTTTCCGCTGATTGTCGGCACGATTTTGGGAATTATTTTCGGCGCGTCGTCGCTCTATCTCGTGCTGAAAGTCGGTTTGACGGTTTCGGCTTCGATTCCGGTGGCGGTTATTTCGATTACTTTATTTCGTTTGCTGTCGAAATTTGGGATGCGCGACGCAACGATTTTGGAAAATAACATCGTCCAGACCGCCGGAAGCGCGGGCGAATCTATCGCTTTCGGTGTCGGTGTAACGATGCCGGCGATTTTGATTCTCGGTTTCGATTTGGAATTTTGGCGCGTAACTTTGGTCGCAGTTTTAGGCGGACTTCTCGGAATTTTAATGATGATTCCGCTGCGCCGCGCTTTAATAAAAGACCAGCACGGATTTCTAAAATACCCGGAAGGAACAGCCTGCGCCGAAGTTTTAAAAGCGGGCGCAAGTGCCGAATCGCGCGAAGTCGCCAGAGAGCATTCCGAAGCCGTCATAAAAGACGACGATTCGGCTTTGCAAGGTGGAAAAATCATCACTATCGGCTTTATTCTCGGCTTTATTTACAAATCGTGCATTGACGTTTTCAGCTTTTTCAAAGGCGAACCTGAAAAAGAATTTAGCGACGCAACCTTAAAAGGCGGCTCGATTGCGCTCGAAAATAATCCGGTTCTGCTCGGTGTTGGCTACATCATCGGACCATATATCGCGGCGATTATGTTCGGCGGCGGCGCGTTGTCGTATCTCGTCATTATTCCGATGATAAAGTATTTCGGCGACGCTCTGACCACGCCCGTCGCGCCCGGACTCGTTTCCGATCCGTTGAAACTAATCGGGCAAATGAGCATCGGCGAAATCCGCAGCGCGTATGTTCTGTATATCGGCGCGGGCGCGGTCGTCGCGGGCGGTTTGATAAGTCTGGCGCGTTCACTGCCGACGATTTGGCACGGTTTGAAATCCGGTTTAGGCGATTTGCGCGGTTCTTCAACCACAGGATTGAACGGAAATTCGCGTGTTGACCGTGATATTTCGATGAAATGGGTAATCGGCGGAATTCTCGCGCTGATTGCCGTCATTACAATCGTTCCGACGTTGAAAATGAATCTGCTCGGCGCGATTTTGATCGTCGTTTTCGGGTTTTTGTTCGTTACGGTTTCGTCGCGTTTGACGGGCGAAGTCGGTTCGTCGTCAAATCCGATTTCGGGAATGACAGTGGCGACTTTACTTTTTACGTCGCTCGTTTTCTTGGCAATCGGCTGGACTGCGCCGAATCCTTATTTTGTAACGGCTTTGTCGGTCGGCGGAATCGTCTGCATCGCCGCGTCAAACGGCGGCACGACTTCGCAGGATTTGAAAACCGGCTTTCTCGTCGGCGCGACTCCGAGCAAACAGCAGATTGCAATTTTAGTCGGCGCACTCGCTTCGGCTCTGGTTTTAGGTCCGCTTTTGTTGTTTTTAAACGATTCCAATAAATATTACAAACAGATCGAACCAAACGTTTTTCCCGCGACATTTCAAGTGCGCGAAGAACAATTATCGAAAAATGGTACGAATTTCACATCTGAAAAAGCGGGCGGAAAATTCTCCGACGATCCGACAAATTACCGCGTCTGGCACAACACCGATCCGGCAAACGGCATCGTCGGACAATATCTTATCAACTCGCAAGGCAAACCCGTCTATTTTGTTGACCCGACAATTAACGGGGTGATTAAAGAAGACGAAAACGGCAAAAAACTCGAACGCTACGATGCGCCGAAAGCGACTTTGATGAGCTATATCATCAAAGGGATTTTGAGCCAGCAATTGCCGTGGGGTTTGGTTTTAATCGGCGCGATGATCGCCGTCGTTTTGGAACTTTCCGGCGTTCCGTCGCTCGCTTTTGCCGTCGGACTTTACTTGCCGATTTCCGCGTCGTCGCCGATTTTCGTCGGCGGAATGGTGCGCTGGGCGGTTGATTTATATTTGAAACGCAAACTGGCGCGGCAAAATCTTTCGGAAGAAGAAATCATCGCCGAAACCGACAAATCAAACGGCGTTTTGCTCGCTTCCGGCTACGTCGCGGGCGGTTCGGTCGCTGGAATTTTAGTGGCGATCTTCGCGTTTTCGCCCGCGCTCAAAAAAGTGCAGGAAAATTTCGGCGAATGGGCGGCGACAAGCAATCCGTTTTTTGACGGTGCAAACGCCGATTGGCTCGGACTGATTCCGTTCTGGATTCTCGCAATTATTCTTTATTACGTCGGACGCGAGATGTTTCTGACGGGCAAAAAAAATAATTTTTGAACGGATTAAAATTAACAATTTAAAACCAATCTAACTTTGCCTCTGCGGAATCCCAACGCAGAGGCTTTTTTTGTTTGTTCGAGAGAAAATTTCTTTCCCTGAATAATGCAATTTTATGATATTATTACCAAGCTGCAAGTCTATATAAAAAGGAAATCTCAAATGGAAGTTCGTGAACAATTTTTTCGATTGACGTTTTTGGCATTGGTTTTCTTTCTCGGTCATTCTTTCGCTCCGGCGCAGGAAGGCAGCGGGACGGGAATCGGCACGACAAAGGTGATGTCCCAGCCTTATCGAACGGAGGAAGACGACACGAAAGGTTCGGTTGTTCGCGGGCGCGTTTACTATCAAAACACGGGCAAACCATTGCGGCGCGGCTGGATTGGTTTCCACAAAATTCGTGAACTGGCTGAGCCGAATCCCGATGATAAAACAGGGAAAATCGCCGTAGTCAGCCGCAGTTGGGGCAACGAAAAATATGTGTTGACAAATGATGCAGGCGAATTTGTGATGAAAGGCGTAAAATCCGGCATTTATCAGCCGATTGCTAAAGTTCAAGGTGTTTTGAATCCGGGTTTCAATGAAGAAAATCCGAATTTTCAGCAAATTACGATTGACGGCGTAAGCGAAATTCAAACTAACATTGGCGTTCAGCGCGGCGGCGCGATCAGCGGACGAGTTTTATACGCCGACGGCGAGCCGGTAATTGGCGCAAGAATGCAAATTTTAATAAAAAGAGATTCGAGATACACACCTCAAAGCAGCGACCGTAACAGTTTTAATTCTTCGATCACCGATGATCGCGGTTTTTACCGTTTTACCGCGCTTCCGGCTAATGAATATGTCATATTCGTGATCGAACCGTCCGTTCAAAACGATTCGGGCAGCGGAACGACAAATAGCAATATCAGTCCTTTCAATACTGATTCGGAACTGAAAACATTTTATCCGAACGTCGCCGATGTGAAAGAGGCGCGAACGATTAACATTATTCCTGAACAAGAACAAGTGGACACTAATATCACCGTTCCCGACCACCGTCTTTTTAAGATTTCCGGCACGGTCGTGGCGAAAAATAATAATCTTCCGCTGAAAAATTTGCGTGTGTCATTTCAGAAAATCAATGACGGCGCAATTATGAATTTCGGCAATAATCAGGCGAGGCAAACCGCAACCGACACGCAGGGAAATTGGACGCTGATAGATTTGCCTGCCGGAAAATATCGCGTTACTGCCGCATCGAATGATGTCAGTGAAAATTACGACAATCAACCGAAAGCTACCGACAATCAGCCGAAATACGCGCCGAACACCAAAGAAATCGAGATTGATAATGATAATTTGACCAATGTTTCATTTGAACTTTCAACGCAGGCGACAATTTCCGGCACGATTACGGTTGAAAATGACAAACCGCTGCCCGATTATGTTTTTCTCGGAGCATTCGATGTGGAAAATAAAATAAGTTCATCAGCTTCGTTGAACAATCAAAACAACAAAGAAAATCAGGCGCAAAAGCCGAATAATAAATTTCGCATCGAAAAACTTCCCGCCGGTAAATTTTATTTGACGGGTTTGCCAAACGGTAAATACTTCGTCAAATCAATAACTTTGGGAAACAAAGACGTAAAAAACAATCCGGTCGAGATTAAAGACGGGGAAAATATTGAAGGTGTGCAGGTAGTTTTAAGCAGCGATTTCGGCATCGTCAAAGGAAAAATCAATAACTACAAAAATGGAGGACGCAATGCCGTCGTTCTACTTCCGACCGGAAAATCGCCGCTGTTGGCGATTCGTTCGATTGGCGGCGAGTCAGTGCCGAAACCGAACGGCGAATTTGAATTAAACGCCGCGCCGGGCGAATATTTTGCCATCATCGGAACGGATGCGAACCGACCGAAAACCGAAGCCGATCTTGAGAACTGGTTTAAAGAACTCACCAAAGACGCGCCGAGAATTACGGTTAAAGCGGGCGAAACAACAAATATAAACTTGGATTATCCGATGTAGGAAATCGGATCAGCTTCACCCGCGATTTTGAACCCGCGCAAACGCAAAGCACACGAATCGCACGTGCCGCACGCTAAATCTTCGTTTCGATAACACGACCACGAAAGTTGCAGCGGCGCGTTTAATTCGATTCCCTTTTTGACGATTTCCGCTTTTGATAATTCGATAATCGGCGTTTTTATTTTGATATTTGTTTCCGGTTTTGTTCCCGTTTCGATTGTCTTTTCAAACGCCGCGTAAAATTCGGGACGACAATCAGGATAACCGCTCGAATCTTCGGCGACTGCGCCGATGTAAATCGCATTTGCACCCAAAACTTCCGCCCAACTCGTCGCAATCGAAAGCATATTTGCGTTGCGAAACGGCACATAACTCGTCGGAATTTCTTTGCTTTCCAAATTCGCTTCCGAAACTTCGATATTTTTATCGGTCAAAGAAGAGCCGCCGATTTTCGCCAGATATTCAATCGAAACATCGAGCCGTTTTTCGACATTGTAAAAATCTGCGATGTCGTTAAACGCTTGTCGTTCGCGCTTTTCCGTCAATTGTCCGTAGGAAATATGCAGAAATGCGATTTTGTCGCTTTCTTCACACGCAATTGCGGCGGTTACGCACGAATCCATTCCGCCGGAAATGAGAACAACTGCTAATCTCAGATTTGATTCGTGTCGAAAAGTTGATTCATCAATAATTCCTACCCATCGCTGATTTTCTTCGTCGTAATCAACAAAACCATCCACTAATAAATCATCAGGATTTCCAAATTCATCAATATCACTGTCCATATAAAAAGTAAGTTTTAAACCTCTTTTTAATTCAATATTATGCTTATCTAAGTCTTTTTGTGTTCCGTAACACACCAATACTAATCTTCTATACTTATCAATTTTTCCATAATCAGCATATATTTTTGGACTGAGCATATTTAAATTTCTTAAACTCCGTGAACGTCTGCGCCCCAAATATATTTGTGAAGTTGCAAGTTAAGCCGAATTTTCAAACCGCTTTGAGCGACGGTTTCAGCAATTTCCTGTAAACTTTCGATGCCGAAAATCGGCGAAATTAAAATTTCTTTCGCGCGGTTTTCCAAATCGTATTTTGCAATAATTTTATTGGCAAATTCCCAATCGTCCAAATTTGCAATAACAAATTTTACTTCGTCTTTATCTTTTCGCAATCTTTCCAAATTTGTCCAGTGGTTTCTCCCACTTTCGCCCGAAGCCGGACATTTGACATCTAAAATAATTTTCGCGCGTTCGTCAACTTTTTCAATCGAGAAAAAGCCGCCGGTT
This sequence comes from Pyrinomonadales bacterium, assembly GCA_038232235.1. GTDB lineage: Bacteria > Acidobacteriota > Blastocatellia > Pyrinomonadales > Pyrinomonadaceae. Next base: position 16,184 of record JBBSIE010000012.1, on the reverse strand, counting down.
TCGATTAAAACTTCGTAACCTTGGTCGCAAAGTTCCGTGATAAAAGGAAATACGTTCTTTTGCGCGAGCGGATCGCCGCCGGTAACTTCGACTAAATTACAGCCGAAATCTTTTAATTTGGCGAAAATATCTTCAAACGCAAACTTTTCGCCGCCCGTAAAAGTGTATTCGCTGTCGCACCAGACGCAGCGCATCGGACAGCCGGTCAAACGCACGAACGCGCAAGGTCGTCCGGCGTGTGTTGATTCGCCTTGGATCGAGAGAAAAATTTCCGTGATGCGTAATAACATTTTAAAAAGTTTTGAGTTTACGGAATAATCTCGAACTGCACAAATTGCGCGGCGGTGTTGTTTTTTTCTTTTGCCGCCGGATCGGTAATAATTATTTGCAGAATGTAATCGCCGGGCGGCATTTCAGTTCCTAAACTTATTGCTCCCGTAGCGTTTATACTTTGCGAATTGGTTTGTCCCAAAGCGTCCGGCGGTTTCGGTTTGCTTTCAAAAATAACTTTCCCGTCGCGGAAAATTCTCGTCTGAATCTGCAAATTTTGGGCGGCGGATTTGGCATTGTAGATTTCAAAACCGTAGCGCAAAACCGTGCCGCGTTTATAAGTTCGCAATGCAGTGTCGGTCATCTTATCAGGCTGTTTTTCATTTTTGTCAACGACGGCTTTTGATTGACTCGTTTGCTGTTGATTATCCCATTGATTAAAAGACAGATTTTCCAGAACAACGCCGGAAAGCGTCAGACGATTTTTTTTGAGATTCGGAACTTCGATAAATTGGCTTGCCGAACCGACTTTTTCCGTCGCGTGATCGCGGATGGCGACGCGCATCTGATACGCGCCCGGTTTTTTAATCGCAAAAGTGAAATAATAAACGAATCCTTCATCAATAAATTTTTGATAATTATCTTTTTTCAGATTGACCGTGTAAGTTTGACTGATTTGATCGGCGACAACTCCGTTATCGCCGAAATTCATCGCCAAAACGTCAAAAACCGCTTTTTTCGTGCCGTCGGCTTCGTCGGAAAATTTCAAATCCTTCGCGTTGACATAAAGCAGAGAACGAACAAACGAACCTTGTTTGTCGTTGTTGCCGAACAGCGTATTCAAATGCAGAGAAATATCATTGACGGCAAATGGTGAAGTCAGCGCGGTCATAATTTGTTGAAACGGTGTTTGATTTGCCGGTTTTTTTATCTGTTCATCACTCACGCCGAAAAATCCGCTTCGGTAGCGAACGTCCGTGTTTTTTCGGTTGACTTTGACTTCTATTTTATTAAAACGCCGTGTTTTCGGGTCGAATGTTTCGGCATCCGGCTCGTAACCGATCAGATAATAACTTTGATTGTCGAGTATTTTGCGGATGCCGCCGCTTAAATCGTTGTTATTGATAATCGGAAATCCGCCCGTCTGTTTTGCCAGATAAACCAAGCCTTCCTGCGTATTAAAAAGTTTATCGCGGCGATCCGAAAGACGTTCTTCGATGGCTTGCGCGGAAAGGCTCGACGTATTATCCGCCGCCGAAAATCCGAGCGTCTGCAAACCCCGCGCGTCCATTGTGTAAATGACCACCGACGCGCGATTTGCCAGATCAACCAACTGCCGCAAAGATTGCAGAACGCGGCTCGAATCGTTAAAACCGTCTTTATCGTGCGTAAAAAGCTGAAAACCGTCCGACAGCAGCATAATCGATTTGCGTCCGGGCAAATCCTTCATTCCGCGCACGATATAATTGATCGCGCCGAGCGTTCCCGTGGCGAAAATGTCTTCTCTGAAATCATTCGCGCTTCTGATAGAATCCTTTTCCGCTTTGAGTTGTTCCTCGCTGATTTGTGAGCCGTTCGCTTTTGCTTGTTCGAGCGGAGTCGCTTCAATCGCGGCAAATGCACCGATGCCGCCGTTACCGATGGAATTCCAGCGCACCTTTTCAATCGCGGCGTAAAGTTGACGTTTATCCGAAGTAAATTGCTGCAACGCGCCGATGCCGCCGCCCGTGCGAATGATCGCCACCAAATCTCCGGCTTGCATTTGTTCGTCAACAAACTTTTTCAACGCGCGGCGCACATAATAAGTGCTTTCAAATGAAAGAGTTAGATCATCAACGACGAGCGCGATTGTTCGTTTGACTTGTTCCGGTCTGACGGGCGTTTCGGGAATTGGAATTGCTGATTTATCGTTTTTGTCCGGTTTTTCCGTTGGCTGATTTGATTCGGAATCGGCGGAAATAAAAGTAAAATTCGTAATTTTCTGTTTTTCGCCGTTTTCGTAAATCTCGAAATCTTCGGGTTTTAAATCCCTGACAATTTTACCTTTATTGTCCGTTACGGTTACGTCAACCTGAACCAAAGCGGTAGAAATTTTAACGACATCTTCGCCGTCCGACGGTTTTGGTGTCGGAGTCGGCGTTAAAGTTTGAGATGAATTTGTCTGAGCGAAGAAAAGAACCAAAACAAATGCGGGAATAAAATTTTTCATTGCGAATCTCCAAAAAACAAAATTTCTTTGTTATTATAAGTTATATTCGCCTCTTTTGAAAGAGTTTTACATTTAGTCAAGACAAATCATATCAACCATTTCGCATCAAAAAATTCGGGAGTAATAATTACAAAAATGCCATTTTATAAAAATTCGATGTTGACACTTTTTATTTTAGTCGCGGGATTTCTGCTCGTACCGTTGACGACGAGTTGTTCGGCAATCACGCCGCAGCAGTCGGAAGAAAAAATGCTGGAAGTTTTGCGGCAAATGACCAAGGACGGAAAACTTCCGCCCGAAGATGTCGTGCTGAAAATCGAAGCGACCTTTCCAAATTTACGCACGGGCGCGTTGGCAAAACTTTTGCGGGCGCGTATTCACTTTGAAAACAAGGATTACAACGGCGCGGCGGAAATTTTGAATTCAAATATTTTCCGCGAAAAAACGTCGGTCGGCGATTACGCATTGTGGCTGCGCGGGAAGGCTTTGCAGCAATCCGGAAAACAGATGGAAGCGATGATGGTTTTTGAAGATTTAATCAAAACATTTCCTTCTTCACTGCGAACCCGCGAAGCATATCTGCTCCGGGCGGACAGCGCGGCGCAGATCGGACAAACCGCGAAAATTCCTGCATTTCTGCAAACCTTGAATGATAAACACGATGCGGACGCGCTTTTGTTGACGGCGAAATCTTACGAAGCTCAGAATGATGAAACGCAGGCAGTTAAATTTTATCGCCAAACATATTTCTACGGCGCGGGAACGAATGCCGCCAAAGATGCCGAAGCGAAATTAAAGTTTTTAAATCAGCCGCTGGACGCGCTGACGGCGGAAGAAATTACCGTTCGCGCCGAAAAACTCTACGCCGCGAAAAATTACACGGAAGCCGTTAAATCTTACACCGATTTGCTGACGAATTTTCCGAATACAAGCACTCCGCAAATCAATCTTAAACGATTAATTGCTTATTCAAATCTTCGCAAACCGTCCGAAGCGCAGCTTGCTTTTAATTTAATTCCGATGTCGGCAGACGAAAAAGAGCCGGCTTTTTACGAACTCGCCAACGCTTTTGCCAGAGCGAAACAATGGTCGGACGCGAAGCAGATTATCAACGATATGCGCGAAAAGTTTCCGAAAAGCGATTGGACACCAAAAGCGATGGTCGTCGTCGGAACAGCGGCGGGCGACGCGCGAAACAGCGCGGACGAATCTTTTCTGCTGAAATCGGCGATTGCCGCTTATCCGAACGCGATTGATGTCGCCGGAGCGCAGTTTGAACTTGCGTGGGCGGAACACGAAAATAATAATTTCCCCGTTTCTTCGCAAATGCTGACCGAACATCTGGCGCGTTACGTTGGCGAAGACACGACGAATCGCGGCAAAGCCGGTTACTGGGCAGCGCGTGATTCTGAACGTGTCGGGAAAATTAACGAAGCCTGTGCGCTTTACGACGCGACAAATTATCGTTACGGCGCGAATTGGTACGGCTATCTCGCGCTTGGACGTTTGACGACGATGCGCGGGCAGGGAAAATGTCAATCAATTCCGCAATTTCCTGCCGGTTCGCTGATTCCGAAAGCCGTCGCCAATTTGAAAATTATTACGGTCGCGCCGGAAACAGCGACATCGAAGGAACTCGAAAGAGCCGAAAATGCCGAAGAATTAAGCACCGTCGGACTTTTCGACTGGGCGATTGACGAACTCAAAGAAGCCAAGAAAACCGCCAATAACAGCCCGAAAATAAATCTCGCGCTGGCGAAACATTATCGTTTGAAAGGCGATCAGGTCAACGCGCTGTTGTCGCTGGCGAAAAGCTACCCGGATTACGCACAGATGTTTCCCGAAGAGATGGGACGCGAAGAATGGGACATTTTTTATCCGCTGACGAACTGGAACGACATCAAATACTGGTCAAAACAGCGCGCGCTCGACCCGTATCAAGTTGCCGGTTTTATTCGTCAGGAAACGATTTTCGACCCGCGCGCGAAATCCGGCGCGAACGCTTACGGCTTGATGCAATTATTGATTCCGACCGCCCGCGCGATGGCGAAAAAATACAACTCAAGCACTACGGAAATTTACGCCGAAACGCTTTTTCAACCGGCGATCAACATCGAACTCGGCACGGCATATATCCGCGACCAATACAACAAATATCTCCGCACAGAATTCGTCGCCGTCGCCTACAACGCCGGTCCTGGTCGCGTCGTCCAATGGCAAAAAACGCTGCCGCCGGAAATGGACGAATTCGTCGAAGAAATCCCGTTCAGAGAAACAAAAGGCTACGTTCAGGGCATCATCAGAAACTCCGCCCAATATCGCCGTTTATATGACGACAACGGAAATTTCAAAGCAAACGTCGGCACAAAACCTCTGCGCGGCGAAATTGATTCGAGATCGCCCGAACAATTTGCGAAGGAATTTCCCGAAGTTTTTCTTGATAAAAATTCCGAGTGATTTATAGAAAATTTTTTTATTTTTTGAAAAGTGTTTCAACTTTTATGCCGTCCGGCTTGCTTGGATAACTCTTTTACATCCTTTTTTCAACTCGGTACGAAATTTGAAACACTTCTCAAAAAATATTATAAGTTTCATTGTTCCTAAAGTTAAATTTGTCCGGGCTTTAAATACAAGAAGTTAATACACAACTTTAGAAAATTTGTGTATAATTCGTTTCGTATAGATTTTCTTGCAAATTTCTGCAATCTTTTTATTTTGGTCACGCATCTATAAATGCGGCTGTCGCTTTCTCGAAAATGGTTCTTTGCTAAAAAAAATTTTATGCAGAATCAAAGTTTAATTGTCGAAAATCCTTAAATATCAATAAGTTTGTGGAGGAAATATGCTTTTTATATCCAAATTTTTTAAGTTTTTTTTAATAACAATTTTAATATTGTCTTTGTCGGTTTTAGCTTTCGCCGATACGATTCGGATGAAGGACGGAAGAATAATCAAAGGTAAAATCGTCAGTTTTGACGGCGGCAGATTTACCGTAGTGTTTGACGACGGCACGCGCCAGCGGCAAATGGTTTATTCTGCCGACGAAGTTGAATCAATCGCCTTTGATTCCGGCGCGATACCGACTGACAATGTTAAAGTATCCGGCAAAATTCCTACTGACACTTCAAATAACGAAAACAATACGATAATCACGGTCGGGCAAACCGGCAAAAATACCAATCCGCAAACTTCTTCCCCGAAAACGAACACGACAATTTCAACTCCGCCGATAGATTCAACTCCGCCGAGTACATCGCAGGTTGCGCCAAAACCGATTACGATTAACGTCAAAGTTTCGGCGGACAATACTTCAAACGGCTGGACAAATTCCGGTTGGGTTGTGCAGCAGGGTCAGAGAATTAAAATTACGGGCAGCGGCATCGTTTCTCTGGGCAGCGGGCGTTCTGCAACTCCCGGCGGAACGCCCGGTCTTCCCGACACTAACAAGTTAATGAAAAATAAACCAACCGGCGGGTTAATCGCGGTAATTGGCGACGATAACAATGATTTTATTTACGTAGGCGATTCGATTGAATTTGTCGCCTCACGCGACGGCGCGTTGTTTTTAGGCGTTAATGAAGGGAAACTCGACGATAACACCGGCGCGTTCGACGTGAAAGTCGAAATTTTTCCTGAAATCGGAAAGTAAAAAAGCAAAAAGGCGAAAGTAAAAAGTGAGGACGAATTTCTTTACTTTTTACTTTTGCCTTTTTACTTTTTACTTGATTTCTTCCAACTAAAAGCAGAGAATCGGTATCTAAAGGAAAAAGATTTTTTATTTTTTATGAGGCAAAATTTATGAAAACCGTTTCGTCGTTTCGTTTTCCGAATCTGTTAGCTCTAGCCGTCGCGCTTTTCCTGACATTTAATTACAATTCCTTAGCGCAGTCGCGTCCGCAAAAGCCTGATGTTTCTCCGGGTAATCAGAAAAAAAATCAGCGTCCCGTTCCCAAAACCGAAGAAGAACTCAAAAAAGAACAAGAACTTCAACGGCAAAAAGAAGAAGAAAAAAATGCCGTCGTCAGCGACGAAGTTATAGAAATCAAAACCAATGTCGTTAATGTTGACGCGGTTGTCTATAACAAAAAAACCGGACAAATAATTACCGGCTTGAAAAAAGAAAATTTTGCCGTCTTTGAAAACGGAGTGAAGCAGGACATAACAAATTTCGCTACACCGGAAGCTCCAATAACCGTTACATTAGTTGTCGAATACAGCAAATGGTCGGAACTTTTCGGCTATGACGGCGGATTTAGTTCGGGAAAACTCGAAGTCGTTCGTCCGGTCGCTTACTTTCTTTCCAAATTTATCAAAGCCCCGGATGATTATGCTTCGGTTATCGCGTTCGATATGCGCCCGACTCCGATTACGGATTTTACAAACGATCCGAACCGTCTGCGTCAAACCGTTGATATTCTGCTTCGCAACAGTCCGGCTTTTCGGGAAAATAATTTATTTGATGCTATCAAGTTTGCGCTGGTCGGCGGCAAAGGTGATTCGGTAGTTTTAGAAGATTCCAAAGAATCAACCGCTCAATACGGCGGAATGGTTAATGTTCAGGCAAAACGCCGCGCTATAATTCTGGTCGCTTCCGGTATTGATACTTTCAGCAAAACGAATTATGACGAAGTGAGAAAAATCATTCAAAATGCCGGAATTCCGATTTATATTATCAGCACCGGAAATCTATTTTACAAAAAATACGAAAGCCGTCTTCCCGCCACCGACGGCATTGATGGGATGCCCGGCAGATTAACTTTTTTACAGGCGCAAAACGCGATGAACACCTTTGCCAAAGAATCCGGCGGAAAGCATTATCCGATGACATTTGAAGGAGAGTTGCCGGGTTATCTGCAATCCATTAATGCTTTATTGAGAAACCAGTACAGCATCGCTTATGATGCGGGCGAAAAGCGTGAACCGGGCAAAAAATATAAACTCGATGTCAAAGTTGATGTAAATGGCGACGGTGTTTATGACGACAAACAATTTGAAGTCCAGCATCGCCCTTTTTACACGACACCGAAGGAAGATAAAAAATAAAATAATTTTTCGATTATAGTAAATTTCAGCAGTTACGAAAAGTTTTTATATTTTAAAATAATAAAAAGTCAGAGCAAAGGAGGTGATTGATTTCTCATTTGCTCTGACTTTTTTACGCAGACTGATTTTTGAGTTATCGGTAAATTTAAACGGTAACGGTTGTGCCGTCAAATTTTGTCAGACTGAAACCATCGAACTGTTCGTTATAACAACCGGCTTGATCGCGCAAAATGCTGATGGCAAGCTCTTCGCCGAGTTTGAGAGATTCCGTCGCGTCCGAACGCCAGTGAACTCCGCTGACATTTCTTGCCAGAGCGATATTTGATGCCAATTTGTTCAGTTCGCCGCCGACGGTTAAAGTTTCCGAACCGCTATATGGATGCAAAGTCGTTCCTGTTGAATCCGGCACGAGCGGATTTTGAATGACGGTTGATTCGTCAAAAAATGCTTTTAACACTGTCGCGCAGGCACCCGCAACCGTGGCGTGTCCCGCGCCGTAAGACGGGTGTGTCGGTGAACCTTCGGGAAATGCCATCGGTAAAAGTGCGTTGCCCGCCGATAAATATCCGCCCAGCCGCGCTGAACTGCCGACGGAATTTAAGATTTCAGAATGCACCGGATAATTTGCATTGTCGTAAAGCGTTTGATGAACGCGCCCGGCAAAAACTTCAGGTCGCAGGCGGCGATGAACATACCACTTTTGAAACCAGACGGCTTTTAATGCGCGGGTTGCCACTTCGGTCATCATCACGGCGGCGTGCGGTGCGCCGAAAGTTCCGAAACCTTCTTGAGTAGTCGAATTACGATACGGATTTCCTCTGTCAAACGGCGCGTTTAAGGTATGACATAAAATCAAAAAGGCTTGAAAATAGGCTTGAAATACAACGTCCGTATGAACCCATTGCCCGATGTCGCGCCCGTTACGCACGTAGCGCGGAATCGGATCGTAAAGACACTGTCCTTGCGAAACTCCGTTCTGCACCGCCAGCCACGTATTGAAATCCGTCATAAAATCTTGTCCGCCGTCGGCAGGACTGAGAATAGTTTTGATCCGCTGACTGACTTCACACACTCCTAGATAGCATTCCTGATAAAAAAATTGTGAATGATGCGGACCTGTTTTATCGCCCGCCGTTAAACCGCGAAATAATAAATTCGGCGAAACTTGTCCGCCGCTGTTTTTCGCGCCTTTAAAATTGCTGGCGAAAATATTTAAATCGGCGGCGGCGGCTTGAGCAATCGGATTACTCGAATATTCTTCAACGGGAACATCGCGCAAAAGTGCCATCCAGTAATTTTCGGCAATTTCTGCGGCGGTTTCACGGCTGGCAAAAGCAGGCGCGGGCGGAAGATAAAAACTCTGCGAATCATTACCTTCCATATCAAACGCCATACCGGATTGCGGATTTATCAGGCGGCGGTTTCCGCCCATCTGAATTTGCTCAAAATCGGCAGGCGTTCCTCTTAATGCTCTCAATAACGAATTGTAAGCGGATAAACTGACTTCGCCGTTGGAATTATGCGGCAGACCTTTTGTAAAATTTGCTATTTTGTTTTCATATAAATACTCGTCATTATTATTGACGTGATATTCATTGGTGAAAGAATCAAAATGTTTCTGAGCGGCATCAACGCGAAGTTGATAACATTTCAACGCTCTTCTCGATTTAACATTTATGTTTTTCTGCGCCGCGACTTCCGATGATTTACCACCGATAAAAGGCTTAACGCCGATAGCTCCGACGGCGGCACCGGCGACGGCGGCTTTTCCCAAACGACTCAGAAACTTGCGTCTTTCGGAAGGAACATTTTCATTTTCACTTTTTTTATTTATATTCAAATCTTTATTTTTCATAATAATCCGCGCTAATAATTTTTATATTTTGGTTACTACAAAGATTGTTCTGTAAAGTTTCAGCCTTGTTTTAGATTATTGACGGCTCAGAGTTGAGCTTTATCTAAAATAAATCATTAAATAATGACTTCTTCTAATCTTTTATTTTTACAAATGCTGCTTAAAACTTCGCGGCTGCAGAAATATGCCAAACAGAAACTTTGCCATTGAGAGAACGACAATAGTTTATACCAAAAAAAAATAATTTTTTCAATCTTAAAATTAATGTGTTTTGGGTTCAAACTGCAGTTTGCTTTCCGGCACGCCTCGCTGGCGGACAGATACGCTAAAGCGTGAATCAAAACACTTCCGAGATTTTTCCCAAAAATCCGAAAAGTTAACTTATAGACTACTCAGGTGATAATTTCCCGCTTTTTCAATTAAGTTTGTTGAAGAATGATTTTTAGGATCGCCGACAATTACAACTTTTCCGCCGCATTCGGCGACAATTCGGCGTTCCGGCACAGTTTCGGTTGTGTAATCCGTGCCTTTAGCGTGAAAATCAGGGCGAATGGCGCGAATCAATTCTTCAACCGTCGGCTCATTAAAAATCGTTACAAGATCAACAAATCTCAGCGCGGAAATAATTTCGGCGCGTTCTTGTTCAGAAATTAACGGACGATTTTCGCCTTTTAAGCGGCGGACTTGTTCATCGGAATTAATGCCGACAATCAGACAATCGCCAAACTCTTTTGCGCCTGCCAGATAACGAATGTGTCCGGCGTGAAAAAGATCAAAACATCCGTTGGCAAGAACGATTCTCGCGCCGTTTTTTCGTTCAACCGCAACTTTTGCCGTAAGGCGCGTGCGATCTAAAATTGGTGCAAAGAAATTTGATTCGCTCATAACGTATTTGCTTTGTGTCCGGCTTTTGTGTTTTTCTTCAAAGATTTAAGCAATTCGGTTAAACTGACGGAAGCCGTTCCTTTTTTCATCACGACAATTCCGCCGGCGTGATTTGCGAGATTTGCCGCGTCCGTAAAGCTCAAGCCGGAAGCCAAGCCGAGAGCGTAAGCGGCGATCACCGTATCGCCCGCGCCGGTTACGTCAATCGGTTCTTTTGCGCCGACGGCTTCAATCCTCACAGTTTGTTTTCCCCGTTCGATTAAAGTTATTCCTTTGTTGCCGCGTGTGATAAGCAGCGATTGATAACCGAGATTTTCGCAGAGTTTAACGCAATCTTGTTCGGTAAAATCTTTGCCTAAAATTTGTTCGACTTCATCCTGATTCGGCGTAGCGGTCGTTGCATTCGGAAAATTTTTCAGACTGAAGCGCGAATCTACCAACAGCGGAATCTGTTTCTCGGCGGCAATTTGGCGGGCGATGTCGGCGATTTCATCGTTTGCCACGCCATAGTTGTAATCGGAAATAATAATTGCGTTCGCTTCTTCGGCAGATGCAAGAAGATTTTTTTTTAATTTATCACGCAGTTTGCGGTTAATCGTTTTCTTATCTTCATAATCAATGCGAATAACTTGCTGGCGCGGCGCGTAATGTTGTCCGGCTAAAACGCGCACTTTTGTCGTCGTCTGAACATCGTCGGAAACCGAAACAAAATCGCAATTCACTTGTTCGCCGCACAATCTATTAAGCAAAGCCCGACCGTTTGCATCTTTTCCGACAACGCCGACCAACACGGCACGTCCGCCGAGCGACGCGACATTGACAGCCGCGTTTGCCGCACCGCCCGCCAATGTTTCGGTTTCGTCGTGGCGCAAAATCAAAACGGGAGCTTCGCGCGATACGCGGCTGATTGTACCGTGCAGAAATTGATCGGCAACCAAATCACCGATGATGACGATTTTTTTGTTCGGAAAACTTTTTTCGATTATCGCGGAAAGATTTATCATCAAAATCTAAAAAGCAGGCAGCAAATTCACAAAGCAATTGTGTAAAGAAGTCGCGGATTCATATTGAAAATTCTAATACAATTAACGCCTTTAAAGTAATTCAGCCAATAAAACGAAAATTTTGGATTAATACCAAAACTCAGGCTTTTATTGGCTGAATTACCAATTACGCTGAACGTAAAATGTTGACCGCTCAATTTTGGTCAACGAAATTAATAAGTATAAAGACTAGCAATCGGAAGATCGTTCGCCGAACCCCATTGAACGGCTAACAGTGAACCGTCGGTGCTTTTCAGAGCATAATAAACTCCGTTCGTATCGCGCCAAACTGAAATGTCAGTTTTACCGTCACCGTCATAATCGGCTTGCGTCAGCAAATCAACTCCGGTCAAGCCGAATGACGCGGAGATCAGACTGCCATTTCTGCTGCTGCGAACATACCAGTTAATAGGAGAATTTATGGTTGCGCCCTCACGAGCTACGGCGATGTCGGTTTTACCGTCGCCATCGTAATCGCCCGGCACAACTAAATCGTTACTGACACCGAATTGAACAGCGGTAAAACCGTCACGGGATTGAAGAATATAAAAGGTCGCCGGATCGTTTGGTAAAGTTCCGGGACGCTGAACGGCGAAATCGAATTTACCGTCGCCGTCATAATCGCCCGGTGCGGTAAAATCATTGTCGGTGCCGAATTGGGCGGCAAAGAATCCGCGCGTGCTTCCAAGCACATACCAGATTAATGATCCGTTGGTGCGGCGAGCCACAGCTATATCAGTTTTGCCGTCGCCGTCGTAATCTCTGGCGACAGGTTCATCACCAGATATACCAAACTGAACTCCCGTGAACGTGTTGTCGGAACTATTCAGGCGATACCAAGTGCCGTTTTCATCACGATATACCGAAATGTCGCCTTTCCCGTCGCCGTCAAAATCACCGGGCGCAGGGCTGTCGGTAACGAAAGATCCGAAGGGTTGATAAGTAAAAGTTCCATTGGTTTTTTTGATATACCAAATATTGTCGCTCGGACGCATAACCGAAAAATCAGCTTTGCCGTCGCCGTCATAATCCAATGCTTTGTTCGCACTCGATTGGGCGAAAGCCGAACCGATTAAAAGAAAAACGCAGGCAAAAATCACACTAAGTTTGCCGCTTTTGATCAAAATGTTATTCATTATTTTTAATTCCTTACTTCAGAAAATTTTATCAGAGTGTTTAAAACTAAATTATCAAGAACGTCAAATATACTATTTAATCCTTGGATATTGCAAGAACTTCCGGCAAAACAATATTTTTCTAACTCGATATATTTAGCGTATTTTCTTATTTTCAAGTCTTAGACGCTGTATTTTTATAAAAAGTTTGATTAGAAGCCGCAACTTTTAAATGCTACCGGCTTTGCATCGAATTGGCGGGAATTTTCATGGAAGAATTTCCCCAGCCGAAAGCCGAAAAACCCGCCGTACTTTTTTGAACGTAGAAAACGCCCGCTTCGTTTTGAGCGGCATTCGGGCGATAAACGGCAAAATCAGTTTTGCCGTCGCCGTCATAATCGCCCGGTGTCGGCAAATCTCCATCCGCGCCGAATTGGAAGCCGTTGAAACTTCCGTCGGAACTCTTCAAATAATACCAAACGCCATTCGTCGTCCGCCAAACAGCAACGTCTGTTTTGCCGTCGCCGTCGTAATCGCCGGGAACGACTTTATCGGTTGCAGAATTGCCGAAAGTATTGGCAATTAAGCTATTATCTGAGCTTTTTAGGATAAAAAATGTATTGGCGGGCGAACCGCTGTTCGGACGATAAACTGCTAAATCGGCTTTGCCGTCGCCATCATAATCGCCGCGCAGAGGTTTGTCTGTGTCCGTGCCAAATTGATAACCGCTAAATCCGTCCCGCGAACGAAGAACATACCAAACAAGTTTTCCGTTCTGCGCCCGCGTTACGGCAAAATCGGCTTTGCCATCGCCGTCAAAATCCTGCGTAACATTCGGATCGTCGCCCGCTTGCCCAAACTGAACGCCGGTAAAAGTATTGTCTGAACTTTGCAAAACATAAAATGTGCCGTTCGAGTTGCGCCAAACGGCAATGTCTGTTCTGCCGTCAGCGTCGAAATCATTCGGCACGGGAATATCGTCGGCGAACGATCCAAAATTAACAGTTGAATAACCGCCGGAACTTGTGAAATTGTTCCAGAGCATTCCGCCCGAAACATTTTGAATTGCCGAATAATCGGTTTTCCCGTCACCATCAAAATCCAGATATCCCTTTCTTGACGGCAATGGCAAAGGATTTGCTCCGGCTTGCGGAACGCTAAAATCTTGTCCGGCAATTTTGATTGTTCCTGATCTGGGCTGACCGTTATTTGAATTTACGCTGAATTGAACAGTCGTGTTGCCGCTTCCGGGATTTCCCGAAATGATAGTGATCCATGGCGAGAGACTGACGGCGGAAAAATCACAATTTGTTGGAGCCGTAACGCTTATTACACCGCTTCCGCCATTTATTGAAATAACTTGCGGGTTATATGAAAAATTAAAATTACAAACCGTCTGGTTTTGCAAAGCCCGCGCGACATTTATTCTGCCGCCGGATTTAACTAAACCTGTCCATTGCGGCAGAACGTCAACGGTATTCATCAAAGTCGCCTTCAGCGAAGCCGGCGAAAGATTTGGATTGTAGGCGGAAAGTAAAGCCGCCGCGCCCGCCGTGTGCGGAGTCGCCATCGAAGTTCCGCTGAATGTGATATAACTCGAATTTGAACTGTTATAAGTACTTAAAACTCCTACACCCGGCGCGGCAACGTCAACGCTCGTCGCGCCGTAACTTGAAAAACCAGCTTTGTTGTCATTTGAATCCGACGCGGCAACTGCCAAAAGATTCGGACTTGCGTAGCTTGCCGGATAAAACGGCGCGGCATCATTGTTTTGATTGCTGTTTCCCGCCGCGAAAACATTCAAGATTCCGGCGTTGCTCATCGCGTCCAAAGCGTCTTTCGTCGCCTGATCAAAGCCGCAAGCCTCATTGCATCCGCCGTAAGAATTATTCGTAACGCGAATATTCACGCCGCGATTTTTCATCATCCGAATATAATTGTAAGCATTAACCAGCATCGCCGAAGTCGAATCAGTGCCGTTCGGACTGTAAATTTTTATCGCCATTATTTTGACGTTCCAATTTACGCCGACGACACCCAAATTATTGTTACCGACCGCGCCGATTGTTCCCGCCGTGTGCGTTCCGTGTCCGCCCGCGTCGTCAATCGGGTCGGAATCGTTGTAGAAAAAATCGTAACCGTAATAATCGTCAACAAAACCGTTGCCGTCGTCGTCAATTCCGTTATTCGGAATCTCACCCGGATTACGCCACGCATTCGCCGCGAGGTCTTCGTGCGTATATTTCAAACCCGTGTCAATATCGGCAACGACAACTGCTGAACTTCCCGTCGTCAAATCCCACGCGAGCGGCGCGGAAATTTTCTGCATTCCGTACAACGTGCCGAATTGCGAATCGTTCGGCGTATTCAAAAGGTGATAATAAAAATTCGGCTGCACATATTCGACTTCCCGGTTTGATTTATAAAGCGACAAAGCCTTGTCAAAACTCAAATTAGCGGGAATCTTGACGCGCTGCCAACCGAGTTCAGGAAATTCCTCAAGGACATTCGCACCGATTTGATTATTCATTTCAAAAGCGGCGGCGGAAGCAGTTCCGTTTTTATATTTAACGAGAAGTTCGCCTTCGACATAGTTGTTCGCCGAAGATTTTTGAGCAAATACAAAATTCGCCGCCAGCAGAATAAAAAGCAGACAACCGAAACCGGATACGATTTTTACAACGGATTTCATAAGGTAATTTCCTCTAAAAAAGTTTGTCTTACTGATTAAAGATGCAAAAAATTAGATGAATTTCGGGCTTTGATGCGGGAAATCTAAAAAAAGTTCGGAAAATTTTGTGAGAAATTTTATGGGGCGGCTAGAGGAACTTGAATCCTCGACCTCCTGAACCACAATCAGGCGTTCTAACCAACTGAACTATAGCCGCCATAAACGATTTGGGAATGCAGATTTTCTCATAAATCGTAAATCGTAACAAATTATACAATTCAAAATCCCAAATCCAAAATCCAAAATTGAAATGCCCCCGGCACGACTCGAACGTGCGACCCACAGCTTAGAAGGCTGTTGCTCTATCCAACTGAGCTACGGGAGCGCAAAAAGAACGAATAGAAATGGTAACGATTGTTTGATTTATAGTCAAACTTAACCAAAAAATTTTACGAATAAAAAAACAAATAAACCGAAAATTATTGGCAAAAGCGAGAAAATTAAAATCCAAGCGGCTTCATTTTTGAATGAAAATTTAAGCAGTTTCATTTTGCTTTTCACGCACGACGCGCATCATTTGTTCAAAAACTTCGCGCAAATCAAGTTCGCTCGTGTCAATGACGACGGCATCTTCGGCAATCATTAAAGGCGAATCAGCGCGGGAAACATCGCGTTCGTCGCGTTCCTTGATTTCGGCGAATGTCTGTTCAAAACTAACGGCGCGATTTTTTGCTGAATCTTCTTCAAAACGTCTTCGCGCCCGCGCTTCGGGTTTTGCCGTTAAAAAAAACTTGATGTCGGCGTTCGGAAAAACAACCGTTCCGATGTCGCGCCCGTCGAGAACCGCGCCGCGCCGCGCGATGTTTCCAAGATTTCTTTGCTTTTCGACGAGAATTTTTCGCACTTCCGAAATAGTCGAAACAATCGAAGCCGCTTGCCCGATTTCGTTAGTGCGGATTTTCGCCGTTACATCTTCGCCGTTCAATTTGACAAAAAGCGCGTCAGGTTCGCCGATCAATTCAATGTCGGAATGCGCGGCGATTTTAACAATTTTCCCTCTATCATTTAAATCGGTTTTGCTTTCCAAATCAGC
>JBBSIE010000011.1:0-59817 GCA_038232235.1 Pyrinomonadales bacterium | reverse complement strand
TGCCTGTAGCCTGTTTTGCCGTTTAACATGATGTTCACTTTTGAGCATCTCTCGAATTTCTTCTTTGGTTTCTTTAATTTTTGGCACCGCTTTATTCATCTTGTTATTATTGCATAATTTCTAATTGAAAAGCGTATAAGAATTCTGCGGCAACTTTGTCACAAAGTAACTCAACAGGATCATTTGCAGGTAATAATTCTCTGAAATCAAAACCCGCGCTGTGTCCTGTCCAAATGTGGGCTAATTCGTGGGAAATAGTAAACATTTGCGCCGCTTTACCATCAGAGTTGTTGATGAACATAAAAGGAGCGATTTCATCAACTAAAACAAAACCCCGACACTCTTCGACTTTTATTGGTCGAGAAGTGTTATTTTCAACAACGCCATTGAATACTATAATAATTCCACATCTTCAATTTGCTGCGTAAGATGATTAAGAGATTCTTCCCAAGTTTTAAATTTGCTTGCCCAATTTTCTTTTAATCCTAGTGTTTTTCTGATGTCAGCAACAATTTCCTGTACATTTTGGCTTTGTCTGAATTTCCCGACAAATGGTAATTCTTCAAAATCGTTATCCTTTAAGTAATCTCTCAGCCAATCTTGTCTTTGTTGCATCAACAAAATGGTGTCATAAACATTGATGCTGACTTGGTTTGTTTGATTAGAGTTGGTTCTAAAAAGAGGAATTGGTAAATTTTCTTTTAGCGGTTCAGATAAAAAAAGATATCCAAAAGGTAAATGAACTTTTTTGGAAAAATTCTCTAACTGTTTAACAGTAGGTTTTTTTGTCCCATTAATCCATTCCTCAATATTGGGAACTTTGGAAGCAAATTCAGACAAGTCATGTCCTGCGCGAGTTATCGCCCAAGTAAGTATATTTGCACTGACATTTACTTCTGCTCTCATTGTTTGAGTTTGTGATTTTTAGTATCTCAACCTTTTATTCTAGGTTATAAGCAACAAGTTTTCCAATTTGGAAGGGTTCAGAAAAAAAATAATTATGAACTACTTTCTGCGTGATTATAGCAACTAAAAATATGATAACAAATCTAATTTATTAGAAATCATTCATTCATGGTTAGTAAGCTGAATTTTTGATAAAATAACACAATAAAGTTATGAAATTTTCATTTGATACAAACTTAAATAAAATCGCCGCGAAGGTTGAAGCTAATGAGCGTTTGACCTTTCATGAAGGTGTTGAATTATATAAAACCGGCGATTTGAATGCGCTTGGGAAATTGGCGGATTTTGTGCGGCGTGCCAAACACGGGCGGACGACTTATTACAATGTCAACCGGCATTTTAATCACACGAATATTTGCGTCGCGGACTGCAAATTTTGCGGTTTCTACAGACGCGCCAGACAAGATGATGCTTACACGCATTCGATTGACGAAGGCATCGAGATTGCCAGAAATGCGGTGGCGGAAGGCGCGACGGAACTGCATATTGTCGGCGGTTTGAACTCGAAATTGCCGTTTGAGTATTACACCGATTTGTTTTCTTCGTTGAAGCGCGAATTTCCGTGTCTGCATTTGAAGGCTTTGACGATGGTTGAACTCGATTTCTTTGCACGGTTTTACAAAATGTCGGATGAAGAAGTGATCGAAAAACTGAAAGCGGCGGGAATGGATTCGTGTCCGGGCGGCGGCGCGGAGATTTTCGCCGAACCGACTCGTTCGCGGATTTGCGACCACAAATGCGACGGCGAAAGATGGCTGGAATTGTCGGGAAAAGTCCATAATGCGGGCTTGAAAACGAACGCGACGATGCTTTACGGGCATATCGAATCAATCGAAGACCGCATTGACCATTTCATCAAACTGCGCGAACAGCAGGACAAAACCGGCGGTTTTCAATGTTTTATTCCGCTCGCGTTTTATCCGCCGGGAACTGCGCTTTCGAGTTTGCCGGGACCGGACGCGATTGATAATTTGAAGACGATTGCCGTCTCGCGTCTGATGATTGACAATTTCGACCACATCAAAGCGTATTGGGTGATGCTCGGCAAACAGACGGCGCAAACCGCTCTGCATTTCGGCGCAAACGACCTCGACGGCACGATCACCGACGGCGGCGAATTGACGCACAGTTACGCCGACGAAGGCGAAGTGAAAATGTCGAAGGCGGAAATTATCACAATGATCGAAAATGCCGGTTTTGAAGCGGTCGAACGCGATACGGTTTATAATCGTTTGGAAAAAGTCGCGGCTTAATTTGAAAGATTTATGAATGTTCGTAAATTTTGTTTAAAAACAGATAAAAATTGGTTGTTAGATTTTAATGCTTCATTTTCAAGCGATTTTGTTTGTCGTGTAAATGTCAAAGGAATTTCCGTAGAAATTATTAAAGAAAAATTGGAAAGACCTTTTGAAAAATCTTACTGCATAAAAGATATTGAGCGAGAAACCAAAAAGTCAGATTACTGCGTGGTTGCCGAACACAATGATCAAGTTCACGGTTTCGCATTTGCTGATTTTGAAGAATGGAATAAATCCGTTCTTCTGCAAGGCATTTTTGTTTTGCCTGAGAGTAAAGGCAAAAGTATAGGAAAAACTTTGCTGAATGAAATTTTGGAATTCGCCAAAAGCGTGGATTCAGACCGTATTAGATTGGAAACTCAAAATACAAATGTTCCGGCAATTGAATTTTATTTAAAAAACGGTTTCCATTTTTGCGGTTTCGATAATTCTCTTTATGACGAAAACTTATTTCCCGATGAGATTGCTTTTTATTTTTGCCGTTTTCTTTGAGTAACAAGTTAAAACAATTCTATTCTAAAATAAAATTGATGAAATAGTCGAAACAAAGCGTTGGATTGGAGAAGGAAAATGAGCGCGATACCAAAAACAAAATTAACGGCGAAAGAATACTTAAAATTTGAGCGAAAATCCGGGATGAAGCACGAATACTTCGACGGTGAAATATTCGCAATGGCTGGAGCGAAGCGAAATCATAATATCGTCAACCAAAATTTAAACGGTTTGGTTTGGCAGCATTTGAAGAATAAGGATTGTGAAAGCTATTCGGGAGATATGCGTATTTTTGTTCCCGAAACGGGACTTTACACTTATCCAGATTTGGTGATTGTTTGCGGCGAACCGCAATTTCAAGACGATGTTTTCGATACTTTGCTCAATCCGACTTTACTCGTTGAAGTTTTATCCGAATCAACCGAAGGTTATGATCGCGGCAAAAAGTTTCAGCATTATCGAAGCATCGAAAGCTTACAGGAATATGTTTTGGTTTCGCAGGATGAAGCGTGGATTGAAAAATATGTCAAACGCGGCGACGGATTTTGGACATTGTCGGAAGCAGTCGGGCTGGATTCGGAAATAGAATTTTCATCAATCGAATGCAAAATTCCATTGAGCGAAGTTTATGACAAGATAGATTTTTCGGTAGAATAGATTTTGCGATTACAAACGCTTTCCGCAGATGCCGAAAAAGAAAAGTAAACTACAAAACAAAGCCGAACTTCTCGCCGTGCGTTCTTTGCTCGGCGCAATCGGTGTGCTGCCGCTTGAAACTTCGATGCGGTTTGGTAAATCGTTCGGCAAATTTATAGCCAAAAGATTTCCGAAACTGCAAAAAACGGCGCGGCGCAATTTGGAAATTGCCTTTCCCAAATTATCCGAAGCGGAAAAAGAAAAAATTATTCACGGCACTTTTGAATCTCTGGGCAGACATCTCGGTTTTGTTTCGCACTTTAAAAAGTTCAAGCACGAAGATATTCACGAACTCATTGAAGTCGTCGGCAAGGAAGAAAATTTTGATAAAGCATACGCCGAAGGAAAAGGCGTGTTGTTTTTTACGGGACATTTCGGCAGTTGGGAAGTTTTTAATCTGTTGCCGCTGGCGTTCGGTTTCGGAATGAATATTCTTGTGCGGCGCATTGATAATCCGCTCGTGGAAAGTTTCGTTGATACGATGCGAACGCGATTCGGTTCGGTTACATTAGATAAAACAAAATCGGCGCGATTGATGTATCGTGTGCTGCGAAAAGGAAATTTGCTGGGAATTTTGGCTGATTTGAATGTGCAGGAAAAAGAAGGCGTTTTTGTGGATTTTTTTGGCGTTCCGGCTTCGACGACGACGAGCATCGCTAAACTCGCGCTGGCGACAAACGCCGCCGTTTTGCCCGCATTTGCCGTTTGGGAAGAAGCTAAACAGAAATACGTCGTTTATCTCGAAACGCCGGTTGAATACGAAAAAACGGAAGATGCCGAAAGTGATATTCTAGTTTTGACACAAAAAATTACCGATGTTATTGAGAAATACGTTCGCAAATACCCGAAACAGTGGTTGTGGATTCACAAACGCTGGAACACGCGACCGAAAGACGAGAAAAGTCTTTACTGATATTTAAAAAATAAACAGCGGCTGAATGAACCTGAAATCTATAAATTTCTACACTTTTATAACTTCAAGTCTTTTTTCAAATCCTTTACGTTTGACGGTTTGGTAAAAATCGAATCGGGAACGGGTCTGTTAAATGCAACCGATTCAAAATTGATGCGGCTGGTGTGTGCATCGTTTGAATAATGGTCAATGATAAACGGCGTTTTAATGCCGCCGATGTCAACAAACTGCGCGTAACGGTCTTCTTCCTTGATTTCTTCGTTGTCGGCGTTTGTGCGTTTATAAATGGATTTCATCGGCACACCTTCGTCGGAAAATTCAAATTCAACGGTAAAACCGTCGTCAAATGTGAGTTTTACAACGTCGTTGCGTTTTCCCAAGCTCGCCTGTCGTCTGCCGACGTAATCAAGTTTCGCGCCTTCCTTGCGCCAGTTTCCGCGTAAAAGATTATCAAGACCGGTGCGTACGCTGCGCTTAAAATTATTTAATTGTTCTTCCGTCTGGTCTTTGATGGTCAGCGCGTCGCCGTCGAAAATCCAACCGTTTTTGCCAAAATTTGTCTGCACGGTTTTCGAGCCGCCCGATTTGAATTCGGTGCGTTCTTTGTCGGGAAAAACGATGACATCAATAAAATTTTGAAATGAAGCTATCGCGCCGCCGCTTAATGAACTAAATTTCCCGCGTCCGATTTGCGATTTTGCATTGAGATATTTTTCGCCGCCGAGATTTTCGACGGCTTTTTTGATAATGACTTCGGCTTTTTCATCATTTTTATTTTGTGAATTATTAAAAACTATTGATTTTGGAAAGGAAATTCTCCAGCCATTAACCCAGTCAAAAGAATAGCTAATTACTTTTGCCGTAATTACCGCTTGATTATCTTTTACTTCAGGCTCAAATTTAATTTGTTTCGCGGCTTCAAGTGCATTATCGGTAAAATACGGCAATTGGCGTATGGGAGAAATTTTTCCAATAATGCCTGTATCTAAAAATTCTACTCTAAAACTGATTGTTCCTTGAACATCAATTGTTCTTTGCTTTTCTCTGATTTTAGGTAAAGGTGCTTCCAAAATAGTTAATGATTTATTTTCCTGAGCAAAGATGGAAAAGCAAAAAAGGAAAGTCAAAAAAACCGAGAGTAAAAACTTTTTCATAAATATTCTCCAAAATAAAATTGCAAATAAGCTATTTCAAAAAAGGCACATTATAGCTCAAAATTTCAGGGTCAATTGTAATTATTGTTAAATTATTTCCTAATGCTTGGCTTATCAAAATACGATCAAACGGATCGCGGTACAGATTCGGTAGAGTGATAAGATATTTCAAACTCGACTCGGTGATTGCCAGACTTTTGATTTGATGATTGAGGCGTTGACGCAGGATGTAAATTTCCGGCGATTGCGGCAAAGGTAATTTGCCGAGTTTGTATTTGATAATTATTTCCCAAAGTGATGCCGCGCTTAGATAAACCGTATTTTTCGGTTCACGAATCGCATCCCGAAACAACTTCGGCAGACGCGCATCACCGCTGAAGAACCACAAAAAAATATGTGTGTCGAGCAAAACTTTCATTTTTCAAAACCTGCGAGAATTTCTTCGGGCAGCGGTTCGTCAAAATTTTCGGGAACAGTAAATTCGCCCCGACATAAGCCGAAAGGACGCAGTTTTTGAGTTTTCTCATCTTTCGCCAAAATTGTTACAAAAACTTCTATTTCCGCTTCTTCTTGAACGGCATCAGGAATTTCGCCGTTCCATTTAATTTGATTGCCTTGCAGCGTAGCTTTATTGGTTTCAAGCATTTTATTTCTCCTCATTAAAAAGGTTTTGACGAGATTTTATCACCAAAGCCTCTGATGCAAAAATAAGTCGGCAAGGTTCGTTCCTTATGGCTTGAAGTTATATTCAATCGTCATTTCCTGCGACACGGGTTGATTGCTTTTTTTATGAATCGCCGGTTCAAATTTGATTTTTTCTGCTGCTTCGGCGGCGGCGCGGTCAAATTCCTTCGGCATTGTGCTGCTGACATTGGTAACCTTCAGCGTTCCGTCCTTAAAGAAAATCGCCAGTATAAAAACTTTATCTTTGCGTTTTTCGCTTCGCAGATTTTCGGGATAAACCGCGTCCGGCTGGGAAATTATTTTCGGTTTGCCGACATTTTTATCTCTTTCGTCATAGACGGCGGAAACGACGTAATCGAAAAGCATTTTCACGGCAATCGGTTTGCCGTCGCGTTTTGCCGGTTGAAATTTCAATTGCTGTAAATCTTTCGTAACCGATTCGGTAACGCCGAACGGCAAATTTTGCCCGACCACAACGTCTTTAACTTTTCCGTCTTCGCCAAGTGTTAAAGAAAGTTTTAATGTTCCTTCGACACCGTTTTTTCGCGCCGTGTCCGGGTAAGCAAATTCGGGAAAAGCCGAAAACTGCGGTGCTTCCGTTGCATTCGACAAATCCAATTTGTAATTGTATCGAAAAGAAATATTTTGCGCTTTTGATGTGTTTGAAAGCGCGAACAAAAGGCACATCATTCCTACGCAGAGGAAGATTTTGTGTTTGAAAATGTGCATTAAATTTTACTCCTAAAAAAAGACTTCAACAGCTTGATAGTTTGTTGAAGTCTTTTTATAATATTTTGTTCCAAATTGATTTTAATTCAGGCTAAAATCATCAGCCGGTTTGACGACAATCTCGCCGTCTTCCGCGTCAACCGTAAATTTATTTGCCGTTTTCCAGGTGTTGGTAATTGGCAGTTTGACGTTTTGATCAATATGACGTTTCAAAAATCTCGCGCCGTAAGTCGGTGAAAAACCTTTTTCCGTCAAAAGATCAATCGCAGATTCGGTAACTTCGACGAGTTTGCCTTGACGTTCCATATTTCGCTTTAATTTGTCCAGATAAATGTTGGCGATGCCGCGCACTTCGTCCATTGTCAAGGGCGAAAAGACAATGATTTCGTCAATTCTGTTACGAAATTCCGGCGAAAATCTTTGTTCGGCGGCTTTCATCACCGCGCCTTTTATTTCGCGCATATCGCCGAGCGTTTTTTGTCCGAAACCGAGCGGTTTTTCGTATTTTTTGAAACTTTCCGAACCAAGATTGGAAGTCATAATAACGATTGCGTCGGACAAATAAACTTTTTTGCCGCGTCCGTCGGTCAGCCAGCCTTCGTCAAAAGCCTGCAAAAATATATTCATTAAATACGGATTGGCTTTTTCAACTTCGTCTAAAAGCAAAACCGTGTAAGGATTTTCCCTTAACTGCTCGGTCAAAATCCCGCCGCGTTCCGAGCCGACGATGCCGCGCGGCATTCCGATCAGCTTTTCGATGCCGACCGTGCCTTCGCCGTACTCGGACATATCAATACGAACCATTTTGCCTTCGTCGCCGAACATAAATTCGGCAACGGCTTTGGCGAGTTCGGTTTTGCCAACGCCCGTCGGACCTAAAAATAATAAAACTCCGTCCGGCGCGAAATGGTTATCTTTGAGCGGACCTTTGTTCAGGCGCAACCTTTGCGCGACGGCTTTGACCGCTTCCTTTTGTCCGATGACACGATTTGCCAGCAGATTTTCCATATCGGAAAAACGATCTGTCGTGTCGCGGAAAATCATATCCTTCGGAATGCGCGATTCCTGCGAAATAACGTCAATTATATGTTCCGGTCTGACGACCAAAGAAGTCGGTTCGTTGATTTCGACCTTGACCGAAGCCGTGTCGAGCCAGCCGATTGCTTTGTCGGGCAAGTGCAGATTGCGAATATATTTCGGCGACATTTCGAGTGCCGTATTGATCGCTTCGTCGGAAATCGTTACCGAATAATTCTTTTCAAGGCGCGGACGCAAGCCCAACAGAATTTCTTTGGTTTCTTCAATTGTAGGTTCGTCAACTTTGACAAGTCTGAACCGTCGCGCCAACGCTTCGTCTTCGCCGATATATTCTTTGTATTCGGTCAAAGTCGTCGCGCCGATAATACGAAGTTCACCTCTCGCTAATGAAGACTTGAACATATTTCCGGCATCGGAGCTTGTTCCCATTGCCGCGCCCGCGCCGATAATCGTGTGCGCTTCGTCAATGAATAAAATTATGTGATCTTTTTCTTTGACTTCATCAATAATGCCTTTGATGCGTTCTTCAAACATTCCGCGCAGCATCGTTCCGGCGACGAGTCCGCCCATTTGAAGCTGCACAATGTGCGCGTCGCGCAACCTTGCCGGAACTTTTTCCGGTTCGAGTTCGATCATTCGCGCCAAGCCTTCGACAACGGCAGTTTTGCCAACGCCGGGTTCGCCAACGAGCATCGGCGAATTTGAACGCTCGCGGTGCGACAAAATTTCCATCATTTGCAGAATTTCTTTTTCGCGCCCGATCGTCGGCGGAATTTTGTCCTGTCTGGCTAATTTATTTAACGACACGCCGAAATGTTTGAGAAATGACGGAAGCTCGTATTTTTTACGCATTCTTTCCTCTTCTTTTTCGATTTTACGAATCCGCGTCCGAGCCGTCTGCGCTACTTCGTCGGCGGGAACGCCGAGATTTTGCAGCACGTCGTTAAGAAGACTCCGTTCGTCATTAGAAAGCACGTAAAAAATATCGCTCGCTTCGATCACGCGCCGACCTTGTGAACGCGCCCTGTCCATCGAGCGTTTAAATAAATCGGTTGTTTCCGGCGCAATCTTATAACCTTTTCCGGTGTGCTGTCTGCCGGCTTCGAGCCGTTTTTCGATCAATAGTTTGACCGAACGCGGATCAACCGCCAAATCGCGCATCGTCGAATTGAAAAGTTCGGTTTCCTCATTCGTCAGCGCGTGTAAAATATGTTCGATGGTGATGTAATTCTGGTCGCGCCTTCTTGATTCATCAAGAGCAACTTCCAAAACACGCCGCCCGCTTTCGCTAAATTTATCTTTGTATGCGTCTATATCTGCCATAAATTTTCTCTTTATCTGAAAATGCGACCTTATGATGCTCGGAAACAAAATTATTTTGCCCAAGAAATATAATAACATTTTGATAAGCCAAAACGAAAAATTTTTTGGAAAATTTTTTGATTTAAGTTTTATTTTTAGGCGGAAGAAAAAAATTTAAGCTCGTATTAATGCCGACCGCCGTTCGCGCTTTTGGAATATCTGCGATAAAACAAAGAAGTTTTGTCGCTCATTGCAGCAACGCGATTTTTCGATAATCCGCGTATATTTCGGTTGCTTTTTATCTACATATTTCGTATATTTTAGCGCACTTCAACTTTGTTTTTTTGTGTATTTCGCAGACAAAATAAGATATATGAATTTGACCGCGCAAAACCGACAATTTGAAACTTTCCGCAAATCTAAAATCGCCGCGTGGTTTGTTTTGGCAACATTGTTTTTATTTATGAATTCGTCAATCGTAAAAGCGCAATCAACTCCTTTCTCCGAATCTTACAAACAAATTGAGAAAATTTACGAACGGGAGTTGAAAAATTCAGGCATTGTCGGCAGCAGTTTTATGTTCGTCAAGGACAATAAAGTCATCGCCAAAAAGTTTTACGGAATGGCGAATCTCGAAAAGAATCAAGCGGTTGACGAAGATACGATTTATCATTGGGCTTCGATCACCAAAACTTTGACGGGCATTGCCATTATGCAATTGCGCGACAGAGGTTTGTTAAAACTAGATGATTCGGTGGTCAAATATCTGCCCGAACTTCGCGCCGTTCACAATCCTTACGGTGATATGAGCGACATCACAATTCGCCAATTGATGTCGCACACGGCGGGTTTTCGCAATCCGACGTTTCCTTGGAAAGACACGAGCAAAGCGTGGCAGCCGCACGAACCGCAGGATTGGTCGCAGCTTGTCGCAATGTTTCCTTATACGGAAATCAAATTTAAGCCGGGAAGCCGTTTCAGTTATTCAAATTTGGGAGTCGTTTTTCTCGGACGCATTATTGAGTTAATTACCAAAGACGATTACGAAGTTTATATTGACAAAAACATCTTCAAACCGCTGGAAATGTATAGCAGCTATTTCGACGCGACTCCGTATCATCTTCTAAAATATCGTTCGCACAGTTATTACATCAAAAACGGCAAGCGCACGCCCGGGCGATTTGATGTCAATACGGGCATTACGGTTTCAAACGGCGGATTGAACGCGCCTTTGCCCGATATGGTCAAATATCTCAATTTTTTAATCGGCGACGCGACGAAAAATGATGTTTATGAAAATGTTTTAAAACGCGCATCGCTCGAAGAAATGTGGCAGCCAATCGTTAAAAGTAACGAAAACGCCAACGGCAATCCCGACGAAGGATTAAAAGTCGGATTGTCGTTTTTTATTGACATGCGCCGCGATCTAATCGGTCACAGCGGCGACCAAAACGGTTTTATAATGTATATTGATTTTCAGCCCAAAACGCGCTCGGCTTCGATTTTGGCATTTAACACCGATTTGCAATTGTCCGACGACACGCCGCCCGAGAAAAATCCGTTGGTGATTATCCGAACGGCTTTGCGGAAATTATTTGAGAGCGTGAATGATGCGGCAAAATAAAATTATGAATTCAATAGACCAAAAAACAACATTATCGCAAGCAATCCGCAAGCATAGAAGATTTCATTTTCCAATTATCATCGGCTGCTTGTTGTGTTTGTTTTTCATTACAATTCACGTTCCCGCTCAAACAACCGCACTAAAATTTGAAACGACAATTGCCCGCGGATTGATTTCCGCTCCGCAAAAAGGGCGTTTGTTTGTTTTTATCAATAGCAAATCTGAAACTGAACCGAGATTTGTTGACGGCGATGTCAGTTTGGACGCACCGCCGATTTTGGCGAAAGATGTCGAAAATTTCAAGGCGGGCGAAACGAAAATCGTCGTTGATAACAGCGCGATTTCCTACCCGATAAAAAATCTCACCGAATTGCCCACCGGAGATTATTATGTGCAGGCGTTATTCGATACGAACAACGATTTGCGTTCGCTCAACGCGCCGGGAAATCTTTACAGCGAAGTACAGAAAGTAAATCTCGACGTGAAAAATGGCGGGACGATTAAATTAGAATTATCGAAAATCGTGCCGCCCGAAAAATTGCCCGACGATACGGAATTCGTAAAATTTATCAAAATGCAGTCGCCGATGCTGACCAAATTTCACGGCAGACCGATTTTCCTGCGTGTCGGCATCGTTTTGCCGCGTGATTATGAACGCGACACGACGCGCCGCTATCCGTTGCTGATAAACATCGGCGGTTACGGCTCAAAATTTAGCCGCGCTCAAAGAGTGATGGACGAAAAATCGCCGTTCCGCAAAAATTGGCTGGCAGACGACACACCGCGAATGATCGGCGTTTATCTCGACGGCGACGGACCTTTCGGCGATTCGTATCAAATAAATTCCGCCAACAGCGGACCCTACGGCGACGCTCTGACGCAAGAATTGATTCCGTATATCGAAAAACAATTTCGCGCCGTCGGAAAACCGGAAGGCAGATTTTTGACCGGCGGTTCGACGGGCGGCTGGGTTTCATCCGCACTGCAAATTTTCTATCCCGATTATTTCAACGGTTCGTGGTCGGGTTTTCCCGATCCGATGGATTTTCGCGCTTATCAATTGATTGACATTTACAAAGACGATAATGCTTACGTCAACAAAAACGGCTTTGAGCGACCGTCGGCGCGAACGGCAAACGGCGACACGGAATTTACGATGCGGCTCGAATGTTTTAAAGAAAATGTTTTGGGCGCGGGCGACAGTTACACGATGTCCGGCGGTCAATGGGGCGCGTGGAACGCCACATACAGTCCACGCGGCGCGGACGGAAAACCCGTTCCGCTGTGGGACGCAAAAACCGGCAAAATCAACACGGAAGTCGCCGAACAATGGAAAAAATATGATTTGCGCTTCGTTGTCGAACAAAACTGGCAAACGCTCGCGCCAAAACTAAAAGGCAAACTTCACATCTGGGTTGGCGAGGAAGACGATTACTTTCTCAATAACGGCGTTCACCTGTTCGACGATTTTATCTCGAAAGCCGAACCTAAATATGACGGCTGGATAATGTATTCCCGAACCGGCAGACACGGTTGGTCTCCGAAAACACAAATCGAACTTATGCAGGAAATGATGCAGAGGTTTGAGCAAACATCAAAATAAAAAATTATAAATATATGAATCCGACAAAACAAAAAACAACAGTTTCACAAGCCGTGCAAAAGCACAAGGAATTTCTTTTTCCGGCAGTCGCCACTTATTACCAAGAACCTGTTGCGCTCGTTCGCGGTAAAGGCGAATACGTTTGGGACGACGCGGGAAACAAATATCTCGACGCTTTCGGCGGTGTTTTAACCGTCAGCGTCGGACACGCGAACCCGAAAATAAATGCGGCGGTTATTGAGCAGATAAACAAAATTTCCCATACTTCCGCGCTTTATGCGAATGAAAATCAATCTAATCTGGCGGAAAAACTCGCGGAAATCACGCCCGGAAATTTGAAAAAATCATTTTTTACGAGTTCGGGAACGGAAGCCGATGACACGGCGATTCTTGCCGCGAAACTTGCAACAGGCAGACACGAAATCGTCGTTTTGCGCCACAGCTATTCGGGCAGAAGTGCGACCGCTCTTTCGTCAACCGGACATTCGACGTGGCGACCGCTTCCGGCGCAGGTTGCCGGAATTTCGCACGCCCGCGCTCCTTATTGCTATCGCTGTCCGTATGATTTATCGCCGGAAAATTGCGGAGCAAAATGTGCCGAAGACGTTAAAGACGTGATCGAAACGACGACGACGGGCGAAATCGCCGCTTTTATGGCTGAACCGATTCTCGGAGTCGGCGGTTTTATCGTGCCGCCGAAAGGTTATTTTGAACGAGTCGAAGAAATCACACGGCAGCACGGCGGACTTTTTATCGCCGACGAAGTGCAGACCGGTTGGGGACGCACGGGCGAAAAATGGTTCGGCATTGAACATTGGGACGTGAAACCCGACATCATCACATCGGCGAAAGGAATGGCGAACGGTGCGCCGATTGGCTGGACGATTGCAACTTCGGAAGTCGCCGATAAATTTCCCGGTTTGACGTTTGCGACATTCGGTGGAAATCCCGTTTCGACTGCCGCCGCGCTTGCCGTTATCAAAGTTATTGAAGAAGAAGATTTGCGGACAAACTGTAAAATCGTCGGCGATTATTTGCGCGGAAAACTCGAAGAATTAAAGGAAAAACATCAAATCATCGGCGACGTGCGCGGAATGGGTTTGATGCAGGGAATCGAATTGGTAAAAGACCGCGAAACCAAAGAACCCGCACCCGAAGCAGTTTTGAAAGTCTTTGAAGAAACGAAAAAACAAGGCGTTCTCATCGGCAAAGGCGGACTTTACGGTAATGTTATCCGAACAGGAATGATGCTCAATTCGACGAAAGATAATGTTGATGAACTCGCTGCTGCTTTGGACAAAGGTTTTGCTTTGTGTTAATTAAAATTTCACGGCGAAAAAAAATGAATAAATTCGTATTTTGTTTGAGTTTAGTGTTGTTTTGCGTGATAACCGTTTTAGGACAAACTTCTATGGAAAAAGTTCAAAAAATGGCAGAGTTTTTTGTTTCCTCCTATAACGCGAAAAATTACGCGCAAATCGAACAGCAGTTTAACGCGCAGATGAAAACGGCTGTTCCGCCGGAAAAACTTGCGGAATTTTTAGATGATTTGCATACGAGTTCGGGAAAAATCACAAAACTCGGCACTCCGAATTTCAACGCGCCGACGGCAAAATTTCCCGCCGATTTTGAACGCGGAAAATGGATTTTGTCAATTACTTTGGACACTGAAGGAAAAATCGCCGGTCTGCTTATAACTCCGCCGTCGTCCGGCAAGTCGAAAAACACTTCGCGCAATCAGACAAAATTGATTCTGCCGTTTAAAGGCGAATGGTTCGTCGTTTGGGGCGGCGACACGCCGGAGCAAAATCAACATCGAGACGCGCCGAATCAGCGTTTCGCCTTCGACATTTTGAAAGTGGGCGAAAACGGTAAAACACACAGCGGCGACGGCTCGAAAAACGAAGATTATTACGCTTTCGGACAGGAAATTATCGCGCCTGCCGACGGCGTTGTAACTTATGTGGTTGACGGCGTTCACGACAACGTGCCGGGAGAGATGAACCGAATTTATGTTCCCGGAAATCTGGTTATTATCAAACACGCCGACGGTGAATATTCGCTTTTCGCGCATTTCAAACAAAATTCGATTCGGGTGAAAGTCGGCGATAAAGTAAATAAAGCGCAGACAATCGGATTGTGCGGAAATTCGGGAAATTCTTCGGAGCCGCATCTTCATTTTCAAATGCAAAATACACCGTTTTTTGAAGACGAAGCGAGTATGAAAACCTTTTTTGAAAAAATAACGGTCAAGCGCGACGGCAAAACCGAGATAAAAAATGATTATTCACCCGTCAAAGGCGATATTGTGATTCAAAATTAAAATGATGAAAACTCCCTGGTATAAAGCAAAACCGCCCGAAGATCGTTCGCCTTTTTGGTGGTTTCGATGGGTGCCGACAATCGTTGTTTCTACGCTGATCCTTTATTTTTTATACGTCGTCGGCAGCGTGGCGATTGTTCCCGTTTTGGCTTCGTTCGCGCTCGCTTATCTGCTTAATCCGATTGTTTACCAAGCCGAAAAACGCGGTCTTTCACGCACCGTTTCGGCAATCGTCGCCATTTTGCTCGTAACACTTGTGATTACGGCTTTTATGGCGTATGTCGTGCCGGATTTATGGGCGGAAAGCGCAAAAGCGGGCGCGAATATCGCGGAAAATTTTACTCCTGAAAACGCTGCGCGGCAGAGAGAATTTCTCAGGCGTTATTCGCCCGCGCTGGAAAAAGTGGCGGGTGATAAAATCGAGAAATTTTTGAGCGATCCACTCACCTTTTACAACGAAAATATCTCAACCGCAACGACGGTTGATGAAAAAGGCAACGTCAAAGCGGCTGGCGGCGGCGGTTCGGCGATTTTGGCAATTCTCAGTTCGTCGTTTGATTTGCTGCTCGTGCCGTTTTTCGTTTTTTATATTTTGAGTGATTTTCAAAAATGGCGCGATTCGCTGGAGAGTTTGATTCCGCCGCGCTTTCGCAAACCGTTCAGCAATTTGTTTGACGAATCGGGGCGGATTTTAGAATCATATGTGCGCGGACAAATTTTAATCGGGATGATTATGGCGGTTTGCTACGCTGTCGGATTTTATTTTCTCGATGTTCCGGCGTGGGCGGGCATCGCGCTGATCGCCGGATTATTAAATGCCGTGCCGTATGTCGGAACGATCAGCGGCATCATTCTCGCCTGCGGTTTCAGCTTTGCCGACGGCGGCACTTTCGGACATATCGTCGCCATTCTCGGTGTATTTCTCGCCGTACAGAGTTTAGAAGGTTATATTTTAACTCCGAAAATCTTGGGCGGAAGATTGAATCTGCATCCGATGGCGGTTTTTCTCGGTCTTTTAGTCGGCGGTAAATTGTTCGGTCTGCTCGGCATTATTTTAGCAATTCCGACCATCGCCATTCTCAAAGTTTTCTTCAAATTCCTGCGCGAACTTTATCAGGATTCATATTTTTATCATAAAGGCGACGTTCATCCGGCGGAAATGCCGAGCGAAAATATCGAAGAACGCATTGCCGATGCCGCCGAAATTGTGCTTGCCGAACAAGAAAGTAAAGATAAAGAAGATAAATTTGAAGAAACACCGCCGGTTGTTGAAGAAATGCCGTCAATAATTGAAAAACCGGCTTGATGAGTCAAAGTTGATAAGTGAGGTTTAAGGAGCATTTTATCAATCGAAATTTCAAATCCTTGATTTTAGCGAGTTTCGCGTTTTTCGCGGGCGATCTCCTCAAAATTTCAAACTGCTTCCAACATAACTTTTACATTGCTGAATGCCGCGTTGCCTGTCAGTTCGTCAATCATTTGCTCATCGGTCAAATCGTTGAGCGAAACGCCCGCGTGATTTTTCGCCGTGTCGAGTTTTACACCGTCGCGCCCGTGTCCATAGCCGTGCGGAATCGAAACTACGCCTCGCATCATTTTATCGGAAATTTCGAGCGGAATTTCGATTGCGCCGACGCGCGACGAAACTTTTAACATTTGCCGGTTTTCAAAATCCAAATTTTTTGCGTCTTCGTCGTTCATCAAAACCGTACAGCGATTTTTCCCTTTCATCAAAAGTTCGGAATTGTGCAGCCAAGAATTATTGTCGCGCAGATGCCGTCTGCCGATGAGCAAAAACGGGAATTCATTATCAATTGAGTTTTCCTCGTCCTTTTGAAGCCGTTCGATGTCTTTAACCAAAATTTCGGGCGCAAGATTAATTCGTTTTTGCTCATTCAAAAGTCTGTTTGGCAAACAGCTTTGCAGTTCGCCCAAATCAACACCGTGCGGATGTTTTTGCAGTTCTTTGACTGTTAATTTGTATTGTCCGAACTGCAAACCGAGATTTAATTTTGTTTCGGGCGGCACGAGTTTTAAAGGTTCTTCGCCGCTGCTTAAACGATGCGCGAGTTCTTGGAAAATTTCCCAATCATATTTCGCGCCGTCGGCTTTCGGAAAAAGCGGTTCGGAGTAACGCGCCGTATTTCGCACGGCGAAAAGATTAAAAATCACATCGTAATGCGAAGTTTCAAGTCCGGTTGCAGGCGGCAAAATGATGTCGGCGTGTTGCGTCGTTTCATTGATGTAAATATCAATCGAAACCATAAAATCCAGTTTTTCCAACGCTTCATCGAGTTTTTTTCCGTTCGGCGTGGACAATACAGGATTTCCGCAGCTTGTAAATAAGGCTTTAATTTGTCCGTTATCTTCCGTCAAAATTTCTTCGGCTAAAACGGAAACAGGCAATTCGCCCATAAATTCCGGCAGATTTCGCACGCGGCTTTGCCAGCGATTATGGATATTTTCACCTTTGGAAGCGGCGACCGGATCAAACGCCGGACTCGTGAACATCGCGCCGCCCGCACGGTCAAAATTTCCCGTCAGAATATTTATCGAGTTTATCAGCCAATGACAAAGCCCGCCGAATTTCTGAGTTGACACGCCGATTCTGCCGTAACAAACCGCCGTTTTCGCCGTGCCGAATTCAATCGCCATTCGCCGTATTTCGGATGCTGAAATTCCGGTTAATTGCGCCGCACGTTCGGGCGAAAATTCTTTGCAAACTTCGCGCAAAATTTCAACGCCGTCAGTAAATTCACTCAATTTACCAAGATTTACAAGGTTTTCGGCGAACAATACATTGATGACGGCGAGCAGAAAATAAACGTCCGTCGAAGGTTTAATAAAATGATGTTCACTTGCCACGCGAGCCGTTTCAGTGCGTCGCGGATCGAGCAGAACGATTTTTCCACCGCGTTTTTTTATCGCTTCAAGCCGATTTATCACATCCGGCGCGGTCATCAAACTGCCGTTTGACGCGAGCGGATTTGCGCCGAGAACTAAAAAGAAATCCGTGCGATCAATATCCGGTATCGGAATCAAAAGCGGATGTCCGAACATCGCCCAACCCGCAAAATGATGCGGAAGCTGGTCAACCGAGGTCGCCGAAAAATTGTTTTGTGATTTGAGAACCTTAAGCAGCAAACCTCTGTTGAGTAATGTGCCGAAATTATGCACCGACGGATTGCCTTGAAAAACCGCAACGGCGTTTCTGCCGTATTTTGTTTGAATGTCTTTTATTTTCGCGGCGATTTCATCAAATGCTTCGTTCCAAGAAATTTGCCGCCAACCGTTTTCGGTTTTTTTGACGGGAAATTTCAAACGATTCGTGTCTTCGTAAATGTCTTTTAACGCCAGAGCTTTCGGGCAGATATGTCCGCGTGAAAACGGATCGGCTTTATCGCCTTTGATTGATAAAATCTCGCCGTTTTCGTGTTCGATTTCAATTCCGCAGATCGCTTCGCATAAATTGCAGGCTCGATAGTGTGTTTCTGACATTTCTTTTTGTCCTCTGATTAAAGATAAAAGACATTTTTATACCTGTCTTTAGATTATCAATCCGCCGGTAATATATTCTTCAACCGCAACTTCCAATGCGCCGCCGAGTGCCGAACCTTTCGGTTTGCCGCATTCGATTGTCCAATCCGCCAGCTTTCCAGCCATACTTTTATCAACCGCTTCAAACAACGGCTGTTTGATATATTTCCACCCATAAACAAGCCGTCCGCTGACAATAACGTGTGGCACGCCGAAGGCGGCGATGACGTTGCCGATGCCTATTCCGAGATATTCGCCTAATTTTTCGAGCGTTCGTTGAGCGCGAATTTCTCCGGCTTCGGCGCGTTCGACTATTTGGATAAAGCGCGGAGGGATTTCGCCGCCGAAATTGGCGCGGTCGCCCGTGTAAAGCGACGAAGCCGCCGATGCTGATGCGTATTTTTCCCAACAGCCGCGATTTCCGCACACACAGGGTTTTCCGCCCGCGACAATCGTCGTGTGTCCGAATTCGCCCGCGATGCCCTCACCGACTCCCGTGCCGCGATAAACTTCGCCTTCGATGACCAAACCGACACCAATGCCGGTTCCGAACGAAGCAGAATAAAAATTTTTAATAAGCCGCCGCTGGTATTTTTCAAATGCAGCCGCGCTTCATATAAAGCAGCCGCCGCGTCGTTTTCGACAATTACCGTAACCTCTTTATCCGAACCGCAGCTTTTTCTCAGCGCGTCGGCAATTTCGATGTCGCGCCATCCGAGATGCGGCGCATATAAAAGACGGCTGCGCGTTGAATCAGTCGGTCCCGGAACGCTCACGCCAATTACTTTCAACCGACGATCCTTGATTTTTGCACAAAATTCGTTGATGGTTTTTTGAATCAGTTTCAAAGCGGCATTAGCATCCGGCGGAGTTTCAAATTCTGTTTCCGCCAGAATTTCGCCGCTCAATGTCGTCAAACCGACCTGCGAACGCCGCACTCCCAAATTTACGCCGATGAAAAATTCATCGTCGCTGTTAAATGAAATGCCGATCGGCGGACGACCTTGCAAACGATTGGTGTCGGAAGCGTTTTTAAAAGGTTCTTCGCGCAAAATTCCGGCATTGATAAGTGGTTTAAAAATGTCCGTCACCGTGCTGCGATTGATGCCGAGCCGCTGCGCCAGTTTGACGCGGGAAATAGGCTGCGCCGCTCTGACCAGCTTGAGCAGCATTCGCGCGGTTTTTGCCGGAACTATAGTTTCTCCTTCCGACGCGATTGTGGCTGCCTGAATATCTGACAAATTTTTCATCGTATTTCATTCACGTCATATTTTTATCTTATCGGAAATAGTAGTGGATTTTTGTCTAAGGACACGGACGTTGTTATTGTCGAAAAGCCTTCTTATGGAAATGCAACATATCTCATTAAGGGAGATTGGGAAAAGGATGTTATAAAAATTCTACAATTAAGCAGAAGTGTAGCGAAGAAACAATACCCAAAACAAGTTAAAAGAGTAATTCATACATCAGAATACAATTGGCTTTCAGAATTGGAGGTTAAGTTTAAATATTGGTTTTAACTCGTCAATCTTCGATAAATATTCGGCATTCTTTCAGGTAAACTCAAAACTTTAAAGTCTGAACATAAGCCGAAGATAAAGCGTTGATAGTTTCCGACGGAAGTTGCAAAGGCAGAAAGAAATTAGCCGGATAAACGGCAACTTCGCCGTCTTCATCAATCACGCGCACATACTCACCGCGCAATGCAATGCGATAAACTTTGAACGGCACAAGCAGTTTACTGTCATCAGTTTCCAAACAAACCGCAAAAATTTCTTCCGAATCAAGATTTGATCTATTCGGGATTTTTACTTTTGTTTCTCTCGCGGGCTTTAAATCTTCTTTCATCATAATTCTCCCAAATTTTCGAGTTGTTCGAGCCAAAAATTAACGGCATCCTTAAAATTTTTAATTTCGTCGGCAGATAGATTTTCTTTCTCGTTTTTGGCATAAACGTCGAGCAATAAAATTCTACCTGCTTTATCCGCAAAATAATAGATGATTCGCGCACCGCCGCGTTTGCCTCTGCCCGAACCTGCCCAACGCATTTTTCTGACTCCGCCGGAATTAGGAATAATCGCACCGTCGTCGGGGTTTTTGCACAAATATAATTGTAACTCGGAAATAACTTCTTCGCCCAATTGTTTACCGGCACGTTTGACGAATCTCTGCGTTTCGGTGAAATCAAAATAATCCATTTCAACTCGTCAAACGCCGATAAATATTCGGCATCCGCTCCGGCAAACTCAAAACATCGTCAATAATCGTGTAGCCGACATCGCCGTATAAATCTTTTAATTCGTATTCGGAATCTTTATCAACCGTAATGCAAAACGGCGTAATGCCCTGCATTTTGGCTTCGGTCAAGGCTTCGCGCACGTCTTCGCGGGCGTAACGCGCGTCGCCGTAATCGTGGTCGTAAGGTCTTCCGTCGGTTAGGATTATCAGGAGCTTGGTGCGCGATTCCTGACGCACTAATTTTGCTGCTGCGTGACGGATTGCTGCGCCCATTCGCGTGTTGTTTTGGAACGTGATGCCGCCGATGCGTTTTTCGATTTCTTCGGAATATTTTTCGTCGAAATCTTTGACGACGTAGAATTTTACGTTGCGTCTGCCTTCGGAAGTAAAACCGTTGATCGAATAAACATCGCCGACGGCTTCGAGGGCTTCGCTCATCAAAACCAAGCCTTCTTTTTCGATTTCGATAATTCTGCGTCCCGGATATGTGTATGGCTGCAAAGGATTTCGCGTAATCGTCCGCGCCGTCGAAGAAGATTGGTCTAAAAGCAAGGAAACGGCGACATCGCGCTGTTTTCTGAGTCGTTTGGTGTAAATATTTTCCGATTGCTGACCGTCGGCTCTGCGGTCAATGACGTAATCCACGAGCGCGTTTAAATCGTAATCTTCGCCGTCTAGTTCGCGGTGGATTTTGGTCAAATTCTCCGGTTTCATTAATTGAAATTGGTGACGAATCGAAGAAATTACGCCGCGATAACGCGAACGCGCTAATTCGACAAAATTTCTGTCGCCCTGCCGCACTTTTTTTTCGATGACGCGACACCAGCCGGTGCGGAAATCCGACAAATCTTTGTCCCATTCGTCGTAAGAAAACGCCAGATCGCCCATTTCCAGCGGCTGTTCGGGCATTTCGTTGTGCGCCCACGCTTCCGCGCCCTGCAGGTCGTCGGGTTCGCCGTCATCTTCGTCGGTTTTGTTCCAGGCGTTGAAAAGTTCGCTGACATCCCGATTTTTTTTCGGCTTTTCTTCGCGCTTGACCTGCGATTCCAGAACCGATTCTTTGGAATTTTTATCTTCGTATGCGTAATCGCCTTCTTCGTCGTTTTCTTCGGATTCCAACTGCTCGGTTTGTTCGGGCGTGATCTTTTGAAAAAGCGTGTAAACGCGGCTCGTCGCCATTACCGCGTCGGCGACAGTCGGATTTTGAATTTTAGATTTTGGATTTTGGATTTTTTCTTCATTTGAAGTTCTTAAATAATTTTCGACGACGGTTTCGATTTCCGAAACTATTTGTCCGTAAAACTGCCGCGCATCGTCGGTCGCGCCGCCGCATAATGTGATTTGAAACAACAGTTCAAACGGCACTTGATTCATCGGCACATCGAAAATATACGGGCGTTTTTCGCTTAAAAGATTCTGCATTAAATCCATATCTTTGCGAAGTCCGCGATACGTCTGGCGCAGGCGGCTGTCAATCCTCGCATTTTCCATCGTGCCGAAAATCTTTTTTGCCAGGTTCGGTTCGGGAAAAACCTGTAAAACCGTTTTGTAATCGGAATTTTTCGGCAATTTCTTTTTGGCTTTTTTCGATTCTCTGGCGATTTCTTCAGCCGACAAAGCGCGTTCGCCTTTTTGCACGTCTTCGATATATCCGGCGAGCGAGAAAGCGTCAATTTGTTCGGCGGTCGCTTCGTAAAGCGCGGAAAGTTCGGCGAACGCGGCTTTCAAACCGTTTGAATCACGTTCGTAAGTGCCGAATTCGATTTGTCCCGCGCCGTGCGCCGCGAGAACTTTGTAAAGCCGAAAATCCATTTCGTCGCTTTCAAATTCGGCGATATCTGACGGCAGATAAATCGTTTTGCCGTCGGAAATACGCGATTGTTGCGGCATCGC
Organism: Pyrinomonadales bacterium; assembly: GCA_038232235.1. Lineage (GTDB taxonomy): Bacteria > Acidobacteriota > Blastocatellia > Pyrinomonadales > Pyrinomonadaceae. The sequence goes on along the minus strand of JBBSIE010000011.1, from coordinate 37,327 downwards.
GGTCAGCGGCGCGATTTCGACTTCTTTGCCGGTCAAACCTTCGATGTAAATTCGCAAAATCGTCTGCACGTTTTCGAGCGGCAAACCGAGCGACGTTTCCTGCAAAAGCGCGTTGCTGTTTCTGGTTTCGAGCGCGAAAAAACTGCGCCGCGCCTTCGCGCTGTCGTTTTTGGTTTTCTCCAAACCCGTTTCAATCCATTCTTCAAACTGCGCGAGCGACACTTTTCGCAATGCCGACGAACTCGAACGAAACGCCGCGAGCGCGGATTCGGCATCAATTTCGGCGATTTTCTCGATCAAATTCAAAACTTTTCGCGCGATTTCGGCGACTTCCGTTTTTTTTCGCAAAGTTACAATGTTGGCGAAAAAATTCGGACTGGCGCGAATAAACGAAATCAAAATCGCGTTTCCGCTTTTGGCAATTTTCAGCAAAACTTCGCGCCAATCTTCGAAAACGCTTTCGATGCGCCGCAGAACTTCGCCGCCCGCGCTGACGAAATGCAGCGTCACGCTACCGCCGAATTCCAGAAAATTAGCCGCGCTCCCGGTTAAATTAACTACATTTTCGGCGGAAAGTTTTTCCAGCGCGACGGGCAGAATCTGCCACAAATCCGCCGTCATTCCGCCGGTTCGATTAGCGAAATGCGAAGCGAGCGCGATGACCGATTTGGCAACTTCGTGTTTTTCTTCGCCGAATTTTTCGAGCGTTTCGACGATTTTCGGCGTTTTCTGCAAAAAATCCGCGCTGTGTTTCGCCGAGCGATTGGCAATTTCAAACGCCAGATTCAAAATATCGGTGAAAAGTTTGTTGTCGCTGACGGTTTTGGCAAGTTCGGGAATCAGGTTGAAAGTTTCCAGCGCAATCGAACTCGACAGCACGAGTTGGCGCGTGCAAATTTGAAAAACGAGGACGCGCGCCTTGGCGGGAACTTTTTTGAAATCGTCCACGCCGCGAATGAAAAAATTCGCGCCCAGATCAGCATTTGCCATCGCCAAACGCCTGCCCATTTCTGCCCACGCGCGCAAGTCGTCGGCTTCTAAAATCTTCGCCGCCTTCGGCACGGCTTCGACAAATTCGCGGCTGACACGCAGTGAAACTCCGGCTAACGACGCGCTCATTTCCAGCGCGGCGATCTTTTTTTCGTTCGGTAATTTGCCCAAACGCCTTGCTAATCCGGTCAATGTCTGTTTTTTTGAAGTCGTCAAATCGTTTTCCGTTTCCGCCATAATTTAAGTTTAATGTTTTAAAGGCTGATGCGTCCAGTTGAACAAATTTTCAAAGAAAAATTAACTTTTCGTCGCTTTTTATTACTTAGAAAATCGTGATAAGATTTTTCACTGTCTTTTATAAGGATAATTTATAGTTGGGTCGGGCAAAATTCTTCCCTAATAAAATAAAACACAAAATAAATGGATAAATTTTTAATTCGCGGCGGCAAACCGCTGACCGGAAAAATCGAAATCAGCGGAGCGAAAAATTCCGCTCTGCCGTGTTTGGCGGCGACGCTTTTAACGGCGGAAACCGTTACTTTACATAATGTTCCGTATGTAAAGGATTTGATTACGCAGCGGCGATTGCTCGAAGATTTAGGCGCGACGGTTTTAACGCCCGAACTTCGGACGCACAAAGTTAATGCGAAAAACATCGAGATTTATGAAGCTCCGTATGAACTAGTTAAAACGATGAGGGCGAGCGTTTTGGCATTGGGTCCATTATTGGCGCGTTTCGGGCAGGCGAAAGTTTCGCTTCCGGGCGGCTGCGCGATTGGCACGCGACCGATTGATTTGCATTTGAAAGCCTTTGAACAGCTCGGCGCGACGGTTTCACTCGAAGCGGGAAACGTCGTCGCGCGCGCGCCAAAAGGAAAATTGGTCGGCGCGGAAACTTTTTTTGAAAAGGTCAGCGTCACCGGAACGGAAAATGTGATGATGGCGGCGGCGTTGGCGAAAGGCAAAACGACGATTCACAACGCGGCGCGTGAGCCGGAAATCGAAGATTTAGCCGAACTGCTTAATAAAATGGGCGCGAAAATCAGCGGCGCGGGAACGGGAACGCTTATCATCGAAGGTGTTGAAGATTTGGGCGGTGCGGAACATTCGATTATTCCCGACCGCATCGAAACCGGAACTTTTATCGTCGCAGCGGCGATTACCGGCGGCGAAATCGAAATTTCAAAATGTCAGCCGAAACATCTTACAGCCGTCATCGAAAAACTGCGCAAAGTCGGCGTGGAGATCACCAATATTGACGAAACGACGCTTTCGGTCAAGTGCGATAAAAAGGATTTACGGGCGAAAGACGCGGAAACTGCGCCGCATCCACTTTTTCCGACCGATATGCAGGCGCAGTATATGGCGTTGATGACGCAAGCCGAAGGAACTTCGACGGTGGTTGAAACGATTTTTGAAAACCGTTTTATGCACGTTGCCGAACTTATCAGAATGGGCGCGGACATTCATATTTCGGGAAATACGGCAGTCGTGCGCGGCAAAACAAAATTGATGGGCGCGCCCGTGCAGGCTTCGGATTTGCGGGCTTCGGCTTCGCTCGTGCTTGCCGCTTTGTGCGCTTCGGGTGAAACTTTTATTGACCGCGTTTATCATATTGATCGCGGTTATGAAACCATCGTCAAAAAACTTCGCTCAATCGGCGCGGACATCGAACGCATCAAAGAAAATATCACGATGAGCGCAAAATAACTTCAATAAACATTCAATAAACTTTTCTTATGTTGTGTTTATAACATAACCCTTAAATTTTCTGTGATTCTGTGATAAAGTATTTGTAAAGATTCAGAAATCTTTGATTACTCATCACTCGACAATCGGCTTTGCATAAAAACAAACTCCTTTTGCCGTCTGCTGCGTTTTTGCAAAAGACCGGAAATGAGGAAAAAATTTATGCTAGACGGTAGTACGACCAATCGTTCGACTAGAAATAGTATTTTAAATAATTTACCCGAAGAAGATTATCAGCGTTTGCTGCCCGATCTCGAAGTTGTTGATCTTCCGCACGGGCATTTTATCTATCGCCCCGACGAACCAATCAAGCAGGTTTATTTTCCAAACAACTCGATGGTTTCGCTGATTGCGACCACGCCGGAAGGTCAAAGCGCGGAAGTCGGCGTAATCGGTTATGAAGGTATTGTCGGAATTGACGTTATGATGGGCGTTAATTCGACAAGTAATGAAAGTATCGTGCAGCTTGCCGACGGCGCATTGCGGATAAAAACGGATGTTTTGAAAAAAGAATTCGACAAAGGCGTTGCATTTCACGATTTGTCGCTGCGCTTTATTCACAATTTAATGATGCAGATCAGTCAAACCGCGCTGTGCAACCGGCTTCACACGGTTGAAGAACGACTGTCGCGCTGGCTTTTGATGTGCCGTGATCGTTCCCAAGGCGACATGCTGCATTTAACGCAGGAATTTCTCGCCATAATGCTCGGCACACAGCGGGCAACCGTAACAGTCGCGGCGATAAATCTGCAAAGTGCCAATTTAATTAAGTATTCACGCGGTAATATCGTTATTACAGACCGTGAAGGTTTGGAAGAGTTCACCTGCGAATGTTACCAAGTCGTCAAAAAGGCATACGAGCGTTGATTTACGATTTTTTAATTAACGCAGAGCGCGATGTTCAACCATCAAACATAAATTCTGCAAAACCTTAATTCCTTCTCTGGCAAGCGTTTCAGCGACTTCGTTGTTGTAAATTCCCGACTGCATCCAGACGGCTTTCGGCTTTTTCGCCAAAATGTCGTCCGTGTGTTTCGGCACGTCGTGTGAACGCCGAAAGATGTTGACCAAATCAACTTCTTCGGGAATTTCAACCAGACTTCGATAAACTTTTTTTCCTAAAATCTCCGTCGCGTCCGGATAATAAACCGGCACGGGAATAATTTCAAAACCTGCGTTCTGCATATAACTCGGCACATAAAAGGCAGGTTGATGCGCTTCCATTTTGATGCCGACGACGGCGATTGTTTTCGTATTTTGCAGCAACTCTTTTATTTCGGCATCGCTGCCGAGCAGATTTTCTTTCCAATTCATAATTATTTAATGGTAAATGGTAAACGGTAAATGGTAAATCGGTGAAATTATCATTTATCGGCAACCTTTGTAAACCAAAAAGCCCAGCCGATTAAAACGAGTTGCAGAGGCAAGCGGAGATAAAGCGCAAGCAGGTTGAATTCAGGAAATACCTGCGGATTCAACGCCATATAAATATTCGCCGGAAAAACTGCGATTAAAAGCGCAATCAAACCCCACGCTGCTAATTTCGTGCATTTCGGAATCAGCAGTAATGTGCCGAGCGCGATTTCAAAAAAGCCGCTCAAATATATTAAAAACAAATGTAGAGGCAAAACGGGCGGCATCATTTTCAAGTAAAAATCAGAATTAAAAAAATGATTGATTCCCGCCAAAATAAAACCGATTGCCAACAGCCATTTTAGAATTGTTTTGATAATTTGCATCAGAGATTATTTTATGCCGGATTTTTGATATAATTAAATGAAAATTTTATAAACATCCAATAATTATGAACTTTGAACTGACGGAAGAACAACAACAGATAAAAATGAGTGTGCGCGAATTTGCCGAGAGCGAGATTTTGCCGCACGTAATGGAATGGGACGAAACGCAGCATTTTCCGATAGAACTGCGTCCGCAACTCGCCGAATTAGGTCTTTTAGGCATCATTTTTCCTGCCGAATACGGCGGCGCGGGAATGGGTTATATCGAATATGCGACGATTATCGAAGAAATCGCGCGGGTTGACGGTTCAGTCGGTTTATCGGTGGCGGCGCATAATTCGCTTTGCTCGAATCATATTTATATGTTCGGTTCGGAAGAGCAAAAGCAAAAATATCTCGTGCCGCTCGCCAACGGCGAATCGTTCGGCGCGTGGGGTTTGACCGAAGCCGGCGCAGGGTCGGACGCTTCGGGAACACGGACGACGGCGGTTAAAAATAACGGCAATTATATTGTCAACGGCTCGAAAAATTTTATCACGCACGCGATTTCGTGCGAAACTTTGGTCGCCGTCGCCGTAACCGACAAAGAAAAAGGCGCGAAAGGAATTTCGGCGTTTATTTTCGATAAATCAATGGACGGTTTTCGCTCGGACAAAAAGGAAAACAAACTCGGAATGCGCGCGTCAGAAACGGCTTCGGTTGTGTTTGAAGATTGTTCCGTTCCACAACAAAACCTGCTCGGCAATGAAGGCGAAGGCTTTACGCAGGCAATGAAAATTCTCGACGGCGGCAGAATTTCAATCGCGGCGTTAAGCGTCGGCATCGCGCAGGGCGCGTTTGAAGCGGCGGTCAAATACGCCAAAGAACGTCACCAATTCGGTCAGCCGATTGCGGAATTTCAGGCGATTCAATTCAAACTCGCAGATATGGCGACGCAGATCGAAGCCGCGCGATTGTTGACGCAGCAAGCCGCATTTCTAAAGGATAACGGTAAACGAGTTACTAAAGAATCGGCGATGGCGAAACTTTACGCTTCGGAAGTCGCCGTCAGAGTTTCCGAAGAATCTGTGCAAATTCACGGCGGTTACGGTTATACGAAAGATTATCCGGCGGAAAAATACTGGCGCGATTCAAAACTCTGCACCATCGGCGAAGGCACGAGCGAGATTCAAAGAATCGTTATTGCGAAGCAATTACTTAGGTCATAAAATACAAAACTATGAACGGATTAAAACTAACGGCGATTTATGAAAAAGCTGAAGAAGGCGGCTACATCGGTTATGTAGCCGAACTTCCAGGCGCGAATACGCAGGGTGAAACGATGGAGGAAGTGCGCGAAAATTTGCAGGAAGCAGTTTCTCTTCTTCTCGAATGCTATCGGGAAGAAGCTGAAAGTAGATTGTCCGATGCCGCGATGAAGGAAGAATTTATTCTGCAAGCCGCATAAAATGAAACGACTTTCTCTAATTCGCCACCTCGAAAAATTCGGCTGCGTTTTTATTCGTGAAGGTGGAAGTCATACAATCTATAAAAAATCCGCTCACCGGAAGAATGACTTCAATTCCGCGTCATCGTGAAATCGAAGAGTTTTTGGCAAAGAAGATTTGCGACGATTTGAAAATCAAGCGTCCTTAATTTTTAATTCGGAATTTTGAATAAAATTTCCTCTCTGCCTGACAAACCACACAACGCCCGCGCTTGCCGATAAAATTCCCGAAATCACCGTCAGCATTTGCGGCGAAATGTAGAACATCAGTTCGCTCGAAAAATAACTGGAAAGTCCGAAAATCGTCATTTCCGCGCCGCGATCCAAAGTTGAAATCCGTCCGCGAATATAATCGGGCAAACTGCGCTGAAATATCGTTTCCTGCACCGCGTATTCCACGCCGACAATCGCCCGCGACACGAAGGTAAAAACCATAAACATCCATAAACTCGGCAGATAGCCGCCGATTGCAAACAAAATTCCGTGAATGATCAGCGACCAGCCGATAAACGCCGAATGCGAATTTTTGCGGTCGAGCCAACTCGAAGTGCGATGCGAAACCAACATTCCGAGCGTCAAACCGAAACCGCCCGCCGTCCACAACAGCGCGACCGCCAGATCGGGACTCAGATTGTCTTTCGCCGCAAAATAAACGCCGCCGATTCGCTCGAAAATCACGTTTATCGCGCCGCCGCCCGTCGCCCAAATGACGTTCATCAATAAAATTGTCATTGCGAAATGATTTTTTGTCGTGTAGCTCAAACCTTCTTTGAGTTCAACAATAAACGATTCGCGCTGCGGTTCGCCGAAGATTTCAGCCGGAGAAAATCCGCCCGCCGCCGTAATCGGCGCGGTTAAAATTGTTTCGTCCAAATTCTGACCATATTTTCGTTCGCGCGTCGCCTCGTCGGGAATCAGCCAGACGGAAAATGCCGAAACCGCAAATGACGCGGCGTTGATGAGAAACGCGATTTTGTAGCCGAAATAAACCGCCGCGAATCCGCCGAGCGCGGAACCGACCGCCATCAGCAAAAATCTCGTCGAAAACATCAAAGCCGTTCCCGCCAATAATCCGTCTTTGCCGGTCAAATTCGGCATGGCGGCATTTTTCGCACCTTCAAAAAACGCGCCGAAAGTTGAAAGCATCGCCATTGAAAGATACGCAATCCACAAATTTTCCGCGTTGTTGACCAACAAAAAAGCCAGTGCAACAAAGACACGCGACAAATCCGAAAAAATCATCACGTTGCGCCGAGAAAATCGGTCAACAAATGTTCCGGCAATCGGCGAAAAAAACGCGAACGGCAGAAGCCGCGCGGCAAATAAAATTCCGGCAGCAGTCGGCGAAGCGTCGGAAACAAGACGCACAAGTCCCAATCCGGCGATGAAATTGAACCAATTTCCCATTTCCGAAACAAATTGTCCCCACAAAAGATTGCGGAAATCGCGATTGCCGCGAATCAATTGCCAATATGTTAAATTCATAATTATTTTTTTTAGAATTCTTTAACCACAGATATTCACAGACAGACACGGATAAGAAAGCGATAAAAACAAGAACCGAATTTTAATTATCTGTATTAAATCAGTGTTCATCTGTGAATATCTGTGGTTAAAAATAAAAAAGCCGTCAGGATTAAATCCGACGGCTTTAATCTTCCACGTAAAATAAATTTTCAAGTTCCCGTAAAATTCGGCTGGCGTTTTTCAAAAAATGCGTGAACGCCTTCTTTGAAATCTTCTGATTTACCGGATTCGAGCTGGCATTCGGCTTCAAGATCGAGCTGTTGCTGTAAATCGTTGGAAAAAGTCGCGTTGAGCATTTTTTTGATTCGTCCGACTGAACCTGTCGGCGCGAGCGCGAGTTTTTTCGCCATTTGCATTGATTCTTCCGTCAAATTTTCGGCTGAAACAACGCGGTTTATCATTCCGATTTGCGCGGCGCGATTTGCGTCAATCGTGCCGCCCGTCATAAACAATTCCGCCGCGAGTTTTTCGCCGACCGCGCGCGGCAGAAAGAAACTTCCGCCGCAATCCGGCGAAAGTCCGATGCGAACGAATGCTTCATTAAAAGTCGCGTTTTCCGCCGCGAAAACCAGATCGCAAGCCAGCGCGAAATTCGTTCCCGCGCCCGCGCAAACGCCCTGCACGGCGGCGAGAAACGGAATCGGAGTTTCACGAATGATGCGAATCACGTCGTGCAGAGCCTTCAGCGGCGAATCCAAAAACGCTTCGATTCTGCCTTCTTTCTGCCACATTGACTGCACCTCGCGCAGATCGCCGCCCGAACAAAACGCGCGACCTTCGCCGGTCAAAATCACCGCGCGGGCTTTATCCGCAATCGCTTTTTCAACAGCCGCGAGCAAATCTTTGCTCAATTGCAACGACAGCGCGTTCAACGCTTCGGGACGATTCATCTTAATCGTCGCCACGTTTTCTTCAAGTTTGTAATTTACCGTTTCATAAGACATAAAATTAAAATTATAATAACCAAATAAGTTGAAAATCGTAAATCGTGAATCGTAAATCGCCAAGAAAAATATGCTAATCTGTTTTTAATCATTTTTTTTTGAGGTTGAAATTATGGAAGTGCAAAATTTAGAAGTTACAACAGAAAGTCTTTTAAGTTTGGTTGTACGAATGCCGGAAAAGGAAGTTGATAAGTTATTTAAAGATGCCAAACGCTTGAAAAAAGCGAGGCGGAATTGATAGAAAAGATAAAAAATATAGACTTTTCGCCCGAAGACCAAAAAATTTACGGAAAACTTCTCAAAAAATTCCGCGCCGATAAAATTAAGCCCGAAGAACATGAAAAGTTGACTGAATTAAATGATGAACTTGAGGAAATAACACTCAAACGACTTAAATGGTTATCCGAAATCTCACAAATTCGTCAGCAATCGATTGATGAGATTATGAATGAACTGGAAATCAAGCCGAAAAATTATGGCTAAAACTTCCGCTGCTTTTATTAAAAAACAGGTTTCCGAGAGAGCAAACGGTTTGTGCGAATACTGCTTTCTGCCCGAAGAATATTCAGCTTCGACTTTTGAATTGGAACATATTCATCCGATTTCAAAAGGCGGCGAAACGATTTTAGAAAATCTTGCCTTATCGTGTTCCGGCTGCAACAAATACGAATCTCATCGAATTTCAGCCGTTGATTCCGAAACAAAAGAAACGATTGAGTTTTTCAATCCGCGAAAAGATATTTGGAGCAAGCATTTTGAATGGAATGAAGATTTTGAGGAAATCGTCGCCCTGACGGTCAAAGGTCGCGTAACGATTAAATCTCTGAAACTCAATCGCAAAGGTTTGAAAATCTTCGCAAAATCCTGCATCTTGTCGGCGAGCATCCGGCGGAGTAAAATAAAATCTCGATGAAAAAATACGTCATCAAACGCGACGAAAATTCGTTGCCGGAAAAATTAACCCGTTACCGGCAGGAATTGAACGAAGAACAGTTTCGCGTCGTCACGGCACAGCCTAAAGCGTCGCTCGTCGTCGCGGGCGCGGGAACGGGCAAGACGCGCACGATTACTTATCGCGTCGCTTATTTGATCGAGCAGGGCATTTCGCCGCAACGAATTTTGCTCGCCACTTTTACCAATCGCGCGGCGCGGGAAATGCTCAAGCGCGTCGAAATGCTGACGGGTTCGCAGAATGTTCACAAAATTTGGGGCGGCACATTTCACCGGATTGCGAATTTGATTTTGCGGCGACACGCCGTTTCCATCGGTTTCGATTCAAATTATTCGATTTTGGACAGCGAAGACGCGCGCGATTTTATCAACGTCTGCATCGAAGAAGCGGCGATTGACACGCGGGCGAAACGCTTTCCCAAGCCGGAAGTCGTTCAAAGCATTATCTCTTACGCCAACAATACCGATTCGCCGATTGAAGATGTCATCATTAAAAAATATCCGTATTTTGAAATGCTTTCGCAGCAAATTAAGCGCGTTGATTTTGTTTATATGGAGCGAAAACGCGAGCGAAATGTGATGGATTATGACGATTTATTGTTAAATTGGAAACGTCTTTTGATCGAAAAACCCGACATTGCTAATGTTTACGCCGAACAGTTCGAGCATATTTTGGTTGACGAATATCAGGACACGAACAAACTGCAAGCCGAATTGATTGATCTTTTGGCGGTCAAACACAAAAACGTGATGGTCGTCGGCGACGACGCGCAAAGCATTTTCGCGTGGCGCGGCGCGGAATTTACGAATATTTACGAATTCCCGAAGCGTTATCCGAATGCGGAAACTTACAAACTCGAAAAAAATTATCGTTCAACGCCCGAAATTCTCAGCTTGGCGAATGTTTCGATTGCCAATAACCGCAAACAGTTCCCGAAAACTTTAGAAGCGATCAAAAAATCGAAAGGTTTCGCGCCCGCGTTGATTCCGTGTTCCGATGTCGAACAGCAATCGGCGTTTATCGCGTCGAGAATTTTGGAATTGCGCGACGAAGGCACATCTTTGGAAGAAATCGGCGTTTTGTATCGCTCGCATTATCATTCGATTGAATTACAGCTTGAATTAACCAGAAGAAATATTCCGTATCGTGTGCAAAGCGGCGTGCGATTTTTTGAACAGGCGCACATCAAAGATGTCATTTCTTATCTGCGAATAATCGTCAATCCGCGCGACGAACTCGCTTGGAAACGTATTTTGAAAATGATTCCGAGCGTCGGCAACGCGACGGCGAACAAAATTTATGAAAGTTTGGCGTATGCCGAAAATCCTTTTGCTCTGGTCAAACGCGAAGATTTCAAATATCAACCGCGCAGCAAAGGAAACTGGCAAAGTTTTGTTAAATTATTGGAAAAAATCACGACGGACGAAAACCGCAACAAACCTGCCAAACAAATCGAACTGATATTGACGAACGGTTACGAGCAACATTTAACGGAAAATTACGAAAACGCCGAAGCACGTTTGGAAGATTTGCGAGGTTTGGCGATGTATGCTTCGCGCTACGATTCGACCGAAGATTTTCTGTCTGAACTCGCTCTGCTTTCGACCGAACGCTTCAAAGAACCCGCGCCGATTGTCGGCGAAGATGTCGTGATGGGCGGCGAAGAAGACGAGCTTTTGACCTTGACGAGCGTTCATCAGGCAAAAGGTTTGGAATGGAAAGCCGTCTTTATAATCTGGGCGGCGGAAGGCAAATTTCCTTCGCCTCGTTCATTAAAAGAAATTGACAGCGAAGAGGAAGAACGCCGCCTTTGGTATGTCGCTTTAACCCGCGCAAAGGACGAATTATATTTAACTTATCCGCTGATGATCGTTGATTATAACCGCCAAACTGTCTTGCAAAAACCTTCGCGTTTTATACAGGAATGTCCGCCCGCGATGTTTGAAATTTGGAGTTTGGAAGAAGACGCGCCGCCGTTTAACGCGCCGATTGAGTTTGAAGATAAAAAGCAGGAGTTTTTGAATTAAAATCGCGCTTGATACAACCTTTTTCAGCTTCGCCTTCTCCAACTGGATGTCTTACCTTTCTCGATTTGAGGAAAAAATATGCAAAAACTGTTCTTGCAGTTCTCACTAATTTTCTTTTCGTTTCTTTTCACAGCTTCAGCACAAACAACTGATTCCAAAGGTTTTATAATCGGGCAAATTACCGAACACACGACAGGTCAGCCGATTGCGAACGTGAAAATCAGCGTTGAAAATAAGGCGGAAACAACAAGCGACGCGGACGGAACTTTTCTTTTGCCGATTGAATCAGGCGTTTATGACGTAAATTTCAGCGCGAACGGCTTTACTCCGATCATCAAAAATCAAATCGGCGTAACCGGAAAAAGAAATACTCTCGTCAATGTGCAGTTAGATGTAACGATTAAGGAAAACGTCGAAGTCCGCAGCGAAATCTTCATTGAAAACACCGAACAAATTGTCAGCAATACGACGTTGAACCGCGAAGAAATCCGACAAACGCCCGGCAGCGGCGGCGATCCTTTGCGTGTCATAAATTCGCTTCCGGCGGTCAGCGCGGCTTCCGCTGAATTTGCCGATTTGCTTGTGCGCGGCGGCACGGCGAACGAAAATCTGACGTTTATTGATAGTATTCCGGTGGCGGATTTTACATATTTTACCGACCAATATGACGGAAATCGCGGCGGACGCGCGGCGATTCTCGCGCCCGATGTTTTCGACACGCTGGAATTTTCGGCGGGCGGTTTCGGTGCGCGTTACGGCGATAAATTGTCGTCCGCGCTCGACATTCACATTCGGGAAGCCAACCGTAAAAAAGTGCAGGGTGTGATTTTCGCCGACTCGGGAACGGCGGGCGGAAGTTTGGACGTTCCGCTGGGCGAAAAAGGCAGTTGGCTGTTTTCGGCGCGGCGCAGTTATATTGATGTCGCGCTCGACGTTGCCGGAATCGCCGAGCAGGGCATTATCGGTTATCCGCGCACATTCGATTTTACAAACAAAGTAATTTACGATTTTTCGCCGCGCCAAAAATTATCTTTTACCGCACTTAATCTTTTTGAAAACTTCAACCAAACCGAAGACCAAGCCTTCAATATTGACCGCCGCACAGACCGTTTTATCACGCGCCGAACTTCACGGCGCAATATTTTCGGCGCGACTTTAAGCTCGACAATCGGCAGTAAAACATTGGCGCAAACAACCGCTTGGCTGACGACGGCGCACAACGACGGTTCGTTTCGTCTGCCCGGATTTTCCGTTTTTTTGCAGCGGGCGCGTGATTTGCGCGATTCCGAATTCGGCATCAAGGAGGAAGCGACTTCCGCCGCCTCAACGAAATTAAACATCGCTTTCGGCGGCGGCGTTTATTTTACGCAGGCAAATTATTTTACGTTTGAAAATTCACAAACTCTTTACAGTCCGTTGGAAGAAGAATTTAATGCCGCGCCGCGTCAAAATCGTTTGAAATTAAACGCGAAAACTTCTGCCTTCGGTTACGCGCAGGCGACTTGGCGCATCACGCCGCGCTTTGCAGTTACGCCCGGAATTCGTGTTGACCGTTACGGTTTGACAAGTGAAATTTTGGTTAGTCCGCGATTTGCCGCCCGATTTGCGGCGACTTCAAAAATCGCGCTGACGTTTGCCGCTGGAATTTATCGCCAGCCGCCGAGTCTTTTTGTTTTGTCGCTGACACCGAACAATCGCAATTTAAAGACACAGACTGCGACGCACGTTATCGGCGGCATCGAATGGCTCGCGCGTAAAGATTTGCGTGTTCGCTTTGAAGCGTATCAAAAAAATTATGAAGATTTAATCGTGCAGCCATTGCGCCCGACGCGAGATTTCGCTTTGGACGGAAATTATTTCAACACCGGACGCGGAACTTCGCGCGGTTTTGAGATTTCCGTGCAAAAGGCTTTAACCGGATTTTTTTCAGGTCAGGCTTCCTACGCTTTTATCAATTCCAAACGCCGTTTCAGCGAAAACGGCATAGAATTCCCGTCGGATTTTGAACGTCCGCACCAATTAACTTTAATAGGAATCACGAGATTTTACGGTTTCAGCGTCGCCGCGAAATATCGCATTGCAAGCGGTTTGCCTTACACGCGCCGCATACCGATTCAACCTTTTCCGAATTCGCAATTTTTTATCCGGCGCATCGCGTCAGAACAAGACATCAATGCCCTTCGCCTGCCGAATTTCGCCAGTCTGGACATCCGCGCGGAAAAACGCTTCGGCTTCAAACGCTTTTCATTCGCGCCGTATATTGATTATTTCAACATCACAAATCACGATAGCGTCGTTCAGCCAAACTACGAATTTTACCAACGAACACCGCATTTTTTGAGCGAGAATCAACGCTTTCCGATTTTTGGATTACGGTTTGAGTTTTAATGTTCAAAAACCGTCGCGCTTCATTCAGAAATGCCGCCCGCGATGTTTGAAATTTGAAGTTTGGAAGAAGACGCGCCGCCGTTTGACGTTCCCGTAAATTCAATTGGTGAAAAGAAACCAGATTTCATCAACTAAAAAATCTCGCACGTAAAATTTTTCAATCGAAACTTAAACTATTTCATCATTGGAATTTTAACATCATTTTTTTTCGACAAATTCCATTGCTTCTTCATAACCCGTATCAACGTGGCGGATAACGCCCATTAGATCGGTGGTTAAGATTCTTTCGATTCTTATTGCAGTTTCTATTGTGCCGTCGGCGACGATGACTTGTCCGGCGTGGAGCGAATTATTTGAATTTTTCCGAGAATATATTTATTACCAAACTGTTTGAATATTTTGTAATACTCGTATTTTGTGATCTTTGGTAACAAGCGGTATGTTCAGATGTAAGGCAGTCGCCGCAATAATTCGGTCAGGCATATCGGGAACGGTCAGGCGCGAAATGTTCTCAACTTCGTCGGCAACTTCGCGGCTTAATTCGATAAGACGAAACGCTGTTGTCGAATCGTCCAACGCAACGCCCAGTAAATCTAAAACGTCTTGCGGGATTTTGCCTTTTTCGATTAGGTAAATGAGTTCGACAATCGTCATCGAAGATACAAAAATAATGCCGTTGGCTTCGGCGTTGTCAATTGCATTTTCAGCAGAGTTTGAAAGTTGCGCCCGCGTCGGCAAAATACCAAATTGAAATATGAGTATCAATGACAATATCATTCATCAGCTATTTTCCCCCGTCGGTATCTTTCGTATAACCGCGCCACATTTCATTTCGCGCTTCCCGAATCTCGCTATCGCTGATATTTATTTTCAAATCCGCCAATGCACCTTTCAAAGAACGACGCGGTTTCGGCTTTGCTTCCTTCTGCTCAAGAAACTCCGCAAAATCAATCAATTCGTCCTGCCGATTCTTTGGCAAAATTTTATATTTTTCTAATAAAATTTCTTCCGATGTCATATTTTTCACCTCGTTTGCGATTTTATCATAAAATTCTACCGCATAAACTTCCGCCGAATCGCCAACGCCAAAAGCGCGGCTTGCAGAGGCGCGAAAATCTTTTCGAGAATCGTAAAAGTTTCGCTTGCCGGACTATTCGGTTTCCGCATTTCAACATTCTGAAAAGTCGCCGTCGCCAAACTCTGTCGAATACCTTCGCCGAAAGTCAAAGTCCGCGTTTCACAAACGGAAGCGTTGTTTGAATTAGTTTTTTCAACGGGGCAAACGTAAAATTCGTGTTCGTATATCTAACGGAAAAAAACAATCAATATCAAAAACGGTTATTCAGATTTGATTGCACGAATAAATCTAAATTTCCAAGTGATATAATTTTCAATAATATTAAAACCTAAACTTTCTAAAGTCTTTACTAATTCTGCGGCTTCTCTGGATTGGGACTCAACTTCATAAATTAGAAGTTGACCATCTAATTTCAGAGTTCGTTTTGCTTCGACTAAATAATCAGCATAATTTTTTCCCATCAGAGAAAGATTAAAAACTGCAACATCAAGTTCTTCATCAATTAAAGGAACTTTTGATACATCGCATTCGATTACTGAATCATTTATTGCAATGTAATCAAAACTATGAATTGTATGCTTCTCAGCAAGATTCTTTCCAATTATCGCTTCACCGCAACCAAAATCTCCGACTACTAGATTCGAGCGTTTTTCTAACCATTTAATTGTTTCTGCGTATGGAATAATTTCCCAAGTTCTTCTGGCATTTTGATAAAGCGTATGATATTGCATCCATTCTTCAGGAATATTTTGTAATCTTTGAAAAGTAGTTGAACTATAACTCGTGTTCCAACGCGCATTCATTTTGCTGAAATCCCCGTAACTTGCATATCTACGTTTGACCTCGAATTCATCCGCTTCAGGCAATGGAATAAATATTTTAGGACGAGTGATTGTTTTTTGTTCTCCATCTTTTAATCTGTCCAGCCACTTTCTTAAATCTCGGAACGCTTGTGCTTCCGTGCGTAATTGCCCTTCGGGCATTACGCCGTCCACAGCGGCATCCGCAATCGTTTGTTTATTTTGAAGCCGCGCCAAACGCCCTTCGTCCCAACTCCAATATTCTTCGCCGTCAACTCCAAAAGTTACAGGAAAAATAATTGTGAGCGTGTCGTGAATTTGTCCTTGACGGTTTATTCTGCCTTCAAGTTGCTCTAATTCTGCGCTTGTCCAGGGCGGAATATTTAAAATCAGACGGTCACAGACTCTTTGAAAACCATCAACACCGACAGCCATCGCGCTACTCGCAATTAAAACATCAGTCGAGCCATTTATAAAACTTTCGCGCCCGCTTTTGTTGCCGCCGATGTGAAATCCGACAGACCAGCCCTTTGCTTCAATCGCTTCTTTTAACTGCTCAATAATTCCTTCGACATAATGCGTATAGATAATTGTTTTGGGTCGAATTTCTTCAAGGATTGTCGGAATTCTCGCACCCGTCAGAATTTGTTCCATTTTCAAAACAGACGTTCCGTTTTCGCGGATTTCGTCAACTAAATGTGTGCAGTCAATTGGAACTTTGACGCGATTTATTTTGATTTTTGGTTTAACTCTTGAACGAATGCCAAGCGTAACAAATGCTTGGTGGAGTTTCATACAATTATTTATTGTCGCCCGTTCTGCTAAATCCGCACGTTCAATTCCCGTTACCAATTCAACTAAACTTTTGCCTTCTTTAAGATTATTAATAATCGGCGTTGCGGTCATTCCGAGGACGTGAAGGTCAGGGTTTGTTTCATTAGCATTAGTAATCAAAGCCAAAACCATTTGCCGCCTTTTTGACGGGTCTTCACTCCTTTGTTTACATCGGTGGATTTCGTCAACAATAATCAAATCAATTTTGTAACGGTCGAGAAGTTGTTTTATGTTACTTGCTGATGAGGGTTGCTGAAACATTTCGTGATTTAAAATTACGAAATGATGTCCGTCTTCTACATTGAGCCAGTAAGGATTAAAGTTTTTCGTCGTAACTTTGCTGTCGGGGAAAACATTTTTAATTTCGCTGTGCCAATTATTTATGGTGTCGAGCGGGCAAATAATTATCGTTAAGTTAGCGTTGATAATGCGACTGCTCAAAATCCCGCCAATCGTTTTGCCTGTTCCCGTGAGCGACAAATTAAGCATTCGCTTTTGATTTTTCAAACGCACCGCCGCCACTTTTTGCATAAGATTCGGCGGAGTTATTTTCCCGTCAATTCTAAAATTCCAGCCGTTTGGAATTTGCATATCGCGGGCTTGATTATATTCGTCAAGAAATTGGTCTCTGACTTGCCGACCGTAACCATCATCAGCAAATCCTTCAATCCCTTCGACAGCAGATTCGTCTTCAAAAACTTCCGCCCAAATCCGATTGCGCCGTGAAGCGACAAAAAAATCAACCGCTTCTTGGTCAGACGAAGCGACAATTTTACTACTCAAAAATTCAAGACTTTTTTGAACTTTTATTTTTGGCAAATCAACCGTTTCTTCAATTTCTTCGGTAAAATCGAATTCATCTTGAGAGTTTCGAGCATTTTTAACGGCTGAATCTATTGCGGTAATTTTTAACTCTGAATTTACGTCAAGATTTCCAACCATTTCTAACGAAGTTTCAATTTTTTCTATTTGTTTTCCTTTTATTACTTCGCGTAACTTTTGCCCTGTGAGTTTGCCTTTGATAATATCCTTTACGATTTTCAAACCTTCCGTATTTTGGGTTCCCAAAATGCCGGATTGCTCAAATATCTTGTATCTTTCGGATTGTGTAAGATTTGGAATGTATTGCTCAAGGCTTTTAATAAATTGACGGATTGCTTCTGTTGTCCATCCTGAACAACGCGCACAACCGCTATTACCCCTATCCCATGAAGCTTTCCTAATACTTGTTATCCTAGACTGCCATTCATAATGGTCAATCGGACATTTGAACCAAGCAACTTTCTTAGAACCTTTTGTTTGTTTATCTGGAAAAATCTCTATTTTATTATTTTTCTCATAATCCCAATATTTATTTATAAACTCAGGATATAAAAAGAGTAATGAAGTTGAATCTGTAACAACGCGCCCGCTACAAGCTGCACAGCCACTATTGCCGAAATCCCACGATGCGCTTTTAATGCCGGTTATCCGTGATTGCCATTCGTGACCGTCAACCGAACATTTAAACCAAGCATTTTTATTGGAATTTTTCGTTACTGAATCGGGAAAAACAAAAAGATCATTGTTTTTCTCATAATCCCAATATTTATTTACAAATTCAGGATATAAAGAAAGCAGTGAGTTTTTACTTATGGCAACACGCCCTTTACAAACCGGACAACCGCTTTTACCTAAATCCCAAGATGCACTTCTGATACTTGTTATTTTGGATTGCCATTCATAGCCATCAATTGGACATTTAAACCAAGCAATTCTGCTAGAACCTTTTGTTTCCAAATCTGGTAAAATGCCTATTTTATTATTTTTCTCATAATTCCAGCATTCACCTATAAATTGAGGGTAAAGAGAAAGTATTGAAATCGAATTTGCTTTTCCTGAGCAACGCTTACAGCCGCTATTACCCAATTTCCAAGAACCTCTTGTGATGCTTGCTATTTGTGCTTTCCATTTATAATTGTCAGCGGGACACTTAAACCATGCCTCCTTTCTCGTGGCTTTGGTTAATTCATTTGGAAATATGTTAAGTTCGTTATTCTTTAAAAAATCCCAATACTTTTCAACAAATTCTGGATGTGTTTTTAATAATGAACCTTTCTCCGTTACAACTTTTCCACTACATCCGGGACAACCACTGTTTCCTCTTTTCCACGAATTAGTAGCAATCTGCGAAATACTTGCTTGCCATTCGTGATTATCAATTGGACATTTAAACCACGCTTTTTTTGCTGAACCGATAGTTATTTCTGGTGGATAGATTTCTAACGCATCGTTTTTTTCATAATCCCAATATTTTGCAACTTCATTCGGAAACTCATCCAACAATTTCCCTGCCTTTCCCCAAACGCCTCTTTTTCTCAAGTGCGTTCCGTTACAAACCCGACAACCTGCATTTCCTTTTGACCATTGCTGATTAATGGTTGCGCCAATATTAGCCTGCCATTCATTTCCATCTTTTGGACATTTAAACCACGCCTTTTTATTACTTGCCAACGTAACTTCTTCAGGATTGAGTCCGATGGATTCGTTTTTCTCAAAGTTCCAATAATCAATTACATACTCAAGATAACTTTCCGCTAACATCGGTTGTTTTTTAGCTTTTTTAGTTCTACCTGCACAAGCAGGACAACCGCTTGTTCCAATTCTTTCCCAACTGTAAAAAGCTATTTCTCTAACTTTCTTCTTCCAAGAATATCCATCTTTCGGACATCTGAGCCAAATTTGTTGGAGAGTATTACTAGCCAAAACTTCTTCTGGTTTAAGGTCGCCGTTTTTTTCGTAATCCCATAGTTCAGCAACTCGCTCTGGAAATTTATAGGCTAAACTGTTTTCTATAAATTCTTGCTTTTTTCTCTCTTCTTCTTCTTTCTCAGCCCGAATTTTGGCTTCTTCTTCCTCTTTTAGATATTCTTCTAAATCTGGATTTGCCGCCAAAATCTGCCTAACTCTTTCTCTAGTAAGTCCATATACCTTACCAATAGCTTCTAATGTCAAACCTTGTTTGCGAAGTTCCAAAATCTCGTTGCTTTTTATCAAAGATTGTTGCTCGGCTTCAATTTTGTTTGGTGCTAAGAATAATTCCGTGAGTTCCAAATCAGTAAAATTGTATTTTGAATTTTTTTGATTGCTTTCAAATGTATCTTTTCCGCCAGATGTAATTTGCACTTCGCCTTCAACAACTTCAATCAGACCTTTTTGTTCAAGACTTGGAATTATTTGCTTCGCTTTACGGATATGCTTTAACGGACGAGGTGATTCATAATCAAGAAACTGCAAAAACATAGTTTCTTTTTTGGTGAGTTTGTTGGTTTTAATCCCAATTGCTTTAAGAATAACTTTTGGTATTTCTGATTTTAATGACTCATCCAATTCATTTATCGGATTATTTATAATTTCCAGTCCTTCGTCAGTAATTTTTATTTGATTTTCATCGAACTCAAGCAAATCATTGTCCTTCAAGGTCAAAATGAATATGTTTTCAAAATATGCAGGTGTAATTTCTAGTGGATTTTGGGCAATATAATTTAGAAAGATATTTTGCTTTTTACCGAGTTTTTTAACCTTGGCGGATTTAACAGTCTGTTTTTCTTCCAGAGCAATTAAAAGTTCCTCAACCGAACTAATTGACAAATCAGCTTTATCTAAAAATTCTGTTTCAACTATTCGATTACCGAGTTTAGTTAAAACGACTGTTTCATTTTGAATTTCGATCAAACCTCGCTGAACTAAACTTTTACAAGATTGGTTAAGCAGTTGGTGATAATCTGATAATCTAAGTTCATTCCAATAAGCGAATAGTAGAATTTGTTTCTGATTCTTCCCTAATTTTTTAATTTCTTCGTAAGGCATAATTTTCTTTAATGTTAATGTTGTTTCTATTTCCTCATCGGAATTTTAACATCATTTTTCTCAGCAAATTCCACTGCTTCATCATAACCCGCGTCAACGTGGCGGACAACGCCCATTCCGGGATCGGTTGTTAAAACTCTTTCAATTCTTTTGGCGGCTTCGGGTGTACCGTCGGCGACGATGACTTGTCCGGCGTGGAGCGAATAGCCAATGCCGACTCCGCCGCCTTGGTGGAGCGAAACCCACGTTGCGCCGCCGACGGCGTTTATCATTGCGTTTAAATAAACCCAATCGGCGATTGCGTCCGAGCCGTCTTTCATCGCTTCGGTTTCGCGGTTCGGGCTGGCGACGCTTCCGCAATCGAGATGATCTCTGCCGATGACGATTGGGGCTTTCAAAGTTCCGTCGGCGACCATTTCGTTTAATTTGAGTCCGGCTTTGGCGCGTTCGCCGTAGCCGAGCCAGCAGATTCTGGCGGGCAAGCCTTGAAATTCGACTTCTTTTTGCGCTATCGTCAGCCATTTAATCAAATGATCGTTTTCTGGGAAAAGATTCATAATCGCCTCATCGGTTTTGTAGATGTCTTCTTTATCGCCACTCAACGCAACCCAGCGGAAAGGTCCTTTGCCTTCGCAAAACAGCGGACGAATATAAACCGGAACAAAACCCGGATAATCAAAGGCATTTTCCACGCCGTTATCTTTTGCACGTTGGCGCAGATTGTTTCCGTAATCGAAAACGATTGCGCCTTTGCGCTGAAATTCCAACATCGCTTCAACGTGATGAGCCATCGAATCCATCGCACGTTTTTCATATTCGGTTTGGTTGGATTCGCGCAAGTTATTCGCTTCTTCAATTGAAAGACCTTGCGGAATATAACCGAAAAGAACATCGTGCGCCGAAGTTTGATCAGTAACGACATCGGGAATTATTCCGCGTTCCAAAATCTGCCAAAGAACATCAGCCGCGTTTCCCAAAAGCGCGATTGATTTGGCTTCTTTTTTCGCGGTAAATTCTTTAACCATTTCTAACGCTTCGTCTAAACTTTCCGTTGCTAAATCAACTTGTTTTAACTGCAAACGCCGTTCGATGCGCCACGGATCAACATCAACAAGCAAACCGACACCGCCGTTAAAAGTTATCGCCTGCGCCTGCGCTCCGCCCATTTCGCCCAAACCTGCGGTCAAAACAAATTTTCCCGCAAGCGTTCCCCAATTATTTTGCCGCGCCAGACTTCCGAAAGTTTCATAAGTGCCTTGCAAAATGCCTTGCGTGCCGATGTAAATCCAACTTCCGGCGGTCATCTGTCCATACATCATCAAACCCATCCGTTCGTATTTATCAAACTGTTCTTGCGTCGCCCAATGCGGAACGATGTTCGTGTTCGCAATTAAAACCTTCGGCGCGTCCGTGTGAGTTTTGAAAACTGCGACGGGTTTGCCCGACTGCACAAGCAAAGTTTCATCGGCTTCGAGATTTTTCAAACTCTCCAAAATCGCGTCAAACGATTCCCAATTTCTGGCTGCTTTTCCGCGTCCGCCGTAAACGATAAGATTGTCGGGATCGAACGCAACTTCCGCATCCAAATTGTTTTGAATCATTCGATAGGCGGCTTCGGAAAGCCAATTTTTACAGGTCAATTTTGTTCCGGTTGGGGCTTTGATAGTTCGTTTCATAGCGTATTAATGTTATTAAAATGTTGCGAAATTGGATTGATCCGAATTTCCGCCATATCAGTTTATTTGAACGATGACATTTTAACGACCTTTTTCGTTCTGACCGTAATGTCTTCCAGATTTACTTTTACCTCGATTTTATGCGGTTTTCCGTCGTCCAAATTTTGCGGATAAAAGCCGACGAGATATTGTTTTTTCAGTTCATCGGCAATTTTTTGAAAGGTTTGCTTTAAATCAGTCGAATCGGCGGCGAAAAACTTCCCGCCCGTCAAATCTCCTAATGTTTTCGTAAAATTTATCGCCCGATTGTCTGCGTCTTCGAGTTGTTTGAGTAATTCGCCGCCGTCAATTTTTTTACCGTCAACCATCGTAACCGTTTTTGAAGGTCGAAAATACAGACTCAAATCTTCGCCCGATTGGAATATTATCGGATAAACCAACGTATCCGATTCAATCAATGTGTCCAAAAGACTTTGATTTGAAACAATCCCGCCGCCGACTGCGCCGTCCGTCAAAACGATGATCGCTTTTCTGCCTTTTATATTGGCAAATCGCTGCGTGATAACCTGAAACATCGCGTCCTGCATTGCCGAACCTGATTTTTTCGCAATGCTGATTTTATTGATCGCTTTGGTCAATTTGTTTTGGTCGGAAGAAAATTCGCTCAAAACTTTTAATTTGTAATCAAAACTTGCAATCATTCCTTTGTCTTCGGCGCGAAAAATTTTTATAAACTCATGTGCAGTCTCTTTAATATCACCGAGTATTTTGTTGGTGCTGTAACTCGAATCAACCAGAATCGCCACATTCATCGGCGCGTCTTCGTCGGCGAAAAATTCGATTTCCTGTTTTTTGCCGTCCTGAAAAACAGTAAAATTCTCTTTTTTCAAACCGGCAACATTGCGCCCGTCTTTGTCGCTGGCAATGACCGGAACATTTACCAAAAGAGTATCAATTTTGACAGTTTCAGCATCGTCTGCAACCTGCGCTCCGGCAATATTTGCAAAAATCAACACGGCTAGAAAACACGAAAACAATTTGATTTTGCAACTATTTAGAGCTATCAAATGCAGTGATTTAATAAACGGATTATCGCGTATTGATTCCTTTTCGACAGATGATTTGAGTATTCTTTTCATAGCTTTTCCTTAAATTAGACAGATAATTTTTTCATATTTTACGAAATGAGTAAATAAATTTTCACAGAGTTTCCATTCATCATTTACTATTATTTAAATTTCGGTGGAACGCGAGATGCCGATTTTTGTTTCGTTAAATCCGGGAGTTACGGTTGTCGAAAGACCTTGATCGTCGGGAATTGATTCGGATTCGGCGCGAACGATGTCGGTCATTGTGATTATTCCGAGAAACTTTTGGTTTTCCGGCGAAATTACGGCTAATTGGCGAACTTCAGCATTATTCATTCGTGTAATCGCCGCACGAATCCGTTTGTTGGGTGTAACATTAAAATTTTTGTCCGCCAATTTTCCGATTTTCTCTTTGCCGCCTTTTTCCGCCATAGTTCGTCGCAGCCGAACTTCGCTGATCATTCCGACGCACTGCTCCGCCGCGTTGAGAACCGGATAAATCGTGTAATCCAGATTTCTCACTTGTTCGAGAGCTTCCGCTACGGAAAGTTCTTCGTGCAGCGTAAAAACATTGGTCGTCATCGCTTCGCTGACCTTTAAAGAGTCAAGCGAATGTTGTAACTGTTTGGAATCGTGCGGCAGAAAAATTCCGTCTTGTTCGAGCAACGCTTCGTAAATCGGAGTCGGGCGATATTTTCGCGCCAAACCGTAAGCCGTCATATTGGCGAGCATCAACGGGAGAATCAAGCCGTAACTTCCCGTCATTTCAAAAATTATTAAAACCGAAGTGATCGGAGCGCGAATGATTCCCGCAAAAACCGCGCCCATTCCAACCAATGCAAACGCGCCGATTTCCGTCGTCGGTTCATTCATTATTTTGATGTAAAGAAAACCGACTGCACCGCCGAGCATCGCGCCGATAAAAAGCGCAGGCGCAAAAATGCCGCCCGCGCCGCCCGAACTATAAGAAAAAACCGTGGCAATCAATTTTATGATGCAAAGCGCGAGTAGAGTTTTCAGAGCGAGTTCGCCGGACAGAGCAGATGAGAGAACATCGTATCCCGAACCGTTAATGCCGCCTGAATTCAGCCATAATAAAGCTGTCAGAATCAAAATTCCGGTAACTAATCCGCCGATTCCGGGACGCATCCAAACCGGAATTATCGTTAATTTTCCGAAAAGAACACGAAGTTTTAAAAGTGATTCGGTAAAAGCGAGTGAAATAACCGCTGCGGCGCATCCGAGCGCGGCGTAAAAAATTAAGGATGAAGCATTGTGCAGACCGAATTGTTGTCCGACGCTAAGAACCGGATGTTCGCCGAGAATGGCGCGTTCAATCACGCTGGCGAGCGCGGCGGCGACAATCACGCCCGATAAAACGGTTTGGTCAAGATCGCCGACAACTTCTTCAATCGTAAATGTAACGGCGGCAATCGGCGCGTTAAAAGCGGCGGCAATGCCGGCGGCGGCTCCGACCGGCAGAAGTTTTTGCAGATTTGCCTGCGAAAGCGCGAAAACTCTGCCGAGCCACGAACTCAAAGTCGCGCAAATATGGACGGTCGGACCTTCGCGCCCAAAAGACGCGCCCGAACTGATTTGCAGTGCGCTGATAAAAAATTTGCCGACCGCATCGCGCATCGGAAGCCGTCCGCCTTTGACCGTGTAAGCGATTTTTACCTGCGGAATTCCGCTTCCGCGTGCGCCCGGCGCAACGTAACTCAGTAAAAATCCACAAAGCAGCCCGCCGAGTGTCGGCAGCAAAATTATCAAAAGCCAATGCGTCGCTGTCTTGGATTGCATAACGGAATTAATCAACAGCGATTCACCTTTTAAGATAGTCAAATGAAACCCGACAGCCGCCAAACCGCACGCAAGCCCGATAATTAACGTCAGTATAAAAACTCTCTGCTGTTCTTTCGGAATGAGTTTTATCGAAAAGCTGAGAAGTGTTATTTTGAAATGCCGCCAACGCAGTCGAAGTGTCAGGCGGTAATATTTCCAGATATTTTTAATTGATAAAGCGGAAATTTTTTTGTTTGCCATTTTGACTTTAAATAATAGCAAAAAAAAATAATTTCCTTACAAGATATTTTTGATAGGATTTAAAGTTTCAGTATATCCAAATTTGGTTTCAGTTGGAGGTTTCTATTTCGCTGACTATTATATACGGATTCTCTATCGCTTTTCCGGGAAAAGACGACGATTATTGGTTTGAAAGACATAGTTTGAGAATTGGTATTGATGACATAAATGAAGTGTTTGAATGGTCAAATGAACAAATCACAGTAAAAAGTATCGAATTTATAAGAAATATTTTTACACGATACATTTCAGCAGAAACTCGCGGAGCATCTGGATTATTTAAATATTTCAGTTTTATAATTTCACAGTAAAGTTTCAAAACAAATTTATGTGACAATTTTCTTTCTCTTAAAATCTTATTTTGTTTTGTCCGTGTTTTTATGGTGAAATTTATTTATGTTCAAATCAATTCATTTCAACACAAAAGGACGCGCCGTAACGAACGCTTCAAAGCCGGAAGTTTTAGAAAAATTAAAAAACATCGTCGGCGCGGAAAATATTTTGATTGAGCCGGAAAAAGTCGAACCTTACGGCGCGGATGCCGTGAAAGAGAAATTTCCGCCGGAAGCCGTAATTTTTCCCGAAACGACGGGCGAAGTTGCCGAAATATTAAAACTCGCCAATGAATATCTGTTTCCCGTAACGGCTCGCGGCGGCGGTGTCGGCTACACGGGCGGCGCAGTTCCGGTTGACGGCGGCATTGTCGTCGGCACGGACAGGATGAACAAAATCATCGAAATCAGCGAGGAAAATCTTTACGCGATTTGCCAGCCCGGAATCAGAACTTTTGAATTGCAACAGGCGGTTGAAAAATATGGCTTGCTTTTCCCGCCTGATCCGGCGAGTTATAAAGATTCGTTTATCGGCGGCAATATTGCCGAAAACGCAGGCGGAATGCGAACGCCCAAATACGGCGTAACGAAACATTCGGTTCTCGGTCTGGAAGTCGTGACGGCGACGGGTTCAATTATTAACACAGGCGGGAAAACGGTTAAAAATGTTGTCGGTTTTGATTTAACGGGTTTGATGTGCGGTTCGGAAGGGCTTTTAGGAATTATCACCGAGGCGACGCTCAAACTTCTGCCGATGCCCGAAGCGACGGCGACGGTTCGCGCTTCGTTTAAATCAATGGAAGCGGCTTGCAAAGTCTTAACAAAATTCACGCCTGAAGGTTTATTACCGATGGCAATGGAAGTCATTGACCGCAACTGCATCGGCGCAATCGAACAAAATTACGCCTTCGGATTTTCGCCTGAAACTCAAGCCGTTTTACTCGTTGCGGTTGACGGCGAAAAAGCGCAAGTCGAGCGCGAATCGAAACTGGTTGAAAATATCTTGAAAGAAAACGGCGGTTTCGACATTCTACGTTCCGAAAGCAAAGAAGACGAAAACAAACTCTGGGACGCACGCCGCGCCATCTCGCCGTCTTTGATGAAATACAACAATCTAAAAATCAACGAAGATGTCGTCGTCCCGCGCTCAAAAGTTCCCGAATTGATAAACAAAGTCGAAGAAATCGGCAAAAAACACGACACCTTCGTCGCTAACTTCGGACACGCCGGCGACGGCAACATCCACGTCAATTTTATGTGCGACCGCAACGACGCAAATTCCGTCGCCAACGCCCGTAAAGCCGTCAAAGAAACCTTTGAATTATCGGTCAATCTCGGCGGCACAATTTCCGGCGAACACGGCATCGGCTACGTCAAAAGCCAATATCTCGACATTGCTGTTGACCAGCCGACGCTCGAAATTATGAAAGCTATTAAACGAGTTTTCGACCCGAACGGCATTTTGAATCCGGGCAAGATGTTTATTTAGAAAAACATAAATTTTGCTATAATGACAACAGACTTGGAGAAATTGATTGAGGAGTAAAAAATGCAGGGAATAAATTATGTTACAAACGAAGACGGAAATCGAATTGCCGTAATGATTGATCTCGAAAAATACGGTGAACTTTGGGAAGATTTTTATGATGGTCTGACGGCGAAAAAACGCGAAAAAGAGCCGCGTGAATCTTTGGATTCGGTTAAAGAACTTCTCACGAAAAAAGGGAAATTAAGTGGCTGATTATTCGATAACTTTTGCGCGTTCCGCACGAAAAGAAATCGAAGCCTTTCCGAATTCTCTCATCAAAAGGATTTTCACAAAAATTGAGTCTTTAGCTGATGAACCGCGTCCGAATCGTTGTCGAAAATTACAAGGTTTCAAGAATCTTTGGCGTATCAGAATCGGCGATTATCGTGTTATTTATTCAATTGATGACTCGGCGGAAATAGTTGATATTGTCGCCATTCGCCACCGCCGAGAGGCTTACGGTTGAACTTCCAACGAACACGGCATCGGCTGCGTCAAAGCCGCTTATTTCGATATGGCGATTGACACGCCGACTTTGGAAGTGATGAAAGGAATCAAAAAAGTCTTTGACCCGAAAGGCACTTTGAATCCGGTGATATTTGCCTGATTGTTTTTATTTTAATTTGTCAAAAATTTTGTGCAAGGAATTTTCCCTTCGAGCGCGTCAATCAAAAAATTATTGCGTCCGCCGCCGACGATCCACGTTTCGATATTTTCTTTTTGGCAGATCATCGCGGCTTCGAGTTTTGAATTCATTCCGCCCGTTCCCAAATCAGAATCGCGTTCTTCGACTAAACTTCTCGCTTCGTCAATATTATTGATTTCCGCAATCAACTTTGCGTCTTTGTGCAAGTGCGGGTTTTTATCGAAAACGCCGTCAATGTCGCTGGCGATGATGAGCAAATCAGCGTGAATCAACGCGGCGACGAGCGCGGAGAGTTTGTCGTTGTCGCCTAAAATGAGTTCTTCGACGGCGGTTGTGTCGTTTTCGTTGATAATCGGAATGTAGGAATGTTTGAGAAGTTCGCTGATTGTGTTGAGCGTATTCGTGCGCGAAGTTTCGTTTTCAAAATCGCGGTAAGTCATTAAGCATTGCGCCGTGCGAATGCCGAAATCGCTGAAAATTTCGTTGTAAATCCGCATAAGGAGCGGCTGACCGATTGCCGCCATCGCTTGTTTGGTTTCGACTAATTTTCCCGCGTCAATTATATTTATTCGCTGTTTCGCGGCGGCAATCGCGCCCGATGAAACGAGAATAATATCGTATTCGTCCTGCAAAACGAGAATCTGCCGCCCGATGTCTTCGACTTTGCCGCGCGAGATCAGTTTTGTCCCGTTGGTCAAAGTTGACGTGCCGATTTTTAAGACGAGTTTCTTTTTCATTTTCTAATTTGCCCGTTTCCATAAACAAACCATTTATTCGTCAAAAGATGTTCCGCGCCGAGCGGTCCGCGAAAGTGTAATTTTTGTGTCGAAATGGCGATTTCCGCGCCCAAACCGAATTCACCGCCGTCGGTAAATCTCGTAGAAGCGTTGTGATAAACCGCCGCGCAATCAACTTCCGTTAAAAATTGTTCGGCTGTTTCGTTATTGTTTGTAACAATTACCGCCGAATGTCCGCCCGAATATTTATTGATTTTTTCAATTGCTTCCGCGACATTTGAAACAGTTCCGATAACTATTTTTGCCGATAAAAATTCTTCATACCAAATGTCTTCGCCAAAAATTTGCGAAACGGAATCATCTATTTTACAAATATTTGCATCGCCGAAAACTTCAATGTTTTTTTCGCGCAAAGCGTTGATTAGCTGCTTAACTTTTGTTTGCAAATCGGGAATATTTGAGTTAAATAAAACTTTATCAAGTGCGTTACAAACACTTAAACGCTGTTTACCGTCCAAAATAATTCTAACCGCCATTTCAAAATTCGCTTCGCTGTCAACATAGGCAAAATTGTTGCCGCGTCCGCTGACAATCACGGGAACTTTTGAGTTTTTCAGCACGAAATCAATCAAAGTTTCGCCACCGCGCGGAATAATAACGTCAAATTTTTCGGCGTTTCCCTGAATTAATTGTTGCGTTTCTTCGCGG
Organism: Pyrinomonadales bacterium; assembly: GCA_038232235.1. Classification (GTDB taxonomy): domain Bacteria; phylum Acidobacteriota; class Blastocatellia; order Pyrinomonadales; family Pyrinomonadaceae. Next base: position 8,167 of record JBBSIE010000011.1, on the reverse strand, counting down.
GAAATATCGAGATATTTGACAAAATCCGCGTCCGCATCGTTTTCTCTTAACGCTTTTTGCCACATATCCGCCAGACAGAGATTCGTATTTCGGGCTTCCTTTCCGCCTTTCAATAAAATCTTGTTTCCGGCTTTGAGCGCGATGATCGCGGCTTCGATTGAAACATCGGGACGCGCTTCGTAAATTATTAAAATCGTGCCGAACGGAACGGCGCGGTTTTCGATTCGCAAACCATCTTTTCGAGTATGCGAAGAAATTATTTTGCCAACCGGATCGGGCGCGGCAATCACGCTTTTGACCGACGCGATCATTTTATCAACCTTCGCTTCATCAACTTTCAAGCGGTCGAAAATTACCAAATCAGCAGTCGGACAACTTGAAATATCCGATTTGTTTGCTTCGACTATATTTTGTTTATTTTCGGCGAGAAGTCTTGTCAAAGATTCTAAAATATCGTTTCTTTTTTTTGTGTTTATCATCGTAGTTCGCGTTTTAAGATTTTCCCCGTCGCGGTTATCGGCAAAGCGTCGCGGAATTCGACAAAACGCGGATATTTATAGCTCGCCATATTTGTTTTGCACCATTCGACAAGTTCGTTTTCGCCGATTTCCGCGCCGTCTTTTTTAACGATAAAGGCTTTGATTTCTTCGCCGTGTTCGTCGCTCGTAACGCCGACGACAGCGCACAGCGAAACTGCTTCGTGCGTCATCAAAACTTCTTCGAGTTCGCGCGGATAGACGTTAAATCCGCCGCGCAAAATCATATCTTTAACGCGGTCGGCGATATACAGAAAACCGTCTTCGTCAAAACGCCCGATGTCGCCCGTGTAAAACCAGCCGTTTTTAATCGCCGCGGCAGTCGCTTCCGGTTGTTTATAGTAGCCTTTCATTATATTGTGTCCGCGAATTACAATTTCGCCGAGTTCGTTCGTTTCAACATCTACACCGTTTTCGTCAACAACGCGAATCTGCACGCCCCAGACCGGAAAACCGACTGCGCCGACGCGTTTATTGTTCGGATTGCTGAAACAGGCAACGGGCGATGTTTCCGAAAGTCCGTAGCCTTCTAAAATTTTCGCGTTGAATTTTGCCTCAAATCCATTTAAAACTTCGACCGGCGAAGGCGAACCGCCCGCGTGACAGGTTTTTAGATTAGCAGCGATTTTCACCAGATCGAATTTGTCAGCGTCAGGATAGTTGAGCAACGCCCAATACATCGTCGGCACGCCCGCGAAAATCGTTACGTTGTTTTTTTCCATCTCGCCGAGCGCGGCTTCGGGCGTAAAACGCGGAAGAAGCGTCAAGGTCGCGGCGTTGTAAAAACCCGAATTCATCTGCACCGATTGACCAAACGAATGAAACAGCGGCAGCGTAATCAAATGCGTATCGAAACCGCGTTCCGTATCGTAAATCCCGAACAGACGCGCGTTCAAAATCATATTCAAATGCGTCAGTTCCGCGCCTTTCGGCTGTCCGGTCGTACCGGAAGTGTATAAAATTACGGCGGTATCGTCGGCTTTTGTCAGTTCCGATTCAAATATCGTCGGTTGATTTTGAATAAATTCGGCAAAAGTTTCTGTATCTTCAAACGGCGATTTTTCAGCCGGATTCGCGTTGATTAAAATAAATTTCTCGCACGTTTCGGTGTTTGAAAAGCCTTCAAAACCGTATTCGCCCATCGGCAAATCCGATGTTCCTTTAAAACAGAAAAAAACTTTCGCGTCTGAATCCGCCAAATGATAAGCGATTTCGCGCCCTTTCAGCAGAACATTGAGCGGTACGACGACTGCGCCCAACTTCAAAATTCCGTAATAAATTATCGGAAAATATGGCAGATTCGGACACGACAGCGCGATTTTATCGCCTTTTTCTACGCCGATACTTTTTAGAGCGTGAGCGACTTGATTCGCCTTCGCGTCAACTTCGGCGTAACTTAATCTCGCGCCGCCGCAAATGACGGCAGTTCTTTCCGGCACATTTCGTGCGCTGTCTTCAAGCAGAACGGCTAGATTTAACATAATTTTTTTTCATCAGATTAACACAAATGATAAAAGAAACATCAAGATTTAATCGGTTTTTATCTACGCGAATCTGTGATAGTCTTTGATTTGTCTTTTATAATTCAGGAGATTTTAACAGAATAAAATGAGCAATCAAATAACCGTTTCAAACATTTTTCGCCGCGCTTTGGAAATGAGAAAAGCGAATCCGAACGCTTCTTACAAAGATGTTCAATCGCAAATCGTCAGCGAATTCAGCGGCAAACCTTTTCCTTTGTCGGCATTTTTGACGATTCCCGAATACGACGACATCGCGCCCGAAGAAGATTGGACGGCGGGTTTGCCGGTCATTTTGCGCGGTATTCAAACCGAAAATTGGGAAGAAATCGCGCACGGAATTATTATCAGTTTGGAACAGGTCGAAAATTATCCGAAAGAATCTTTGCGCGAAGACGCGCCCGAAAAAGAATGGCGCAACCGGCATCGAGGAATTGCCGAAGAAGAAAAGAAAAATATGAACAAATGGATGCCGGAAGATTTGATGAATCTGGCGCAAAGATCAGTTAAAAAATAGACTTTATACTCAAAAAAGTGCGCCGCTTTTACGCTCCAGCCGAAAATTTTAACGAACAAAACGTCCTGCTCGGTCTTGAAGAAACAAGACATTTGCGCGACGTTTTACGTTTGCGCGAAGGCGCGGAGATTCATATTTTCGACGGCTTCGGACGAGAATTTTTGTGCGCGGTTGAAAAGATTTCAAAACACGAAACCGAATTAAAAATTATCAAAGAAGTTTCACCGACCGCGCCTGAATCTAATTTGGATTTAACTCTAGCCGTCGCGCCTTTAAAAGGCGAAAAATTTGATTTGGTCATCCAGAAAGCCGTCGAACTCGGTGTAAGACAGTTTGTTCCGATCAATACGATTCGTGCCGATGTCAAAATAAAAGACGGTGAAAGAAAACTGGAACGCTGGCGAAAAATTATTATTGACGCGACCAAACAATGCGGACGCGCCGCGCTGATGCGGATTGAATCACCTGTTGATTTTGAAAAATTTATCGAGTCGGCAGAGGGCGCGAAAATTTTGTTCGCGGAAAAAGACGGCAAAAGTTTTTCCAGCGTCAAACCAACCGAAAAAATCATCGCAATCGTCGGCGCGGAAGGCGGTTGGGAAAACGCGGAAATCGAAGCGGCGCGTGAAAAAGGTTTTCAAATCGTAACTTTCGGCGGCAGAATTTTGCGGGCGGAAACTGCAGCAATTTCCATTGCTGCAGTTTTGCAGAACCGGTTCGGTGATTTCATTTGAAACAATTAATTTACCCGCGTTTTTTTTCAGGTCTGACTTTTATCGGTGCGGTTTGTTTCGGCAAATGAGTTTCCCCATTGAAATTCTGATCGCTTTCAGAATCTTTTGCCGCTTTCGCCGTTGCCAGCAATTTCGAATCATTCAGTAGTTTTAACGCCGCTTTTGCATTTTTACTCGGTCTTTTTTTCTCTTTTGCCATTATTTATTCCTTTATGGTTACTGTTTACAACAATATCAATTCTAAAAATAGTTTACGGAAATTACAATTAGTTTTTCACAATCCAGCCGCCGCCGACACATTCTTCGCCGTCATAAAAAACGGTTGCTTGTCCGGGCGTGATCGCGCTTTGCGGTTCGTCAAAAACAATTCTGGCGCGATTTTCGGGTAAAGCGTAAATCGTGGCTGGCGCGGGATCGTGGCGATAACGCACTTTTACCAAGGCGCGAACGGGTTTTTCGGGTTCGTCAAACGCCACCCAATTGACATTTTTGGCGATAAATTCCATTGAACCGAGTTCTTCTTTTTCGCCGACAATAATTTGATTTTTGGCGCGTTCGATTTGCAGAACATATAACGGTTTTTCGTGCGCGATTCCGAGTCCGCGCCGCTGTCCGATTGTATAGCGGTGAATTCCCGTGTGTTCATTGAGTTTTTCGCCTTTCGCATTAACAATATCGCCCGCTTTCGGCAGTTCGTCCGAGCGGTTTTCGTGCGTTAGATAACGGTCAATAAATTCCGAATATTTGCCGTCGGGAACAAAGCAAATTTCCTGCGATTCCTGCTTTTCGGCGACATATAAATTATTTTCCCGCGCAATGTCGCGCACTTCGCTTTTTAACATTTCGCCCAGCGGAAAATAAGCACGGGAAAGCTGATCCTGCGTCAATTCCCACAAAAAATAGCTCTGGTCTTTCCAATGATTTTTGCCGCGAAATAAGCGATAGCGATTTGCCTTTTCGTCAAATTCGACACGCGCAAAATGTCCGGTGGCAACTTTGTCGCAATCCAAACTTTGTGCCATTTTATCCAAAGAGGCGAATTTCAAACGCGAGTTGCACGCAACGCACGGAATCGGTGTTTCACCATTTAAATAATCTTCGACAAAAGGTTTAACAACCGACTCTTCAAATTCTTTTTCAAGGTTCAGAACATAAAACGGAATTCCGACGGATTCGGCGACGCGCCGCGCGTCATAAACATCGTCGAGCGAACAACACCGCGACGGCAGCGGATCGCCGTTTTCGTCCAATGAAATTCCGCGCCGTTGATTCCACAATTGCATTGTAAATCCGACGAGTTCGTGTCCCTGTTCTTTGAGAAGTGCCGCCGCGCTCGAAGAATCTACGCCGCCGCTCATTGCTACTGCTATTTTCATTCTTTTTTAACTAACAAACCTCTTTTTGTGCTATTTTCTCAAAAGCAATTTATAATTATAACAGACTGACCAAAAATGTTTGAGAAAATCCGTTTATGAAAAGATGTCCGCAATGCAATAGTGTTTATGAAGATGATGTTCGATTTTGTTTGAACGACGGCGCAGGTTTGGTTGCAGAAACCTTCACGCTGCCTTCGGAAGCCGATGATTTTGAAGCCGAAACAATCATTCGCAACTCGCCCGTTGTCGTTGATTTATCCGCCGGACAAATTCCGCCCGAACAAATAATTTATCAAAATCCGCCGGTTGAAACGGTGATTATTGAAAAACCTGTGAAGCGAAAAAGTCCGGCAATTTTTCTTGTTCTCGGGCTTATTCTCGGCGGCGGTTTGGTTTTGGCAACGCTGCTTTTAGCGCGAAGTTTTTATCGGAATAATAACAGTAATTCGGTAAAAGTCACTCGAACATCCGACACAAATTCCAACAAAACGATCAAGGTTTCGCCCACCGAAACGCCGATTGATATTAAAGATTTCACAAAAAAACACGAACTGCGAACTGATGCTGACGATTCTGAATTCAACGGGCGCGTGATCGCTTCAAACGCTTATGTTCGCGCATCACCAAGTCGAAATGCAGAAGAAACAGACGTTTTGCCGATTGATGATCGCATCAATATTGAAAGACGGGAAAACGAAAACAGTCCGTGGTATTTTGTAACCTGCGAACACGGCACGAGCGGCTGGATGCACGGCAATACGATTGAATTTACGCAATAAAAATCAATCTAAAACAAAAATTTACAGAGATAACAGGATAAACAGGGATAACTTATTTTAAAATCCCATTTATCCTGTTATCTCTGTAAGTATTATTCTTTCTATTCTTCTACGCCTTCTACGCCTTCTTCGACTTCCGCATCTTCGGAAACATCAATCAAAGACGCGCTCGTAACCATATCGCCGTCTTTCATCCGAATCAGCGTAACGCCTTGTGCGCTTCTGCCGGTTTTGCGGATTTCTCCAGCTTCCAGACGGATGAGTTTCGCCTGTTGCGTGATAATGATTACTTCCGAATCAGGATCAACCGGGAAAGCCGCGACGACTTTGCCGGTTTTCTTGGTCGCTTTCATATTTATCACGCCGACTCCGCCGCGATTTTGCAGACGATATGTGCCGACCATCGTTTGTTTGCCGAAACCTTGTTCGGAAACCGACAGCATATTTTCGCTTTCATCCGTTGAAACGGCACACGCCGAAACAACGTAATCGCCTTTTCGCAATTTAATTCCGCGCACTCCGCGGGCGACTCTGCCGAGCGGACGCGCATCGGCTTCATCAAAGCGAATCGCCATTCCGTCGTGCGTCGCAATAAAAATTTGCTTTGTGCCGTCGGTTTCAAAGACGTTCAAAAGCTCGTCGTCGTCGTCAATGTTTATCGCATTTATTCCGTTGGCGCGAATGTTTTGATATTGACTCAGGGCGGATTTTTTGACGATGCCTTTTTTCGTAACCATTGTTACAAAAACGTCGTCGGTAAAATCTTTAACCGCCAAAACTTCGACGAGTTTGCGATCCGTCGGAATGCTTATTAAATTCACCAACGCTTTGCCGCGAGCCGCAGTGTCGGCTTCGGGAATTTCGTGGACTTTGATTTTGAAGACTTGTCCGTTGTCGGAGAAAATCATCAAGTAATCGTGGGTCGAAGCGGTGAAAAGATGGTCTATAAAATCTTCATTTTTCGCCTTTGCGCCGAAGCGACCTTTGCCGCCGCGAATCTGCGTCGAATAAGCGGAAACCGGAGTGCGTTTGATGTAGCCGGCTTTCGTGACGGTAATTGCAACTTCTTCATCGGGAATTAAATCTTCGATTTTCAGTTCGATTCCGGCATCAACAATCACGGTTTTGCGCTCGTCGCCGAAGTTTTTTCTAATTTCCTTGAGTTCGTCAACGATTACTTGTCGAAGCAACTGCTCGTTTGCCAAAATTGATTCGAGTTCGCCGATGAATTTCAAAATTGATTCGAGTTCATCAATGATTTTTTGACGTTCCAAAGCCGACAAGCGGCGCAATTGCAAATCTAAAATCGCCTGCGATTGAATATCGCTGAACTTCAAATCGCCGACGACTTTTTCAAGGTCTTTTAAAAAAGCCGAAATAGTTTTATCGGCAGGTGCGCCGCGCCAGTTTTTGATTTCCTGAAGCGTCGCAAAATCGCCCGTCAGCCACGCTTTTGCTTCGTCAAGCGAACGCGAACTGCGAATCAGCGGAATAATATAATCGAGCGCGTCAATCGCTTTGTTCAAACCTTCCAAAATATGCGCCCGCGCCCGCGCCTTTCGCAGTTCAAATTCCGTGCGGCGGCGCACGACTTCGCGGCGAAATTCGACAAACGCTTCGAGCATCTGCTTGAGATTCAAAACCTGCGGCTGTCCGTCAACAATTGCAATGCTGATGATGCCGAACGACATCTGCAGCTGCGTCATTTTATAAAGTTTGTTGAGAACGATCTGCGGCACGGCATCGCGTTTGAGTTCGATGACGACGCGAATGCCTTCGCGGTTCGATTCGTCGCGGATTTCCGAAATGCCGTCGAGTTTTTTCTCATTGACGAGTTCGGCGATGCGTTCGATCAACCGCGATTTGTTTAACTGATACGGAATTTCCGTCACGACAACCGCGTCGCGTTCAGTATTTCCGCGACCGACGCGATCAATCGCGGCTTTCGCACGCATCTGCAAAATTCCGCGTCCTTCACGATATGCGCGATGAATTTCCTCGCGCCCGTAAATAAATCCGCCCGTCGGAAAATCCGGTCCCGGAACAATTTCGATCAGTTGATCTATCGTAATCTTTGGATTTTTAATCAATTCAATCGTCGCTGTGACGATTTCCGTCAAATTATGCGGCGGAATTTTCGTCGCCATTCCAACCGCAATGCCTTCCGAACCGTTAACCAATAAATTCGGAAAACGCGCCGGCAAAACTTTCGGTTCGCTTAAAGATTCGTCGTAATTCGGCTGAAAATCTACGGTTTCCTTTTCGATGTCCGCGAGCAATTCGGAAGTAAGTTTCTGCATTCTTATTTCCGTGTATCTCATCGCCGCCGCGTTGTCGCCGTCAATCGAACCGAAATTTCCCTGTCCGTCAACGAGCATATACCGCATCGAAAACTCCTGCGCCATACGGACAATCGTTTCATAAACCGCCGAATCGCCGTGCGGATGATATTTGCCGATGCAGTCGCCGACGACACGCGCCGATTTTTTATACGGTTTGTTGTAATAATTGCCGAGTTCCTGCATCGCCCACAAAACGCGGCGATGGACGGGTTTCAAACCGTCGCGCACGTCGGGCAGTGCGCGTCCGATGATAACCGACATTGCGTAATCGAGATACGACCGCCGCATCTCGTCTTCGATATTTACTTGCTGATTGCGTTCTAATGCTGAATCCATTTGTTTTTCCTTGAAATAATTTTAGTT
>JBBSIE010000010.1:0-63492 GCA_038232235.1 Pyrinomonadales bacterium | reverse complement strand
TCTTTTTCGTCTTTGGCGACGCGCCACTGCGTCACGAGTTTTTTGATGTCTTCCCAATCGGAAACCGCCAAACCGTCAAATTTCATTTCGCCGCGCAGCATATCGGTCAGGATTTTTTTATTGGCGTGTCCGGGTGTGCCATTAATCGCCGCCGAATTGATCATCACGGTGTGCGCTCCGGCATCAATCGCGGCTTGAAACGTCGGTTCGACGTATTCGCGCAGATAAATTTCGGGAATCAGCGCGTCCGTGCGGTCGCGCCCCGACAGCGGCAGACTGTAACCCATATAATGTTTCAGACACGCCGCAACGTGCTTGTCGCTGCTGATGTCGTCGCCTTCCATTCCGCGCACAAACGACACGCCCATCACTTTTGCTAAGTAAGGGTCTTCGCCGAAAGTTTCCCAAAAACGCGCCCACAACGGCTGCCGTCCAATATCGAGAACGGGCGAAAAACTCCAAGGAATCGCCGCCGCGCGGGTTTCCATCGCCGTAATTTCTTCGGCTCGCTGCATCAACGCCGGATTCCACGTCGCCATTCCGATTTCCTGCGGAATAAGCGTCGCGCCGCGCACATAATTCGCTCCGTGAATCGAATCAATGCCGTAAAGATTCGGAATTTTGAGCCGCGTTTTCATCGAAACTTCTTGAATTCTGCCGATTAATTCGTGTCATTTTTCAACCGTCAACGCCTGATCGTTGACGTTCAAAAACGAACCGACCCCGTATTTGTTGATCGCTTTATCGAGTTTCGCTTCGTCAATTTTTACATCCTGATCTCTGCCGTCAACAAACATTCCCATTGTCAACTGCGTCATCTGCCCGACTTTTTCTTCCAAAGTCATTTGTTTAAGCAACGCCTTCGCCCGCGCCGTATTATCAACGGAAGACTTCGGTTTTTTCATCATTTCCCGAAAATAAGCGTGGCTGTCCGTAATTTCTGTTGTGACCAAATCACGATTGTTAGTTGATTGAGCGAAACTTTGTTGTAGTGGCGTGCAAAAGGTTGCAAACAGCAACGCGATATTTAATAATACAGCAGTAATTTTCATTATATTTAGGTGTCCTTTAGAAAAAGTCGGGGTTGAAAAACTTTCAGATATTGTATTTTATTCGGTAAAATACTGCAAGTAAATTAAATTCAGTTAAGCAGCAAATTATTTTTGAGGGAGAAAATTTAATGCAATTAAGAAATCGTAAAACTGTTTTAATCGTCGCGCTTTTCGCGTTTATTTTTGCGCTGAATCAGACGGCGAACGCACAGGAAAAATTCAATTTCTCGCCGTGCGAAATAAATTAAAATTTGCTACATTTTTGTCAGTATAATTTATTTAATTTACAATTTTGTATAAAAACCGGAAAAAATGATATTCCTGCGAAAACTACGATGGAATCTCTGAAACTTTTAGCTGAAATTGGACAGATTCTCGTTGACGGAAAACTTTCGGGTGCGGCTCTTCCGCGGTTTTTGGAAAAAACCCATCAAGCATTTGGGTTTTCCAGAAGCTACGTAATAACTCAAAACAAAACTGAAGATAAATTGCAAATCAAGGCATCATTGGGTTTTAGCGCGACTGAATTTCGACACCTTGAAGCAAATATCGAAAAAAGTTTTTTGATAAAAGTCCTTTATAATTCCAAAACCGTAATCCTGCCGAAAGCGAATTTGGAATCTACATATTTGTCGAATTTTACCGGTCAAGATGACAAAAATGTAGAAGTAAGCGGAATCTGCGTACCGATATTTTTAAAGAAAAAATCGTTCGGGGTTTTTGGCGTGGAGTTCGATTATGAAAAGAACACAAATTATGAGCAAATAGCAGATTTGTTGTCGATCATCGCCTTGATGATTGCTCAGGCGATAAAAGTCGAACACATTATTGAAAACGAAAAAGAGCGTTTGTTTGATGAAAATACATATTTAAAACGCGAACTGCGCGAAAAATACGATTTCGGGCATATAATCGGAAATTCCAGCGCGATGAAGCGCGTTTACGCTCAGATCAGCCAAGTTGCGCGTTCAAATACGACGGTTTTGCTGCGCGGCGAATCAGGCACAGGCAAGGAATTGATCGCTAACGCGATTCATTACAATTCGCTGCGGGCGAAAAAGCCTTTTATCAAAGTAAATTGTGCCGCCCTGCCTGAAACTTTGATTGAATCGGAATTATTCGGTTATGAAAAAGGTGCGTTCACGGGAGCGCATAACAGAAAAAAAGGACGTTTTGAAATCGCCGAAGGCGGAACACTTTTTTTGGACGAAATCGGATATTTATCAACGCAAACGCAGATAAAATTACTGAGAATTTTACAGGAACGTGAATTCGAGCGCGTCGGCGGCACGGAAACGCTCAAAGCAAATGTTCGTTTTATCGCGGCGACCAACAAAAATCTGGAAGAAGCGATAATTGACGGCAGCTTCCGCGAAGATTTATTTTATCGCCTGAATGTTTTTACGATTTATCTGCCGCCTCTGCGCGAACGAAAATCCGATATTCTGCTGCTTGCGGAAAATTTTGTCGAAAAATACGAGCGCGAACACAATAAACACATCAAACGAATTTCCACACCGGCGATTGATATGCTGACGAGTTACCATTATCCGGGCAATGTTCGAGAACTGGAAAACACCATCGAACGCGCCGTTTTAGTGTGCGACGGCAATGTTATTCACGGTCATCATCTGCCGCCGACTTTGCAGACGGCAGAAATTACCGACACAGTTACGCAAGTTTCGCTCGCCTCGTCGGTTGAAGCCTTCGAGCGCGATTTGATTTTAGACGCTCTCAAATCAACCCGCGGAAATCGCGCCAAAGCCGCCAAAATGCTCGATACGACTGAACGCATTTTGTGTTATAAAATAATGAAATACGAAATTCAGCCGCGCCGTTTTCGCGCTTGAAATCAGCATTTTTAACCGAAAATATTTATTTTGATTTACTATTTAAGAAAGTTTTCCACCTGTGGAAAACTTTTTTACAATGTTTATTAAATTATGTTTTTATTATCATTTACAGACAATTTGAAAGAATTGAAATTAAGATAAATTAAAATATTTCCACAAATCAAGAAGTAAAATAACAACTAAGCGAGCGAATTTTGAACAATCGAGCTAAATTTATTTAACTGCGGCTCGGAATGATCGAAAACCGCGTCCAGTTCTTGTTCGACGCTGCCGTGAAGCGGTTTAATTTCTTTGATAAGCGGCGTAAAATTTTCAAAATCGTAAAGCTGCGTGTCGAGCAGATGCGAACCTGTAACATTTGATAAAGCCGTCATAATTGACGAACGAACGTGCGGAATTTCTTTGGTAAGTTCGGTAATCAATTTTTTGACGCGGGCGCGTTTTAAGTTCGGTTGTGAACCGCAAAGGTTACATGGAATTATCGGAAACTGTTTTTCGGCGGCAAATTTTACAATATCTTTTTCGTGACAATAAGCGAGCGGACGAATAATAGTGTTGCGTCCGTCGTCGGAGCGCAGAATCGGCGGCATCGCTTTTAATTGTCCGACAAAAAATAAGTTTAATAAAAATGTATTGATAACGTCGTCGGCGTGATGACCGAGCGCGATTTTCGTGCAGTTTTCTTTGACGGCGGTCGTGTATAAAATCCCGCGCCGTAAGCGCGAACAAACCGAACAAAAGGTTTTGCCTTCGGGAACTAAACGGGTAACAATCGAATAAGTATCTTCTTCGACAATTTTGTAACCTACGCCGATGTTTTCGAGATATTCGGGCAGAATATGTTCCGGGAAATCGGGTTGTTTCTGGTCTAAATTGACGGCGAGAATTTCAAAATTAACGGGTGCGCGTTTCTGCACGTCGAGCAAAAGGTCGAGCATCGTGTAGCTGTCTTTTCCGCCCGAAAGACAGACCATTATTTTGTCGCCGTCTTCGATCATCGAAAAATCGCGGACGGCTTCGCCCATTTTTTTGAGCAGTTTTGTTTTAATCTTACTTTCTACAAACAACTTTTTATCATTTCCTCCAAACCTTAAAGTTTGACACGGTGCGCGAAAAATAACAAATATCGAATTGCCGCAGCGAATAAGATTTTTAACCTGCTGTTAATGATTTTTTGTTTGTTCGGCATTTTTCCGAACAAAATTTTACTTTTTTTCAAACTTTCGTCGGCAGATTGGATTTGTTATATTTCTTTATGTTCAATAAGATTTAGATGCTTTTTAAACGATGCTCGAAAATGAATTTTTCCTGACAGATGAAATTTTCTTCATCAACCAAGAATTTGATACGCTGAAAGTTTCACCGAAACAGTTAGACAAATTGTTGGCAACTGGTTGGCGACACTTTGGAACACAATTTTTTCGTTACAATTTGTCATTTTACAACGGGAGAATATGTCAGGTTTTTCCGCTTAGAATTCGTCTTTCAGATTTTTTTCTTTCAAAAAACAAACGTCGTATCATCAATAAAAATCGGGACTTACAAGTAGTAATACGTCCAATCGAAATAAGCGAAGAAAAGGAAACGCTTTTTAACAGTCACAAGCTGCGGTTTAAGCACAACATTCCTTTTTCGATCTATGACTTTCTTTCATTTGATGCCGCAAATGTTCCCTGTGAATCGCTGGAAGTTTGCGTTTATGACAAAAGAAATTTACTTGCCGTGAGTTTTTTTGATGTCGGCGAAACGGCGATTTCAAGTATTTATGCAATGTTTGCGCCCGAAGAAAAATCGCGCAGTCTCGGCATTTTTACGATGCTTGTGGAAATTGATTTTGCCCGCCGACACGGAAAAAGCTTTTATTATCAAGGCTATTGTTACGACGGAAATTCCTTTTACGATTACAAAAAACGATTCCGCGCACTTGAAAAATTTGATTGGAAAGGAAATTGGGAAAGTTTTAAGGAGTGAATGGTTTGTTATAAATTTCCTGATAAATCCAACCTAAAAATCTGGCTTCCGCCGTGCAGAGTGCTTCGAGCCAGCAACTCGACAAATACAAACGTCTTTCCGTTTTCGACGGAATTTTTTCGGCTTGCTCAATGTGTGATTTGTTCTGCTGCAAATCATAACTTTTGGCGATTTCTTCGTTAGTTTGTTTGGCTTCGCCGAGAGCCTGCAAAACGTCCGCAATCCAGCGATGCAATTTGCTTTCCGAATCATTTTCGCCTAACGCCTGAAAAACTCCGATGGCAAAACGCGATTCGGCATTTTCAAACGGATAAATTTCAACGCCGTTTTCCGCGTCGTCTGCCTGTTTCCACTGAAAAAGTTCTTCGACCTGCGGATTTCTGACGAGCGCGACTCTTTGGTCGAAATTCAAAAACCATTCGAGCGAATCTGCCAAAGAATTTGTATTTATATCGCCGCTTGCGGTCTTTTGCAGTTTCGGCGGTTGGTATTGTTGTGTCATAGAAAGATTTTAACGCAAAGACGCAAAGACGCAGAGGCGCAAAGTTAAATTTTAATTTTTGATTTTATTGAAATTTCTTTGCGTCTTTGCATCAAAAAACAAATCATCGCTCCAAAAATGAATGCAAAATAAAGTGCAAAATAAAAAATAAAGCCACGCCTGCAAAAACCGATAGCGAAACAAGCGGATTTTTGCCGCCGTGATGATTAACTTCGGGAATTAAGTCGCTTGCCGCGACGTAAAGAGTTACACCGCTTGCCAGCGGAAGCGCGTAGGCAACCGTAAAACCGATTTTTGCACCGATAAAATAATAAAGCAAAACGCCGAAAAAAGTTGTTAAGCCAACTAAAGAAGTCGCAAAAATTACTTCCTTCAAACCTTTGCCCGCCGCTAAAACCATTGATGCAATTGTAAAACCTTCAGGAAATTTGTGCAGAAAAACGGCGAAAAACACTAAAATACCAACGCGGTAATCAACTTCTGAGGCGGCGGCAATCGAAATGCCGTCAAATAATGTGTGAATCAAAAGCCCGCCGATTGCCGTGTAAGCTGAAGATGTGGAAATTAAATGATCCGGGTGCATTTCTTCGCCCAGATGAAAATGCGGCGCAATTGTATGTTCAAAAAACTGCGTTATCAGGTAGCCGATGAGCAGCAAACCCATCGGATAAATTAGTATTTCAGTATTATGAGAACTTCCCTCTATTTGCCAAAGCTCTATAACATCGGGCAAAATATCAATAAAAGTAACGGCGAGCATAAAGCCCGCGCCCAATGCCAAAATATATTTGAGCAGTTTTTTGTAATTTTTTTGAATTCCGGGCGGAAACAGAATCAAACCGCCCAGCACGTTTGCCAAACCTGCCAAAATACCGAAAATTAAAAGTTGAGCAAATGTGATTTGCATATCGAAATGTCGAATTTCTTTTAAGATACTGTAAAAATAAAACTTACAGAAGGCTTATTCAAATTAGAAATGATAATTAAAAAGACTTTCCAAAATCAGTTTGATGTTATGCGCGAAAAACACCTTAACTACAGGAAAGTCTTTGTGGATATTAACACAAGCGAGGCGGATTTATTAAAATCCGCCCGAACATTGATTATGTGCAACAAAATAAATTATTCTAACGTAGCTTTTATAAAGCCTGAAATTTAAACCGGCATTTTGAAAACCGAAGTGTGAAAATACAGAAAAAAATTTTAATAGTTGATGACCACGATGACTTGAAAACTGTTTTAACGGAAGTTTTCAGCCGCATCGGTTATTCGGTGAAAACAACCGAAAGTCGTCAGGAAGCCGTCGAACTCGATGAGTCGAATGAATTTGATTTGGTTATCACCGACCTTGACGGCGACAAAGCCTTTCCGCAAGACGAAGCCGACGATGTTGATAATACTTGTCTGCCAACCGAAGAGGCGGAAAATTTTGACCGCAGTTTTGTCAAAGCCTTTAAGATTTGCGCGACCAATTTCAAACGCGAAAATTTTGACGAAAACGAACTCAAAAACCTTTTTGAAACAATTCTCAATTACAAAGCGAAATTTGTTGATAAAAGAAATGCCGTCAAGTATATTCGTGAAAAAATAGAATTTGAATTTCCGAGCGCAATTTCGTTGATGCACAGCATTTTAGATTATTTGATGAAGCGCGTCGAAAAAAACGGAATTGTTGACGCGGAAAACTCCAATCTTTTCATCGCTTTAGACGAAGCCTTCGTCAACGCCGTCAAACACGGCAATAAATTCGATGCGGACAAAATCGTCCGCATTTCAGTCGAAGTTTCGCCAACCGAAGCGCGTTTCACCATCGAAGACGAAGGCGAAGGTTTTAATGTTTCAGAAATTCCCGACCCGACAAATCCTGAAAATCTCTTTAAATCATCCGGGCGCGGCGTTTTGATTATTCACAACATAATGGACGAAGTTTCTTACAACGAGCGCGGAAATCGCCTAACAATGGTAAAAAAATCCGATAAAACCGAAAATGTATGAAAATCATTTATTTTTCACTAATTGTTATAATTTTTCTGTCTTTCCAAAATCTTCACGCACAAACATCAGGAACTATCTCTGCTAAACAGTCCGGCAAAACTGCGTCGAAAGAATATCCCGATGTTCCCGAAAAATTATTAAATTCCGAAATTATTCTGACAAACAACGAAAAAATAAAGTTGGCTAATTATAAAAAAGACATAATTATTGTGTCTTTTGTCGCGGAATGGGCAACACCTACTCGAACAATGATTTCAGACTTAAACAAACTTTACTCTGAAAACTTGAGAAATTTAAGAATAATTGCTGTATGTGTTGAATCCAGTGAAAGCGACACCTTGAATTTTAAGAAATATGTCGAATTATCCAACATAGGATTTCAAACAGGTTGTGCAAACCAAAAATTTGCAGAAGAATTTATTAAAATCTCAAAGTTTGATGCTATTCCTCAATCTTTTGTAATAAGGAACGGAAAACTTCGAGGAGTTTTTACTGGATATTCACCGAAAATAAATGAATCTTTGGTGAATTTAGTCAGAAAAATTTCCGCCGAAGAAAATTTAAATCAATGAAAGTAACCATCGGACAAATCAACACGACGAACGGCGACTTTGAAGGCAATGTCGCCAAAATTTTAGCGGCAATTGAAAAAGCGAAAAAAGATAATTCCGATTTACTTGTTTTTCCCGAAGTCGCCATTCACGGCTACACTTCGCAGGATTGGTTTTTGGATAAAGACATTATCGAAAATGCGGACGAACATCTGCAAAAAATCGTCGAAGCGTCGAAAGGTTTGACGGTTATCGCCGGCACGATTCGGCGCAACGAAGAAACCGACGGGCGCAGACTTTTTAATTCGGCGGCGGTGATGCACAACGGCAAATTGCTCGGATTTGCAGATAAAACCTTGTTGCCGGAATATGATGTTTTTGACGATCCGCGCTATTTTGAACCTTCGGACGTGCGAAGTATGTTTGAAATCGGCGGACAAAAAATAGGTGTTGTTGTTTGCGAAGATTTTTGGAACGATAAAACCTTCTGGAAACAAAGACTTTACGACGTTGATCCGGCAAACGAACTGATTATGCGCGGCGCAGACTTGATTGTGGCAATAAATGCTTCGCCGTATAACAAAGGCAAAATCAAACTGCGCTGCGATATGGTCGCGCATCGTGCGCGGCAGCAGAAAAAGCCGATTATATTTGTAAATTTGGTCGGCGGAAACGACGGAATTATCTTTGACGGCGCAAGCGTCATTGCCGACGAAGAAGGCGACATAATTTTGCAGGCAAAGGCGTTTGAAGAATTTGTCGAAACGGTTGAATTGGATGTTCGCAAACCCGATTCACGCGGAATTACGGGCAGCGAACTCGAAGCGATTCGGCGGGCGTTGGTTTTGGGAATCAAAGATTACGCGCATAAAAACCGTTTTACAAAAGCCGTTCTCGGTCTTTCCGGCGGCATTGATTCGGCGATTGTCGCAGCTCTCGCGTCCGAAGCGTTGGGCGCGGAAAATGTTTTGGCGGTGATGATGCCGTCGCCTTTTTCTTCCGAGGGAAGCATCAAACATTCGGAAAAATTAATCAAAAATCTCGGCTGTGATTCGCGTCTTGAACCGATTTCAGATGCTTTTGAAGTTTTGCTCAAACAATTGAATTTGCACAAACCAACACACGGCGGCGAAAATCTGGCGGCGGAAAATATGCAGTCGCGGCTGCGCGGCGTGATTCTGATGACAATTTCCAACGCCGAAGGTCGGCTTGTTTTGGCAACCGGCAACAAATCGGAATTAGCCGTCGGTTACTGCACACTTTACGGCGACACGAACGGCGGTTTGGCGGTTATCGGCGACGTTTTAAAAACGGAAGTCTATGCACTTTCGCGCCACATTAACGAAAGTGCGAAACGTGAAATAATTCCGATTGAAATTATCGAAAAAGCACCGTCCGCCGAACTCGCGCCGAATCAATTTGACCAAGATTCATTGCCGCCGTATGAATTGATGGACCCGATTTTGAAACTCTATTTTGAGGACAAATTTTCGCCCGAAGAAATTATCGCCGAAGGACACAATGCCGAATTGGTTTATAATCTGCTGAACAAAGTCGAATCTCCGGCAAACGAATTCAAACGCCGCCAGCTTCCGCCGACGCTGATAATTTCAAAAAACGCCATCGGTGTCGGACGCAGACGACCTGTAACGCACCGATACAAAAGGAAACCGTCCGCCGATTTAAAGTCCAAAGTCTTGAAACAGTAAAAAATTATTGCCGCTAAAATGAATCAGGCGAAATGAAAAACGAGAGCTTTTGTCGGGATTTTATCAGTTGAAAGACAAGAGATTAAAAGTTTTAGAAAGTCTGTTCGAGTTTAGTTACTTTTCAGCAGCAAAAAAAACAAAAAGCCGCGAAAAGTTCTGCGAACTAATCACGGCTTTGGAAACAGTTTGATATTTGCAATTAATATCTGCGGCTATAATATCTTCTTTTTTTCGGTTTGATTTTGTATGTATAAATCGCCGAACTGCCCGCGCCGACTCCCGCGCCGATTAACGCGCCTTTTTTGCCGCCGATTAACGCGCCGATTATTGTTCCTGCACCCGTTCCTGCCGCGATGTTAATTGCGTTGCGGTGGCGGCGATAAAAACTCGGTCTGTTATATGTTCGTGTCGTGTTGGTGCGACTTGAATAATAACGTCTGCTTCGTGTTTGAGCATTTGTCGTGAGCGGCAACATAATTGCCATCATTGCCATTACTATAAATGTTGCTATAAATTTTTTCATTGCTTTTTACTCCTTATTATTTTGAAAGCGTTTCGCCTTCTTTGTTTTATAAAATTTGCAATCGTCGTGCCGTAAAAGCAAGTCCATTATTTTCAAGGTTTATGAAATTTTAACAGCTAAATTACAAAATTATCTACACTATATCGGGCAAAAGCAAACGGTATCGGTCAAGCAAAACAAGAGGTTAAATGGAAAAGAATTTATTTTGTTTAACCGGCAAATTGTCGATTTTTAATCTTCGAGATCGTTCTTTAAAATATAATTTGTAGAAGTTTTCTGCGGCAGCGAAACGCTAAAAGTATTTTCGGAAGTCCGTACATTGAGGCGATTGCCCAAACGTCTGGCAATGGCAAATTCCAAGACTTGCGGATAATTTATGATTTCTCTGCTGCCAAAACTAAAATGTTTGCCGCCGATTAGAACAAATTCTTCGGGCAAGTCTTCACCCTCGCTTAAACGCGCCCATAAAAAGCGGAAATTTGTATTGAAAAGCTCGGTATGCACGATTTGATCGCCATCGGTGAAAACGAAAACATCCTGATAATCGCGGTATTTGATGACAAAAGCACGTCCGCCGCTGACTTCAGCTTCAAAAACCTGCGGCGCGGCAAATGTTTCGTCATTCGGCAGTATAAAGGTGAAAAATTCCTGTGCGCCGATTCCTTTTGAGATAAAGCGCAGAAACGGCGCGTCTATTTGGCTGCCGTAACACGACGAAATCAGGCTTTCACTGCGCTGCCAATTTCCGTTGTCGCCGAATGTGAAAAGCTGTAGACCGATTTCCGAATCATTTTTTTCGATTACGCACGCTGCACCGTTTTCCGCTGTTTCAATCGTCGGATTGGTTTTATTGTCAAAATGAAAATTCAGCGCGTAATCGCGAACGCCGAAGGTTTTCACATAATCGCGCATTATCCAGTAATCGTTTTTCAGAAACAAAATGCTTCGCGTGTGCGCGGCGGGCGAATCGGTAAATCTTTCGTAGCCGTCGTGCGAACCTTCAAAAAAGTCGAATCTGTCCTGTGAAATCCACGAATTTAAGGCTGCGTTCGCCTTACTTTTCCAATTAAATTTTGAACCCGTTTCAGATTGTGATTTTTCATCAATCATCAACGTATTATGGGAAATAGTCGAGCGGAAAAAATCGCGCGTTTCTTCCGATTCGTGATAAGTATAAGTTCCAGCGTCAACCAGCGTCGTTCGTCCTCCGACCGCCAAATCAATCGCCAACGCGTCGGCGTGTCCGTGTCCGCCGCTCGCCGCGCCGAGTGCGCCGCAATCAACCAGCAGATAATTATCCGTTTCCGCCCAGCCGTCGCGCATCACGAAATATCCGCCGTCCTTAAATTCGCGGGAATTTTCTTCAGGAACTTGCGCCGACAGATTTTCAAATCTTTGAACGCCTTCCGCGCCCAACAGCCACAGCGTTTCTTCCGCCGGCTTGCGGGCGACAAATTTATAATCGCCGCGCTCGAAGAGAACCGCGCCGTTCGCCAAAACCGCGCGAAAGTCAGTCGTTTGACTGTTGCCGTGCGGCAAAATTCCACCGCCGTCGTCGTCGCCAATCAGCGGCGTTGTGCCGTCGGGACGAGTTACATACATCAAAAAATCGAGCGTGGATTGAAGTTTCGTGTGGAGTTTTCCGTGCAGATTCGCGGCGGTTTCATCGCCGTTTAAGGTTTTCAAAATAAGAAAATGCGTGTAAAAATCCGCCGTATAACGCTGATACCACGTTGATTGCTCAAAATAAACGCCGTCAGGCAAAATTTGGCGGTCGAGTTCGGCGTAAAGAATATCTTCGCCCAGTTTGCGCCAATTTTCCGCGTGTTTAAAAAACGAAAGCTGCGTGCCGAGATAGTAAAGCCCCAACGCTTCGCCTGTCAGATGCGTGTTCGGGCTGTAATATGTCGAGAGATATTTTTCGATGTGTTTGCCGTGGAGATAAAGAAATTTCAAGGCTTTTTGGAAAAGTTCGGGCGTTAAACTTTTTGAATCTTTGAAAAAATTAAAAGCCCAAATCCAGGAAATCGAACGCAGCGCGACTTCCAAACTGCTAAACCAATTGATGCCGATGCCGGGCGGATTTTGCTCCATCCAACTTTCCAGATGACGGGCAAAAGTTTCGGCAAAGTGTTCATTACCGTTCAGCCAGTAAGCTACGCCAAGCGTAAAAAAATGTTGATGACGGTTGAGTTCCCAGATTATTTTTTTGTCGCCTGTTTCCTCCGCGTCGAGTTCATCAAACTGTTTCCAATGCTTCAAAGGCGAATGTTTATCGGCAATCGGTTCATAATGCCAGTCAACTTCCCGTCCAAAATCCAGATTTTTATAACCGAGCAAATCAAATCTGCCTTCAATCAAATTTTCCGCTTTTTCGGTAAAATATCTGGCACTTTTTTCGCCGAAGACGCGCCGAAAAGTTTCGAGAGTTTTTTCTTTTTCACGAAAAGCCGGAAAAAATCCGAACTGCGAGTCTTCGCCAAATTTTGCAAACAGATTTTCCGCCGTTGCTTCTTCACTGCCGAAATGAGAATGTTCGATTAACTGTAAGAATTCTTCATCGGACGGTAGTTTGCCGCTCAAGCCTATCTGTTCCGTGTAGCCTGAAATAGCCTGTTCGCCGCGTATGCGGATTTCCGTCCAGCTTTTCCCCTTTATTTTCTTTAATTTATCAATCGGATTTGCCATTGTTTTGCTAACAAACTTCTATTTGTCGCTCGATTTCAGTTTTTTCTCTTTTTGCCTTCTCGTCCATTATCGTTTTCAAACGATAATCTCGATATTCGCCCGGACTTCCGGTTTTGCCGTAATCGCCGCCGAAACCATATCAAACGCTTCACGCGCCGATGCAAAATAAATGTGCGCGTCGTTCTGGCGAAACATCCGTTTGAATATCCGCCGGAATAAAGCGAAATTAAGAAATTAACAGGGATAACAGGGTATTTTAGATCAAAAATTAAATGATTTATCCGTTTTTATCCTGTTATCCCTGTTAATTTCTTTTATTTTAGAAATTCAACTTAAAGCCGAATTGGAATTGGCGCGGATCAAACGAAGCCGTCGGGCGGCTGAAGTAGCGTCCGCCCTTGTCGCGCTGACCGAAGGCGTTGACATCGGTGTAAAACGGCGATGCCGACGCTTCGTTGAAACGATTGAAAAGATTGAAACCTTCGGCAATCAAATCGAGCCTGATCCGTTCGCCGAATCGAACGGCGCGGGTCAGACGCAGATCAAACGAAGCGTAAGAATGCGTAATTCCGCGATTTCGTCCCAGATTTCCAGTCGAAAATTGCCCGTTTGTAATTAGCGGCGTTGAACATCCAACTGCTCCCGGCACACAAAGTGTTCCGTCCGAATTAACGCTCGGACGGTCGGTTTGCGTTGACTGGTCGTTATTGGCATCAACATTTGTAATGATGTTGAACGGGCGACCGGACGAGATTTCAATAATCGGCGCAAGCGTGAAATCGGCAAAAATCTTTTTAACAATACTTTCCGAACCGCGCCAATTATTCGGCGCAGACAAAACTCCGCTGAAAACGAAACGATGCCGCTGGTCGAACAACGAATCAGCTTTTTCCGCGCGGAAATTATTGACATCCTGCGGAATCAGCAAAGTTTGCAAATCGCTCGAATCGTCAATCGAATGCGACAAAGTGTATGAAGCCAAAAATGTGAAATTATTGGCGAAACGACGTTTTAACTCAAGATTAAAAGCGTTGTAACTCGAATTGCCGTCGGATACCTGCGCGTCCACCGCGCCAAATGGCGAAACAAGTCCGGGCGTTCTCAATGTTCCAACGAGTTGCGAATTGAGAACCGACGGCGTAACCGCGCCGCGCGTCAAAGCCTGTGTCAAAAAATAATTCGGCGAGTTCGGACGGAAAAAGTTGGCAACTGCCGATGAAACTACGCGATTTCCCAAGTTTGTTAACGGCGCGGTAATAATTCCCGGAATCACAAGCGCGAAAGTTTGTCCGGCGTTCGGATACGGAACGGGTGTTCCCGCCGGAGTCGCCAGCGTGTAGCAAAGCAGCGGAACACCGCCCGGACACGGCGTTCCGGTGGTCGGAATCGAAAACGCGACGGCTTCCTGCGTGCTAAGCGGCAAGCGTCCCGTAAAGCGTTGGAAATTTTGGATTTGCAGTGCGGTGTTTGGCGTATTCAAATCTGTCGGATGCGGCAAATGATGTGCGCCGACAAAGATATACGAAGCCGAAATCGCCATATTTCTGGTCAATTGACGTTCAAACGTCAAATTCGCCTGTGTCGCCGAAGCGTATTGAAAATCTTTAGAAACCGGCAGCGTGAATGGCAAAACCGCGCCGAAGCCGGGAAAAGTCTGATCGTTAAAACGCTGTCTGCCGAATTGATACTGCGTTCCCGGCGCAACGCCCGGCGTAACTACACCCGGAGCGCACAGCGGATTCGAGGTCGAACCCGGAACGCAGACCGTTCCCTGAAAAACCTGCGCGGCGTTGATCAAATTGGTCGGCACGGGACTTCCCGCCGTCAAAGTCGCCTGTTGCTGCTGAACCGCGTCGGCAATATCCGAGTTAAATGCGGCGGCAAGCAGCGGATGATCGTAAAAAAGTCCGAGCGCACCGCGCACGACCGTTTTGCCGTCGCCGAAAATATCGTAGGCGAAACCGAAACGCGGCGCGAAATTGTTTGTGTCGCGCGGAAATCCCTGCTGAACGCCGACGGCATCCTGCGCCGCTAAAATATCCGCGTCCGACAGATTGATGCGCGAAAGCGGGTCTGTAATGCCGACGGGCGCAATAGTTTGCGTGAATTCGACATCGTAGCGAATGCCGTAATTTATCGTCAAACGGCGCGTCGCTTTCCATGTATCCTGCGCGAAAAAGGCAATCGGCGTGTTTTTAATCTGGCTGACCGGATCGCCGAAACCCTGCAAATAAAGCGAAGGCAAGCCGAGTCCGTAAGATTGGACGGGCGTAAAAGCGGGCGCGTTCGTCGGAAAGCCCAAATTTGCGGCGTTAAAATCGCCAAAATTGAAAAGTCCGGCGAAGTTTAATTCAAAAGTCGCGCTCGGAATTCTGACAAAGTTATAATCGCCGCCGAATTTTAAGCTGTGCGTTCCCAGAATATAATTGAAGTTATCGGCAAATTGATAGCGCGTTTCGGTGCGGTCAACCGGCGAGAAAAGTTCGCGTCCGATGAACGCCGTGCCGGAAATATTAAAAGCGACGGCATCGCCGTTTTGCGAACGGAAAGAAGTGGCGCGTCTGCCGTAGCTGAAACGAAATTCGTTCGCCGCGCGTCCGCCGAGAGTCGAATTGAGTCCGGCGGTAAAAGATGTATCTTTTATTTCGGTAATTCCGGTGCGCGAAAAATCGTTTTGACCCAAAGATTGATTTTGCGATTCGACTTGAATGCCGGTCAGCATTCCCGGATTGTAGCCGAAACGCAAAGTTAATTGGTTGTTATCATTAAAATTGTGGTCGCCGCGAATCGAAAAGAAATTTGATCGCTCAGTAACCGGAAAAACTCTCTGCAAATCGTTGAGCGGACGAAACGCGATAAATTGTCCCTGATCATTCTGCGTGTTGACGGGAATCGGTGCGCCGGTCAGAAAAAATCTTTGACCGACGACTTGTCCGGCGGTAATTGCGCCGCCCGCGCTGATCAATGGATTTCTGCCGGTCAAAGCCGTGCTTCCGCCGCTTGACGCTAAATAAAGATATTGAACCGCCGTGCCGATTGCCGTGGCGTTGCCAGTCCCAATCAACCCTTGCGCGTATTGTGCCTGTGCCGGAGTTAAATTATTAAAAGTCTGCGTAAAAGGCAAAATCGGTGCGCCCAAAGTTACAGAAGCCGTCAAACCCTGCGCGACATTGCTGGTAAAAAATCCCGTTTCGTTGCGCTGGCGGCGTTCAAACGACGCGAAGAAAAATGTTTTGTCTTTGACAATCGGACCGCCCAGAGTTCCGCCGAATTGTGTGCGCGTAAAAGCTGATTTGAACGGCGCGAACGGGTTACGCGCCTGAATGCTTTTGTCGCGGATGAAGCCGAAAACATTTCCGCTGTATTGATTCGTGCCGCGTTTTGTAACGACATTGAGAACGCCGCCCGTCGCGCGTCCGAACTCCGGTGCGTAAGAATTTGTCGTCACCTGGTATTCCTGCACGGCTTCCTGCGAAACGGTGGTTCGCGCCGCGTTGATTGAATTATCCGTGAAATCCGAACCGTCAACCTGCACCAAAGTCGAACGTCCGCGCTGTCCGCCGATGTTCAAACCGGAAGTCGGCGCAGGTCCGATTGGTCGCCCGTTGTCGCGTCCGACGGTCGAAATCGTCAGAGCGAATCCGGTCGCGCTGCGCTCGTTAATCGGCAGATTTTCGATTCTCTGTTGACCAATCGTGTTTGAAACCGATGTTCGCGTCGTTTCGACAAGTCCTACATCTTCGCCCGAAACATTGACTACAATATCCTGCGTTCCGACTTCCAGTTTGATCGGCAGTTCGCCGCTCTGCCCGACAGTTAAGCGGACGGGCGAAATAATTGTTTTTTTGAATGTCAGAGCCGTTGCCGAAATTTCATATTCTCCCGGCGGCAGCGCGAACATTTGATAAGTGCCTTCATCATTTGCTGTAACGGTGCGGCTGATTCCGGTTGCGGAATTTTTAGCCGTAACGGTCGCGCCCGGCACAATCGCGCCGTTCGGATCGGTAATCAAACCGCGCAAATCGGCAGTACTGGCTTGTGCCTGAGCAAATATTGCTCCGGCACTTAACAAAACGATTGCCGCCGACAGAAAGATTTTTTGAATAATTGCGGAAAAACGCAAAGGAAACGCTTTCATAGATTTATTCTCCTTAAAATACAAAATTTTTTTAAGATTTCCGCCGACAATTTGCGAAAAACATTTTTTCGTTTGGATGTTCACAAATGTTTCTACTATAAGTTCCGAAGTGATTTACTTCGACTAAATTTTACCGGACGGATTATTTTTAGATTTGTTAGCTTTGGAATTTTAATCGCAAATGTAACTTTTAGGCAAGCCGACAATAAAAGATAAAGGCGAAAGGATAAAGGCGAAAGGCGAAAATAAAAAAAGAGAAACGAACTAAAGCCATCGGCAAATTCGTTTCTCTTTTTTTTACCCCTTATCCTTTCGCCTTTATTCCTTTTAGAAGTTGAACCTCGCGCCGAATTGGAGCTGCCGCGCCGGAGCAGCGGATGTGAATCCGAGCGGCGATGTTGACGAAATGCCTTCGATACCGCGGGCATTGATCGGAATACTGTTGCTCGCGCCCGCGCCCGCGCAATTCGGATTTGATGCGAAATTAGCGACGCAGGCAAACCCGACGACGTTGTTTATGCCGTTGTAATTGACGTGATTAAACAAGTTGAATGCTTCAAACGTCAATTCGAGATAACGTCTTTCTTTGGCGAAAAATCTGCGTCCCAAACGCATATCAAAACTGTAAAAAGGTTCCCCTCTGCCGGTGTTTCTGCCCGCCAAAGCCGGACGGTCATTATACAAACGGCTATCGTTATTGGTGTCCGTGCCGACTAGCAGATTAAACGGTCGTCCGCTGCCCGCCGTGAAAATCGGCGAAAACACGAAATCTTTGAGAAACGCATTTCTCGAAGGGCTAATGAAAACGCCGCTTAAAACAACGCGATGTCTTTGGTCAAACGCCGAAAGCGAACGGTCGTCCCGCACGTTCAGCGGATTTTGCGCCAGATAATCGGTGTTAAAATCAGTCGCTTCGTCAATCGTTTTTGACAGCGTGTAGTTGGCGTTGATGCTGTAATTACGCGCAAACCGCTTGGTTACCTGAATCGTTCCGGCGTTATAGAAAGTGTTTGCCACCGATTGATATTCGGCATCGAGCGCGTAACGCGGCAAAAAGTTGCCGTTTAACGTGCCGCCGGTAGTCGAACAGTTAAAGCCGGTCGCGGGTGCGCCCGGAACTGAAAAACAGCCGAGTTCCGTCGCGCTGAGAATCGGTTGTCCGGTGAACGGACTGGTTCCGGTCACCCGGTATTTTCTGACATCAACGGGGCGCACCTGATGAACACCGCGCGTGTGCAGATAACTAACTTCGACGGCAACTCCCGCACCTAAAGCCTGCTGAATCGCGCCGCTGAATTGGTATGTTTCCGGGTTTTGGAAATTTTGTCCGATGCGAATGCGGGCTTCGAGCGGTCTGCCCGGCGCGGTATTCAAACCGAACTGAGCCAAATCGGACGCGACGATCTGCCGACTTCCGATTACGCCCTGTCTGAGCAACAGTGTTTGATAAATCGCCGCCGCATTGTATGTTCCCGGAAGCGTAATTGCCGCGACGACAATGTTGATATTATACGGATTCGTTCCCGAAGCCAAAGTATTGGTGACGTTCGTGATTTGATTGTCAATTTGTCCGGTAAAAATTCCCGCCCCGGCGCGAATGACGGTTTTCGCGTTGTTGAAAACGTCCCACGCAACGCCGACGCGCGGCTGGAAATTATTTTTATCGGTCGGAACAGGATCGGCTTCGTTTTGAATGAAATAACGCAGTCCGTAATTAAAGGTAACATTCGGGCGGAATTTCCAGGTGTCCTGTACAAAAAGCGAGAATTTCTGCCCGCTGCTCGTAAAATACGGAAGTCCGAAACCCTGTTGATAAACCTGCGGGAGATTAAAATTGTAAGCCTGCAAAGCGTTGATCGTGCTGGAAGTTTGATTGCTCAAAGTTGAGCCGAGAAGCGCGGCTTGCGTCGGCGTAATTACTTGTGCCCCAACATCAGCACTTATTTGCTGCGAAATTGCACCGAGCTGCGCCGACGAAAACAATGCGCCGAACGGCAAAGAACCGAATCTAAAAGTTCCCGGCAGGTAAGTTTCCGAAGTGGTCGAAACGCGGTTATGCTGGAAAACTCCGCCGACTTTGATAGTGTGCGAACCGCGCACCAAAGAAAGCGTGTCGGCAACGTCAAATTGTCTGGTGATACTGTCGGACGGCAGAAAAATATCGCGTCCGAAATTACCGAATCCGAGAATGTTGATTTCCGGTCCGATTGGATCGTTCGGTGTTACGATCAGTCTGTAATAAAAAAACTGGGCGCGGATTTCGTTGACCGTTGTGCTGTTGAAAGTATGATTTTCTGATAACAGAATTCCGCCGCTCGGCGATTTTATGCTGCGACCGCGCGAGAAAGCATTCAATCCGCCTGTTCCTTCGTTGACGTTGTTTAATCGCGCGTAATTTAATCGAACAAAACCGGTGTCCGAATCACTGAATGTATGGTCAATGCGTCCGGTCAAAAGTGCGCTTGAATCGCTTGACGGAAATTGTCCGTTGGTCGCGGCGTAAAGTGCTGCCGTTCGCGGCGACGCGACGGTCAAACCGCCGCGAATTCCGGCGGCTAAGGGCGCGAGTGCCGGTTTTCCCGCCAAATAATTTAAGAAAAAGTTTTGATCGCTGGCGATGTTTGCCGGTGCGATTTTTAATCCGTTGACTAATGAATTGTTGAGCGTAACAAAAGAAGTTTGTTTTTGCCGCAAACCTTCAGCCGCGACGAAAAAGAATGTTTTGTTTTCGACGATTTTGCCGCCGAATGAGCCGCCGAACTGCTGGCGATTAAACGGCGATTGTCCGTTCGGATTGTCGTCAAAAGTGTTGCGGGCATCAAAAGCCTTATCGCGGAAATAACCGAACGCGCTGCCGTGATAATCGTTGCCGCCGGTTTTTGAAACGATGTTGATCAGACCGCCCGACGCGCCGCCGTATTCGGCATTGTAGCTGTTGCGGTCAACCTGAAATTCCTGCACGGCTTCCTGACTGACGACATCACGCGCACCGCCCGAAGGCGTGTCGGCGGTCGAACCGTCAACATTAATCGAGTTTCCGCGACCGTTGTTGCCGCCGAAACTCAAACCCGACTGCGGCGTTTGCGCGACGCGAAAATCCGTCGAATCATTGATGTTATCCGAACTGGTAACGCCGGGAGTAAGCAGCGCGAAATCCAAAAAATTGCGGCGGTTAATCGGCAAACTGTCCAATTGTCTTCCGGTAATTACTGACGACTGCTGAGTTCTTTCCGTGTCAACAACTTCCTGCTCTCCGGCTAAAACATCTACTACCGTAGCAACTTGTCCGACAGCCAGATTAACATCCAAAGCCGATTGCTGTCCGACTTCGAGTAAAACATTATTGACCGTCTTGGACGCGAAATTAGGTGCTTCGACCTTGACCGTGTAAGTACTCGGCTGAAGCGACAAAATAACATAATTGCCGTCGCTGTCCGTCGTTACCGTGCGCGTCGTGCCTTTTGAATTATTGGTCGCCGTTACGGTTGCGCCCGAAATGACCGCGCCGTTCGGGTCGAGAACTCTTCCGCGCAGTTCGGCAGTCGCCGTCGCCTGAGCAAAAATTGAAGCTGTGTTTAATAAAACCAAGCATAAACATAACGAAAAAAACATCAAAAACTTTTTCATAAAAATTATCTCCTAAGCCGATTTGCTTCCACCTTATTCTTCTAATTTTTTATACCGAACCGTCGTGCGTAACTCTTCGATGAACTCATTCAAAGAATAGTTCCCTTATCCAACAAAATATATCAATTAATTTTAGCTTTCAGAATTCCCCGCACAGCCATTTCGCAAATATCTTCACAAACCTTTTCGACGGACATCTTTCCGCTCGGACTAAACCAGCGCGAAAGCCAGATGATCATTCCCAAAATCGTAAAAGTCGCCGTCGTCAAATCTATCTCTTCGAGTCTTCCCAGTTTTTTGAGTTCCGCCAGAGTGTTGCGGATAAAATCAAAGTATTCGCGCCGCCGTTTTAAAGTTTCTTCCCGCTGATGAAAATTCAATTCGTTGTCTTCGTGAGAAATAATAATCACCGCGTGGTTTCCGCCCGCCGACAAACGGGCGTGATTTAATATAATAAATCTCAAACGCTCTTCCGCATCTTCGATGCTTCGCGCCGGGTTTAGAACTTCTTCCTGAACGCTGTCGAGACCCGAATTTATAATGCGATAAAGCAAATCCTGCTTGCTTTCGACATAATAATAAAGTCCGGCTTTCGTGATATTCAGCGAGTCGGCAATGTCATTCAAGGAAGTGGCATTGTAACCTTTTGAAAAGAAAATTTGCGCCGCCGTCAAACAAATTTCCTGCGTTTTATCCTGATTTTTCGATGTTCCGTTTTTCGCCATTTAACTCCATAGACATCTAATATTATGCAGTAGCGACTAATTTTTCGGGATTCTGAAGATAAACCCGCTTTTTTCCAATAAAATTTCACCGGTCAAAAAATTAAATCGTTTCGATTTTATGTTTCGGGGTTTTTAACTTACCGTTCAGTAAATTTTTTTAAATTTAGTCGAAAACCGAATGATTGTCAAGGTATTTTTGGCAGTGTTACAATTTTATAAAGTTGAGTATTATGCGAGTCAGTAGTTGAAATAAATGTCAAAATGTCTTGATTTTTTGCGAGCTTTGCGCCTTTGCGGTAAATCTTTTTTTCCTGCAAAGGCGCAAAGCTCTCCAAGCAACGATTCATTGATTTGTACAAAGTCGAAAAAATCTTGGAAGTTGTATTTCCACTTTTTACAACGGACAGGTTCGCTCTATTTTATCTTTTATTTTTCTTCGCCGAAAGCGATTGACGGGTTGAATGAGCAAGAAAAATTCTGGCTGTTTTGCTCAAAGTTAAAGCTGAAATCGCCAGTTTTGCAAAATTCGGAACAAAAGCCGCTCGCCTTAAAATCGAACAAATACGCAGTCTTTTTTGAAATCTTTCCTCGTGCAGTTTTTCGTAATTTTCAGCGATTTTGTCGGAAACAAGCGCATTTTCATTGATCGTTTGCGCCAGAATTTCCGCGCTTTCGAGTGCCATCAACATTCCGCTTCCGGTGAACGGATCAATAAACGCCGCCGCGTCGCCGACGGTCAAAAGATTTTTCGCCGGATTCAAGTTTTTTCTGCCGAATCCGTCAACCGAAACTGCCAGCCAATCGAAAACAGGTTGGGCGTTTTGCATTGTTTCCCGCGCACGTCTGTTTTGAAAAATCACTTCTTCGACTATTTTGTTCGCATCGCCGGCAAACTCTTTGACAATTTCAGCTTTGACCAGGAAACAGTGATTTGCCAAGTTTTTTTCAACAAAACTCAAACCGCCGTAACCGCCGCGAAAAAAATAAATCTCGCAAACGCCTTTTGCTAAACCGGCATTTTTTAGATGCGTCTTAAAACCAACTAATTTTGTTCTTTGTCCTTTGTTTTTCGCCCCTTGCGCCTTTGCGCCTTTGCGGGAAAATCCTCTTTCTGCAAGTTTGCCCAAAACATTCGCCCGACCTGTCGCGTCAATCGTCAAATTGGAAAAGATTTCCTGCGTGTTTCCGTCTTTATTTTTAACTTTCACGCCGCAAACTTCATTATTTTCAAATAAAACTCCGGTTACGGAAGTTTCTTCCAAAACATTAACGCCGCACTGCTTTGCTTTTTCCAACAAGCGCAAATCCATTTCCGCGCGGCTCAAACTCAACGCGCCCTGCAAATTGCCGAACCATTCGCTCGGAACGGAAACGGATTTACCGTTCGGCTCATAAAAAACAGTGTTCGTAATTCGTTCGCCGCCGCCGAGCATTTCCTCTAAAACGCCTAAATCTTTAAAATGCGTTAAGCATTCGGGAGAAATAAATTCACCGCAAAGTTTATGACGCGGAAATTTATCGCGTTCAATTAAATAAACTTCAAAATTTTGCTGTGCGAGGCGAATCGCCAAACTCGCGCCCGCCGGACCTGCGCCGACAATTGCGATTTGGAATTTGGAATTTGAAGTTTGAAATTTCATTTGTTCGGCGTTTTTAATTTTACTTTATAGAGTGTGTATTCTCCTAAGTCTTCGCCTTCGCCGCGGTCATACCATTCGTCCAGATTTGTAAAATCAGTATTCCAGTCATTTGGTACGACCACATAAGAAAGTGTCGGATTCGTCGCTTCTTTCAAGCTGAAATTTTTTCGATATTCGCCGTATTTACGCACTTCTTCCGTAGTTTCGCTGGAAGTCAAAGGCTTCGCTTCACTGCTCAGACGATTTGTGTGTCTGCCCCAGCCGAACAGCGCAATCATCGAAACAAAATTGGTTCTCAAATCTTTTTTTAGCCAATTTTCATCAAGATTGTTGTAATATAAATACTGGTAATAACGCTCTTTGCTTTCTTCCCACGAAAGACCGGCGAAAACGTGCTGATGCCGCGACCAAAGAACCGCCTGCGGCGCAATCGTCGGCGAATCGTCGGCGTAAATCGAACCGTATGAAAAAATCACGGATTGATGCAGATTTCGCGCGTCTTTCGCCAATTGCTCCAACCGTTCGGCAAGCGGCATTCCTTCATCACGAATGACATTCGCTTCGTCCAAAACGCGCACCGTGTAATGACATTCGACAAAACCCCAAATCACTGCGACGAGCGCGACAATTGAAAACGCAATTTTTGAAACCAGCGGATTGTCTAATCGAAAGCCTTTTAATAAAATTCCGATTGTCAGCACGAGCGACAAACCGGCGACATAATTACCGATAAAAACCTGATAATGAATCGGCTGCAAAGAATGTCCGGTAATTATCTGTTGATTAAAAACTGCGATCACCGTCAAGGCAAACGAAGCCGCAAAAAGTGTCGAACGATCTTTAAAATTGATTAAGTTTAAAACACCGCCCAAAATCAACATTCCCAAAACCGCAAAACTAATCAGCGAAGGCACACGAAAAAAATCCGGCGCGTGTGTCAAAACGAGAAGCTGCACATTATCCATCGTGTCCGAACGATGTGAAAGCATCAGCGTGTAGGGAAGCAGCGACAGCAAACAGCCTAAACCGAGCGCGATAAACGCTTTAAAATCATCGAACCAATTTTCGGGACGTGCGACGAGCCACAAAAAGACAACACAAACGAGCCACGCGGCGGCAGTCGTCCAAATATAAAAATATGAAAAATTGAGAAACGCGAAACAAAGCGCGGCT
Source organism: Pyrinomonadales bacterium (assembly GCA_038232235.1). Classification (GTDB taxonomy): domain Bacteria; phylum Acidobacteriota; class Blastocatellia; order Pyrinomonadales; family Pyrinomonadaceae. Next base: position 39,345 of record JBBSIE010000010.1, on the reverse strand, counting down.
AAAATAGTGTAAACAGTGCGTTTATTTCTATTTTTCGTCGTTACAAGCAGCCAAACCAAAGCGCACATCGCAAAAAAAACGGGAAACGGCACGGCGGGAATATATCTTCGCAAAAACGGGAAATACGGATAAGAAAAACCCGTTCCCAAAACTTCGCCGATTGCTCCTTCGCCCGCCGCCAGCGCACCGCCGCACAAAACGACGAGGCTTCCCGTCATCGCAAAAATCGAATCTCCGGTAATTTTTCCGATCAGCCAAAACGCCGCCAGAGCCGCCAAAAATCCGGCAATTGCGCCCGCAAGCGTCATCGCCGTCGGCGCGGAAATTCCCAAAATGCGCGACGGAATTGCAATCGCGTAAGGCGCGGCGAATTGGATGGAAAAAAGCGATTCGGGCTGCGGATTTTCGGGCGTATCATCGCGTCCGGTGTAAGGATCGTTTTTGCGCGGTCTGCCGTCAATCAACGCGCGAAGATACGAAGCGTAAGCCACTTCGTCAATGTCGTTGTAAGCGTAATTCCCTTGCCAATCGTTTCCGCGCAGTTGAAACATCTTGAACTGCGGATAAAGCGCGAAAATTGCTAAAAATATTCCGGCGACGATGCCGAATTGCCAGCGTAATTTCATATCAAAATTTAGCGCGGCGCAGTCGGGACAACTGCGTTACCTTAAAATCTCTGCGTTCTCTGCGCCTCTGCGTGAGAAAATTTTATTTCACGCAGAGGCGCAGAGAACGCAGAGATTTTAGAAGTTTAATCGCCAAACGCTTCCAAAACTTCGGCGGCGTGTTCGTCAACTTTTACTTTGTCAAAAATTTTGACGATTTTTCCCGCTTCATCAATCAAAAACGTCTTTCGCAAAACACCGTTATAAGTTTTTCCCATAAACTTTTTCTCGCCGTAACTGCCGTAAGCATCGGCAACGGCGTGACCTGTGTCAGCTAGAAGCGTGAAAGGCAATTCGTATTTCGAGATAAACTTTTGATGCGATTTTTCATTGTCGGTTGAAACTCCGAGAATTTTTATTCCTTTTTCTTCAAAAGTCGAAAAACCGTCGCGCAAACTGCACGCTTCTTTCGTGCAGCCCGGCGTGTCGTCTTTCGGATAGAAATATAAAACCACTTTTTGTCCGCGCAAGTCCGAAAGTTTTACGTCTTCGCTGTCTTGATTTTTGACGGTAAAATCAGGCGCGCCGTCGCCTTCTTTAAGCATAATTTTCTCCAGAAATTAAATTTGATAGAATTGTAACACGGCGAAAGAAAAAAGATGAAAAGATTGACTGAAACAAAAGCGTTAATTGAACTGCAAAAATTAAAAGGCAATTATCGTGAGTTTGTAAAAACGAATTACGAACACAACGCGAAAAGCTGTCTGATGTGCGAAACAAAAGGCGCGTGTTGTCTTGACGCGCATTTTGTCAACGTCCACATTACCAAACTCGAAGCCGTTTCTATTCGTCAAACTTTGGGAAAATTGAGCGAAGAAAAACAGCGCGAAATCTACCGACGCGCCGCAGAAACAGTCGAAAAATACGATTTAAACGCGACAGACAATAGCTTTGCAAAAACTTTCGCGTGTCCGTTGTTTGAAAAAGACATTGGCTGTCTTGTCCATTCGGAAGGAAAACCCGCGCCGTGCATTTCTCACGCCTGTTATGAAGACCGGACAGATTTGCCGCCAAACCGATTGGAGGAAGAAGTCGAAAATAAAATTGAAAGATTAAACAAACGAACTTACGGCAACGCTTTTTCGTGGCTGCCGCTTCCGGTTTGGTTAAGTTTGACAAATTCGTTTGAGAAAAATTGAGAGTTGTTTTATTTCTTTGCGAACTTTGCGCCTTTGCGTGAAAATTCTTGTTTTCTACTTGAGAAGCAAAGTTCACCTAAAAATAAAACCGCGCGAAGTAATAAAGAATCGGCGCGTTAAAAAGCAAACTGTCCAACCTGTCAAGAAGTCCGCCGTGTCCGGGCAAGATATTTGCCGCATCTTTCGCGCCCGCACCGCGCTTGATCGCACTTTCAGCTAAATCGCCGCCGACTCCGACAAGACTCATCACAATTGCCAGCGGAATCGAGATTTGAAAAGGCAGTTCGCGGAAAAACAAAAACGTCGAGAGCGCGGCGAAAATAATGCTCAATAAAATGCCGCCAATAAAGCCTTCCCACGTTTTGTTCGGCGAAATTGTCGGCGCGAGCTTGTGTTTGCCGAGATTTTTTCCGACGTAATACGCGCCGACATCCGAACCCATCACGACGAGAAAGAAAAAGCCGAGAAGTTTGGTCGAAAGTCCGGAGAAATTTTCAAATCCGACGCGCGTCGAAACGAGAAATCCGCCCAAAAATACGACGTAAAAAACGCCCGTAATCGTAACGCCGATGCCGGTCAGCATTTTGGAAAAATCTTTTTGAAAGCGAAAAGTCTGCGTGATGAAAACGCCGATTAAAAAAAGCGCGGTTGTTAAAAGCAGCAAATCAGGTGATTTTGAAGGCGCGTCAAAAAGAAAAGCGACAAAAAATGCCGCCGCGCCGAGATATGCGATTGAGGCATCGGCTTTTAATTCCAGCTTTTTCGTCAGCGTATAAAACTCAAAAAGTCCGGCGACGAGCGCGGCGGCGGCAATTATCACAAAAAGCCAATTCGCCTGTGAATACTGCGGCAAAAAATATGGCAATATGATTGATAAAATTAGAATTGGAAGCGCGAAAAGCGCAGTTGTTAAACGACTGTTCATAAAAAGTTGTCGGTTGTCAGTAGTCAGTTGTCGGAAAATAGAATTCAAAAGCCGACATTATATTATTTTTACTGACAACTGACTACTGACAACCGACAACTGACTAAATTCCGCCAAAACGTCTTTCGCGTTTTTGAAAATCAATTATCGCTTTGAAAATTTCTTCGCGGCGAAAATCGGGAAAAAGCGTCCCTGTTACATAAATTTCGCTGTAAGCCAATTGCCACAAAAGAAAATTTGAAATGCGAAATTCGCCGCTCGTGCGTATTAACAGATCAACTTCGGGCAAATTGTGCGTATAAAGATTGCGCTCGATGTCTTTTTCACTTAAATTTTCAATCGAATCGCCGTTTTCAATCAAACATTTCGCGGCTTTTTTCGCGGCTTCCGTAATCTCGGCGCGTCCGCCGTAGTTGAGCGCGACGCTGAGAATCGTTCCCGTGTTTTCTTTAGTATGTTCCGTTGCCGAAGCAATTTGTTTTTGCAATTCTTCGGATAAACCGCTTAATTTCCCGATTGCCTGAAATAGAATGTTATTTCTGTGAACGGTTTTCAATTCGCTTTTTAAATAAAGTTTGAGCATCTGCATCAAACCGGAAACTTCATCTTCGGGACGTTTCCAATTTTCAGTCGAAAAAGCGTAGAGCGTAACGGCTTTTATCTGCAATCTCGCGCACGTATCTAAAATCGCGCGAACCGATTCCGCGCCCGCTCGATGTCCGAAAATGCGCGGCTTGTTGCGCTGTTTCGCCCAACGTCCGTTGCCGTCCATAATTATCGCAATATGCTGCGGTAACCGCGCAATATCAATCGCCGCAAGCAGTTCGGCTTCGGCGGATTTCGGTTTGATTATCTTGGCGAAATTATCGTGCATCGAACAGTTATTTAACCACAGATGAACACGGATTTACACAGATAAAATCAAATAATATCTGCGTTTATCCGCGTAAATCTGCGGTTAAATGTTCTTTTCTTCAATATTTATAATTGACGATTTGTTAATTTTTCCGTAAATATGCGGATAAATTTCGTTGTTGGTCGAAGCCTCATTTACTAAATCTGAAGTCAGTTTTTCCGCATCCAGCGTCAAAATCAAAACCTTTCCCGCATCTTTGTAATATCTCTGCAAAACGCCGTCAAGCTGTTCAGCAAAACTGCAATGAATAAAACCTTCGTCTTTTAGACTTTCGGCTTCGTAAAAATCTTGATTTTTGAATTTTTCCCAGACTTCGGGAGTAACAATATGATGAATGTTCATTCTGAATCTTCGACCGCTTTTTGCAATTCTAAATATTTTTCGCGGACAAACGGATTTAATTTTTCGGCAAATTTCGCGTTTAAGTTCTTTATTTTGATGATTTCCTGCACATCAGCCAAATCCTTTAAACGATGCGGCGCGGTCATTCCCGATGCTAATTTCAATTCGATCAGTTTTTCCAAACTCAAGGTTTTTATCCCATCAATTTCCACTTGATTTTCGTTTGGATTTGGAAAAACAACCGGCTTTGGTTTTCCGTCACCGGGAAATTCGCCGCTCGTGATAATCTCAACCGTGACGTTTTCTGCGGTCGTGCGAAATTTTCTTGTCGCGCCTTCAAACGCCGGACGATAACCTAATCCGACGAGTTCATTTTGAAATTTTTCCAAACCGTCTTGTGTCAACAGCAAATCAATATCTTCGGTAAAACGGCGATAACCATATTGATTCAAAGCAATTGCACCAATGACGCTATAATTAATTCCGTGCTTCTCCAAATCTTTTGTAACGCGGCGCAATGTTTCGTTCAAAGTTCCTTGTCCCATAAAAAACCGCAAGCCTTCATCATAAGCCGCAACGGGCGTTGAAATCGTTTTTTGAAAATCAGTTCTCATTCGTAATGCACTTTCAGCAAAGTCAAACCATTAGCGGGTGCGGTCGTTCCCGCTAAACTTCGGTCGCCGCCGACGATTGCCGTTTGAATTGTATCAGAATCTTTTTCGCCGCGCCCGACTTCGAGCATTGTGCCGACGATCGAACGCACCATATAACGCAAAAATCCGTCGGCGGAAATGCAAAACTCGATTATCGCAGCGTTGGCGCGTGAATCCCAAAACGATTCGACGCTAAATTCAGTGATCGTTCTGATGCGATGTCCAACATCGGAACGCGCTGCGGAAAATGCCGTCCAATCGTGTTTGCCCAAAAACACGCGTGTAACTTCATTCATTCGTCCGACATCGAGCGGACGCGCTTCGTGATGTGCGTAACGCAGCCAAAACGGAGACATCACGGGCGCGTTGACGACACGATAAACATAACTTTTGCCTTTGGCGGAAAAACGCGCGTGAAAATCGTCATCCGCTTTTTCGACATTTAAAATCCGCACGTCGCGCCACGTATTTCCGTTGATTGCCAATCGCAATTTATCGGGCGTGAACTCTCTTTTCAATCGAACGCTGGCAACCTGACCTTCGGCGTGAACGCCTGCATCAGTGCGCCCCGAACCGGCAACGTGAACTTCCGCGTCTTCAATCAAACTCAAAGTTCTTTCGAGTTCGCCCTGCACCGTGCGGTGATTTTCCTGCACCTGCCAACCGTGAAAATCCGTGCCGTCGTATTGTATTAATAATTTGTAATTCACTTGTTTTGTTCTTTAGCAACAGCCTTTCGATAATTCTCTTTCCAATAGTTTAACGGCTGCAAGTTATCTTCATATCTTTTTTCAATTCCTTGCCAAATCACTAAACTTATTTGCAAATAATCAATAATAACTTTGCATTGTTTAGAAGTTAATAACCATTGGTGCTAGTTGAAAAAGTCACGAACAGATCGGCAAGAAAGGCTTGTCGAATCATCGGTGGATCGTTGGCGGAAAACTTTGTTTGTCGTTAAATCAAGACGGATTAGTGGTCGGTTGGGATGCTGCTACAGCCAATGTTTATGATGCGACATTTCATCCGTTCATTCTTAATCTGCGTGAATCTGTGGCTAAATTTCTTCGCTTTGCTGACTTCGAATAAACCCTATCGCATCAGGTATTGAAAGCGAATTTTTGACATCATTACCGGAAATAATCCGAATCTTATTTTGCCTGTGGTTTCAAATATTTATCCAAAAATTTAAATGTTGCATTGTCCGCTTTAACCCAGTTTCGATAGAGCAAAAAGCCGTGAACATCATCAGGAATAACTAATTCCTCATGATAAATACCGGCTTTTTCAAGCCTTGAAACAAGGTCAACGGTTTGACTAAAGCGGACATTGCGATCATCATCGCCATGAATCAGCAAAACAGGCGATTTCCATGTTTTAATCATCGAAACGGGCGAAGATTCCCAAGCGGTTTCGATCGCCAACTGTAAATCAGGAGTTACTTCATATCTATCTCGGGGAGTAAAGAGCAAATTTGCAAAGGTGCGCGGTGGAGTCCAATCGTGAACACCGTGCAAATCTACGCCGGCGGCAAAAATATCCGAATTTTTAGCGAGTGCCATCGCCGTCAAAAAACCACCGTAAGACCCGCCGTAAATACCGATTTTCTTTGCATCAACCTGCGACAATTTTTGCAAATACTTACCCGCTGCTTCAATGTCTTGATACTCTGATGCTCCACGCCATCCTGCTTTTAACGGATTATGAAACTCATAACCGTAACCGATTCCAAGACGGTAATTAACTACTAATACGACATAACCCTGACTTGCCAGATATTGATTAACCGCATACGAATTTGAATAATAGTCCGAATAATTCCAGCCCAAAAGCATTTGCCGGGGCGGTCCGCCGTGAGCATAAATGACAGCGGGGTTTTTGCCCGAAAGACCTTCTTTTTCAAACAATTGGCAATGAACCTTTACGCCATCGGGAGCAGTAATAATTACTTGTTTTGGAGTTACAAGTTGACTGGTTGGAAAATCCTTTGGAATAAGGTTTTCGGCAAGCAGTCGCTTGTTTTTGCCGTCAACCGAAATTATTGCCGGAAGCGGCGGATTTTGGACGGTTGCGCTGATAAATGCGATTGAATTTCCATCACCAGTAAAGGTCGGATCCCATTCTAAACCCTCGCCCGTAGTCAACATTTCAGGGGCTTGTTTGTCCACCGGAACTTTTATCAAATGCCGGCGATCAATATCCAATTTATCGTTTCCGGCATTGCCCGAGACAATCAAATATTTTCCGTTCGGTGAAAGGCGGATAAATTCCGCCAAATAATTGCCCGGAGTCAGTAAAAGCGGTTCGCCGCCGTTATCGGCATTTACCGAATAAAGACGACCTTGACCGTCCATATTAGAAAGAAAAACAAGGCGATTATTTGCCGCCCATAAAAGGTTTGTGCCGCCGAGTGTCGTGGGAACTGAACCACGTAAGGTGTTTGGACTCTGCCAAATGCGTTTACCTTCTCCGGTAGTTGCATCAGCCGTCCAAATTGCCCATGGACTTACACTTGGTTCAAGTGCCGGTTCAGGTTCGCCCCCCACAGCCGGACGATGAATATATGCGACGCGTGTGCCGTCCGGCGACCAACGCGGACTTAAATCACGTCCGACAGAAGGCTGCAGCCACAAAATCGGGGAAGATTGATTTGAGTAAACTCCGACAAACGAATGTTCATTGCGACGTGAAACAAACGCCAACCGCGCACCATCTGGCGACCATTCGGGCGAACCATTAATGCCGCGAGCGGAAAAAAGTTTTTTTGCAGGTGATGAGGCATCTATCGGCACAGTAAAAATTGCGCTGTCTTTTTCAAATGCAACCACATCACTTTTTGGAGAAATTTTCGCTCCGTTGGCTTCAGCTAAAACTTTCGGCTCACCGCCCGCAAACGCAATACTCATCAATTGCATTTTTGCTCCAGTCGGCATCGAATCGGGAATGGGCGGAACATCTAACCAATTTGCATGGGCTTCGCCGCCACGCACAAAAATTACATATTTACCGTCTGCTGAGACTTCAAGCTCGGTCAAATCTTGTCCGTCATCGTTCCGATAATCCGTTAATTTTCGCGGAGAAAAATTCGGGCTTTCAGCAACATAGATGTTTCGAACGCCGCGTTCATTAAAAACCCACGCGATGCGCGGAGTTTTGGCGGAAGACATTAATTCCGTCGGGAAAGGATAACCCTTGATTTGTTCAATACTGAAATTTTGGGCAAAAACACTTAAATTTAAAGCAAATGTTAATATTAAAAGAAATATTTTTTTCGACATAATTTTGTTTTTAACGGATAATAAAACCTTTCGGGAATTTCATCTTGCGGATCAATCAAAAATTCGTGTCTGCCGGTAATAAACGCCGTTCCTTTCGAACTTCGGGAATGATCGCATTATATCAGACGAAAGTTATTTCCCGAAATACTCTTCCGGTAAATTTACTGACGACTACAGGGTTTTTCTATAAAAATAAGACAAGGCAGAAGATGTTACAATTTTGGTTGAAATTAGACTCAGTAGTTCCAAATTTTGTGAATTTTAAGTCAACATTAACGAGATTGTTTCTGCTTTTTCTCAGGCATTCGGACTTGACCGCTAGGTTTCTGGCAGAACCGACTGTTTTGGGAGTCGTTGATGCTTACGCATTTTTTGTCATATTCATCTTTTGATTTTGACCGGTTAAAACTAAATGATGAGAATTTTTGGTGTCGAATAGATTGGATTAAATATGCCGGAAGGTAGTAACGCCAAGCCCAAGAATTAAAATAGCTTTGACCTCCGCAGAGTTTTCTATAAGATTTTTCGTCGAGAACTTCTTGCCAAGTTTTGCCAACGAAAAATTTGTGGCTTTCTCGATGTTCTTCACATTCCAAATTATGTTTAGCCGAACCAGACACATACTTATTTTTTGGATATGAGTTGTCGGCAAAAGCAATTTTAATTTCTTCAATGAGTTTTTCAGAACGGTTTTTCGTTACTTTTTCTAACTGTTCCAATTGTTTTTGCTTTAATTTCTCAAGATTTTTATTCTCCATTACTTTTTATTGATTCTGCTTCCGGGTTTCACGGCAATCTCGCCTTTTTCACACATCGGACAATTTTCAGTCTTAAAAGTCGGAACATCCAAACTCGCCAGTGCAATTCGCCGAACTCCGACATCGGCTTTGCCGTTTGAGCGGTCAATAATCGAAGCCGCACCGACGACTTTCGCGCCGTTTTTTTCTAACGCTTCGATACATTCGCGCATTGAACCACCGGTCGTTATAACGTCTTCGACGACCAGAATTTTTTCGTTTTCTTTGACCGAAAATCCGCGTCGCAAAGTCATCACGCCGTTTTCGCGTTCCGTCCAGATAAAACGCACATTTAACGCTTTGGCGACTTCGTAGCCGATTATCAAACCGCCGATTGCCGGTGATGCGACGGTTTCGATTCCCGCATCGGTGAAATGTTCGGCAATTGCGCTGCCGAATTTCGCCGCATCCATCGGAAACTGTAAAGCTCGCGCACATTGCAGATATTTCGGGCTGTGCAAACCGCTCGACAAAATAAAATGTCCTTCCAAAAGCGCGTCGGTTGATTTGAAATGTTCTAAAATTTGGTCTGAATTCATAAGTTTAAGTAGTTGGCGAAAGTATTTTAACAACCCAAAACCGGACGCGGATCGTAAAAACCGTAAATTTCGATGATTTCTCCGCCCACAATACGAAACTTTTCCAAAGTCGGAATTATGCCGAAAACCGTGTCAACCGCAAAATGCGAAACGACGTATTCGCCTTCGCAAATGTGTCCGTAAACTTCAATGCCATTAATGGCGGAAATAAAACCTGACAAAAACGCTCGAAGGTTCTCCGCGCCGCGATGTTTTTCGGCAATCGGGTCTTCAAAATATATTTCGTCGGCAAACGCCGCGAGCGACAAATCTCTGTGTTTCAAGGCGTTAAGATAATCTTCGACGACTTTGATATTTTTCTCTTTCACTGCTCAAATCTCCTAAAAACTTTTCTTTTATTTGCCCGCGAATTAACCCAATTTGCGCTAATCCAAAAAGAATTAAGAAAAATATTAGCGCAAATTGGGTTAATTCGCGGGCAATATTCTTCGTTTCAACACTAAAAATCAACTATTTATCGCCGAACGCTTGCGGTTTTGCATTTACGCGCTAAAATCAATAAAAGATGCCGCCTTATCCTAATCTCATTTCTGATTCTCTACTAATCAGCGAAACGATTCAACTTCTGCAATCTTTCGGCGGTCAAGCGTCCGCCGTCAAAGTCGTTGATTATGTGATGAAAATTCGCAAACCCGAACCGAATCTGGCAAAAATGCTGGTCGCGGATTTGGTCGAACAAGATCCGCGTCTGCATCTAAATGATGATACTTTGGAACTTGTCCGGTCAAATGTCGAACAGCGCGAATTGTCCGAAACCGATTTTGTCGTCTTCGATTTGGAAACGACGGGCGCGAAAACTCCGCCGTGCCGCATCACGGAAATCGGCGCGTATCGCGTGCGAAAAGGTGAAATAATCGAAGAATTTCAAACGCTCGTCAATCCCGAAACGCTGATTCCGCTGTTTATTTCGCAACTGACAGGAATTACGGATGCGATGGTGAAAAACGCGCCGCGCTTTGCCGAAATCGCCGCCGAATTTTTAAATTTTATCGGCGATTCGATTTTGGTCGCGCACAACGCGCATTTCGATTTGCGATTTTTGAACCACGAAATCAGCAGAATGCACAAAGATTACCGCGTCGGAAATCAACATTTATGCACGGTCAAAATGTCGCGCAAATTATTGCCGCAAATCGAAAATCATCGCCTCAATACAGTTGCCGACTATTATCGCGTTTCGCTGATTAATCATCATCGCGCCACGGACGATGCACGAGCAACGGCGCATATTTTTGTTAATTTGCTCAACGAACTGCAAATTTTGGGCGTGAAGGATTTGGCAGGCGCGAAAAGATTAAAATTTTAATTGAAAATCAATGTTTTGATTTGTTAGTGGCAGTTGGAATTGTTTAGAATTTTACTTTAATTCTAGTTGCCAATTATGAGATGTTTTAATTTGAAGTGCGGAAAATCTTTGACTTTCCGGTAAATTTATCTCTTTAAAATCTCTGTGCGAGTCTGAGCCTCGCGCAAGTTGAAGTTCAAATATAACGGAAAAGCACAGCTTTCTCGCGCTTAAAGTTAAACTATTTTTATAAAAATTATTATGTTAGACGAAGCAATTTTACCGCCGACCAACCAACAAAATCTGGACATTCGCTCGACACCGCGCGAAGAAATGAATCTTTATCCGCTCGACACTTTCAAATACGAATACGCCGGGCGCGAGATTTGGATTGACTTTGAAATTCCCGAATTTACGGCGATTTGTCCGTTTTCGGATTTTCCCGATTTTGCAATTATCAAACTAAAATACGTGCCGAAGACGCGCTGTATCGAACTGAAAAGTTTGAAACTGTATATCAATTCCTTTCGTGAAATAAAAGTTTTTCACGAACACGTTATCAATATAATTTTGGAAGATTTCATCAAGGCTTGCGATCCGTCAAAAGTCGAAATCGAAGGCGATTTTCACGTTCGCGGCAACATAAAAACTGTTGTTCGTGCAAGTTATTCGAGAAAGCAATAAATTTGCTAAAAAATTTGGAGAAAAAATTATTTCAGCAAATTTATTCGCCCAAATAATTTTTTTAAGTTTTAATTTAGATCAAGGGAGAAATTATGGCAGACAAAAATGAAAAAATGAACGCAAAAATCGAGCAATTGTCGCAAGATTTTGAAAGCGGAACTGATAAAGCCTTAACGACGAATCAGGGCTTAAAAATCAGCGACAATCAAAATTCCTTAAAAGCGGGCGAACGCGGCGCGACGCTTTTGGAAGATTTTATAATGCGCGAGAAAATCACGCATTTCGACCACGAACGAATTCCCGAACGCATCGTTCACGCGAGAGGCGCGGGCGCGCACGGCTATTTTGAACTTCACGAATCAATGGAAAAATACACGAAAGCCGGTTTTCTGACCGACACGAGCCGCAAAACGCCGGTTTTTGTCCGTTTTTCAACTGTTGCAGGTTTTCGCGGTTCGACTGATCTGGCGCGTGATGTGCGCGGGTTTTCGGTCAAATTTTATACCGAAGAAGGCAATTACGATCTGGTCGGAAACAATATGCCCGTCTTTTTTATTCAAGACGCGATTAAATTTCCCGATCTGATTCACTCGGTCAAACCCGAACCGAACAACGAAATTCCGCAGGCGGCTTCGGCGCACGATACGTTTTGGGACTTTATTTCGCTGATGCCCGAATCAATGCATATGATTATGTGGGTGATGTCGGATCGCGCGATTCCACGTTCGTTTCGGATGATGGAAGGCTTCGGAGTTCACACTTTTCGCTTTATCAATAAAGAAGGCAAATCCACTTTTGTTAAATTTCACTGGAAACCGAAACTCGGCACGCATAGCGTTGCGTGGAACGAAGCGCAGAAAATTTCCGGTTTCGACGCGGATTTTCACCGCCGCGATTTGTGGGAAGCGATTGAAAACGGCGATTTCCCCGAATGGGAATTCGGCGTACAGCTTGTCGCCGAAGAAGACGAACACAAATTCGATTTTGACCTTTTGGACGCGACAAAACTGATTCCCGAAGAACTCGTTCCCGTGCAGATAATCGGCAAAATGGTTTTGAATCGCAACCCGGAAAACTATTTTGCCGAAACCGAACAAGTCGCTTTTTGTCCGTCGCACATCGTTCCGGGCATTGATTTTACAAACGATCCGTTACTTCAAGGTCGTCTGCATTCTTATTTGGATACGCAGATTTCGCGGCTCGGAAGCCCGAATTTCCACGAAATTCCGATCAATCGTCCACTTGCGCCAATTCACAATAACCAGCGCGACGGACAATTTCGGCATATGATAAACGAAGGACGCGTCGCTTATGAGCCGAACAGTTTGGCGGGCGGCTGTCCGTTTCAGGCGATGATCAAAGACGGGGGTTTTTCGTCGTATGAGGAAAAAATTGACGGGCGAAAAATCCGCGACCGCAGCGAAAGTTTCACCGACCATTTCACGCAAGCCGCCTTGTTTTTCAACAGTCAGGTGGATTACGAACAGCAGCACATCATTAACGCGATCAGTTTTGAACTCGGCAAAGTCGAAACGAATCATATTCGCTCGCGCGTCGTTTACGTTTTAAATCAAATCAACGAAAAACTCGCTAATGGCGTGGCGGAAAATCTCGGCATCGAAATCCCCGAAAAACTCGATTCGCCAATAAATCACGGTGTTCCGGCGGGCGCGGATATGGCGAAATACGAATCGAAACCGAAAAAAACCGGCGGACTCGAAAAAGACAAAACTTTGAGTATGGATTCGACGGTCAAAGATACGATAAAAACCCGCCAAATCGCGTTTTTAGTCGCCGACGGTTTTAACGCTGACGACGTAAAAACGATGAAAGACGCGCTCGAAAAGGAAGGCGCGATGGCGAAAATTATCGGAATGAAATCAAAATCGGTAATGTCGGCGGACGGCAAAGAAATGAAAGTTGACCACGCTTTGAGAACCGTCGCATCGGTTTTGTTCGACGCGGTTTACATTCCCGGCGGCGAGAAAAGCGCGGCGACGCTGGCGGACGAACCCGACGCGATTGAGTTCGTCAACGAAGCGTTTCGCCACTGCAAAGCGATTGCCGGAAGCGGCGCGGGCGTGAATTTCTTAAAAGAAGAAACTTATATTCGCAAGGCAAAAGACGACAAAGCCGTAATTTTAAGCGATAACGGCGCAAAAGACGCGAGTAAGGATTTTATCAAAGCAATTGCAAACCACCGCAATTGGGAAAGAGAAAAAGCGCGGAAAGTTCCGGCTTAATTCTAAAGTAGTTACAGTCAAAAAGAATCGCCTCAGCAAATTTTTGTTGAGGCGATTCTTTTTGACTGTAACTACTTTGCTTTAATATTTCATCAATTCCCGCAGAGCCTTTTCCATGTCTTCGACTTGTAGTGTAGAAGTTGTCGAAATTTCATCCTGCTTCAAGTAAGCCGGTATATGTAAGCATCATCGATTAAAATTCCGTTAATCGTGTTTTGTGAAAACCTAATACCTGATATACCGTCACCTGTTCTTATGACAATTTTTAATAAGGAAATAAGCGGATCTAAGGGAGAAAGTAAACTTATATCTTTCAATGTAATTCTGGGTTGATCTTCAGGGATTTCTGATATTATTCTCTGAATACCTTCATAAGCAGATTTAACTCCCTTATTGCTTACCTCAGAACTTGCCACAAAAAATCTCCAATTATTTATATCTGACATATAAAACCACAACGACGCAGATACATTAAATTGATTTTCATCAAGCAAAATCGTCAGTTCTTTTCCGACAGAAATTAATTCACTTGATAAAGATTCTTTTACCACCATTTCCGTAACCATGACAATATACCATCCCTTCTATTAAGTACTGCTAAATGAAAATCCTTTGCCGTTTGTTCAGATATTTCTGTAAAATATCGTCCATCTTGATTCCAATCTTTAACAATCGCCCAATTTACTTCAAATTTAGGATTTGCTCTACTTTTTTTATCGCGTTCCAGTTTCAGCCCAGAATATTCTAAAAGTTTTGTAATGTCGTGCGTGTATATTTTAGATACAAATGTTTTGTCTGGAAAATCATAACGTTTTGTTTGTTTAGCTATACATGCTTTGAAAGCACATTCAACCGCATACCCTAATAGATAATATGCGCCTTCATAACATTCATTATCAAGCAACACTTTTGCCTCACGGACTCTAATAGTTGTAAGTTTTTTTAAGTCATCTCGATTCATTATTAGCTTGTGAACTTACTTCTAATATTTCATCAAATTACGCAACGCCGTTTCGACATCATCAATCTGCGGCAGAATGAAATCTTCGAGCTGCGGCGCGTAGCCGACGAACGTATCGGTTGCGCCGACTCTGCGGACGGGCGCGTCCAAATATTCAAAAAGTTCATCCGAAATTCGCGCCGCGATTTCCGCGCCGTAACCATAAGAAATCGGGTCTTCGTGCGCGACGATGACGCGCGAGGTTTTCTTGACCGATTCGGCGATTCGTTCCCAATCGTAAGGCACGAGCGTTCGTAAATCGAGAATTTCAACCGAAACGCCGTCTTTTTCCAAACGCTTGGCGGCTTCAAAACTTCTCTGCACAAGCGCGCCGAAGGTTACGATTGTTACGTCAGATCCTTCGCGGACGACTTTCGCCTTGCCGAACGGAATCATAAATTCCGACGACGGATATTGCGATTTGTTGTAAATCTGGCGGTAAAGATGCTTATGTTCGAGAAACAAAACCGGATCGTCGCAGCGAATTGCCGTCCTCAGCAAGCCATTTGCGTCCAAAGCGGTTGACGGATATGCAATCATCAATCCCGGCGTATGCGAAAAAAGCGTAGTGCCGGATTGCGAGTGATAAACTGCGCCGCCTTTCAAATATCCGCCGACCGGAACGCGAATGACCAACGGACATTTCGTGTCGCCGTCGCTTCTCCAGCGCGTGACGGCGACTTCGTTGCGGATTTGGTGAAAGGCAGGGAAGATATAATCGAAAAATTGAATTTCAACGACGGGTTTTAAATTCCGAATCGCCATTCCGACGGCGCGACCAACGATATTTGCTTCGGCAAGCGGAGAGTTGAAAACCCGCGCCGAACCGAATTCACGCTGCAAATTGGCAGTAACTTTAAACACGCCGCCTTTGCCTTTGACTTCTTCAAGATATTCTTCGCGCGAAACATCGGCGACATCTTCGCCAAAGACGACGATTCGCACGTCGCGTTCCATTTCTTCGTGCAGACAACGGTTTATCAAATCAACTACCGTTCCCGCGTTGCCGGACAATTCCGCGCCTTCCTCAGTGTCGAATTCTTTGGAAGTCGGGTCAACATCGGGCGAAAAAACATTTCTCAAAGCCGTTTCCGGTGCCGGCTGCGGCATTGCAATCGCAATATCCGAAGCCTCATTAACTTCTTTATCAACTTCTTTTCGCAGCTTTTCCAAATCTTCCGAACTGATAATTTCTTCGGTCATCAAAAATTCCGCGAAAGTTTTAATCGGGTCAATTTCCGCATCTTTTTGGCGTTCTTCTTCCGGGCGATAAAGTTTTTCATCATCCGATAAACTGTGTGAATAAGGACGAATTACTTTGGCGTGAACGAATGCCGCGCCTTTACGCTCGCGGCAAAATTCGACGGCTTTTTTAAAGGTTTCGTAAGATTCAATCGGATTCGTGCCGTCGCATTTTTGAATCAAAAGATTCGGGAAACCTTCAACTAACTTTGAAATATCGCCGCCTGCCGTGCCGACTTCGACGGGAACAGAAATCGCGTAACCGTTATCTTCGACAACAAAAATCACCGGCAATTTCAAATTGCAAGCCGTGTTTAACGCTTCCCAAACTTCGCCTTCGCTCGATGTGCCGTCGCCGATTGACATATAAACGACCTCATCGCCCTTGAAACCGATGATTTTATCCTGCAATTCTTCAACTAAAGACGCTCGATAAGAGGCTTCCGCCGCGCCGACGGCGTGAAGTGCCTGTGATCCGGTGCAGGAAGATTGCGAAGGAACATTCAATTCAACGCTTCCCCAATGCGAAGGCATCTGCCGCCCGTGCGAGTTCGGATCAGCTTCCGCGCCGACTGCCGAATAGAGCATTTCCTGCGCCGTCATTCCCAAGCCGAGCATCAAAGCGCGATCTCTGTAATATGGAAAAAACCAATCGTAACCGGCTTTCATCGCCTGCGCCGCACCGACTAAGACGGCTTCGTGTCCCGCGCCGGAGATTTGAAAAAAGATTTTGTTCTGACCTTTTAATTGAATTTCCTTGTCGTCAATGCGCCGCGACATATACATTGTGCGATACATTTCGACGAGAGTTTCCACACTCAAACCACTGTAATCTTTCGCCGCTTTTTTCGCGGATTTATCACCGTTTGAAGCAGACTTTGTATTTTTTGTCGACTTTTTCGTGTCCTTTTTCGCCGTCTGCGCGACTGCTTCGCCGGTTTCGATTGTTGTTTTTTTCTCCGCAAATCCGTCGGCTTCGGTGCGTTTCGGTTTTTCGACAATTTTATCCGGCATTTTTCCGGTTTCCGCTTTCACGCTTTTTTTTGTTTTTGTCGAAGTCGGTTTTTTATTCGTTTTAGTATCGGTTTTCGCCGCAGTGTCGGCTTTTTTGGTTGCTGTTGCCATTTTGATAGTTCCTATATTTAGATGTGTAGATAACGATTTTTGATAAATAGATAAAGATATAAAATATCAAAGATGTGAAAAACGGGCAATTTGAGGAAAGTTATCTAATCAGAAAAATCCAGATCGAAAGTGATTTTATAATCATTTGCCATTGTCGGATGACCGTGTGCCATTGAAACTTCGATGCCTTTTTCATAAACCGATTTTGCTTTTTCGCGGTTCCCGACATTTTCGTAAGCCTTTGCCAGCATTCCGTAAGCTGCGCCTTCGTCGTCGGCTTTTGATAAATAATCTTCGAGCGTTTCGATAGTCTTTTGCCAATCTTCCGCTTTTTGGTATTCGTTTGCCAAACCAAATAAAACCATCGTGTTTGTCGGGTCGGATTCGATCATTTGTTTGAAAACTTCAATTCTGTTTTGCATAGATTTATTTAATCAGAGAAAGGTTTAATTACCAAATGACGCACTGTTTGAAAGTTTGCAAAACTGCTATTTCACTCAAATCGCCGTTTGCTTTATATTAAACTTATATGAATCAGGAATTTCCCCAACCGCAATATATTCCGCTTGAATTCGAACATATTCCGGTTGAAAAGCAGATACTAAAAACAAATGAATTCTTTGAAATGCTCAGTCGTCGGCGCACCGTGCGCGATTTTTCCGATGAAAATGTGCCGATTGAAATAATTGAAAAAGCAATTGCCTGCGCCGGAACTGCGCCTTCTGGAGCAAATTTGCAGCCGTGGCGTTTTGTTGTCGTTCAGAATGTGGAAATCAAACAAAAAATCCGCGAAGCCGCAGAAAAGGAAGAATATGAAAGTTATCACGGGCGAATGTCGGAGAAATGGCTGCGGCGGCTTGCCATCCTCGGAACTGATGAACACAAACCTTTTCTGGAAATCGCGCCGTATCTAATCGTCGTTTTTCGCATCAACTCGATTACCGAAGACGGCGAAACCGAACCTACATATTATTCGCAGGAATCGGTCGGAATCGCCGTCGGAATGCTGCTTGCGACACTGCACAATGCCGGTTTGGCGACGCTGACGCACACGCCTTCTCCGATGAAGTTTTTACAGGAAATCTTAGAGCGTCCGAAAAATGAAGTTCCGTTCGTGCTAATTCCCGTCGGTTATCCGGCTAAAAATGCGAAAGTTCCGAACATCAAACGCAAGAAATTAAACGAAATTATGCAGATTATCTGAAATTTATTCTTCGGTCATATCAATCAGGTGTCCCATTTTTTCCTTTTTCGTGCGAAGATAATGAGCGGCGGGTTCTTTTGATTCGACTTCAATCGGAACTCGTTCGATAACCTGCAATCCGGCATCTTCCAACGCCTCGATTTTGTCGGGATTGTTCGACATCACGCGCACTTTGCACAAACCCAAATCGAAAAGTATCTCGGCGCATTGCTGATAATTCCTGCTGTCAACGGCAAAACCTAATTTTTCGTTGGCTTCTACCGTGTCTGCGCCTTCGTCTTGCAGAGCGTAAGCGCGAATTTTATTGATGATTCCGATGCCGCGACCTTCCTGCTGCTGATAAACGATTGCGCCGCGTCCGGCTTTTTCAATTAATTCCATCGCTTTTTCGAGCTGCAAACCGCAATCACACTTGATCGAACCGAACACATCGCCCGTCAAACATTGAGAATGAATTCTCACCAGCGTCGGTGTTTCCGCCCGCATTTCGCCTTTGAGCAAAACAACAAATTCTTCGCTGCTATTTAAGGAGCGATAACCTGCAATTTTGAACTCGCCGATTTGTGTCGGCAGATGTGCTTCGGCAATCTTTTTTACCGAAATGGTATGCGTTTTCGGCAAACAATCTTGATCGTTTTTTGGCAAATTATAATCTCCAGCTAAAAATATAATATATTTGACTTTAATTATAACTCTAAGAAGGCTGAAAATACAGACTGAGATAAACTCAACAATAAATTCTACAGCGAAATTTAATGTTCTACGAATGAAATTTTTATTTAAAACAAAAAACCGACGGATGTTTTAACAGCCCAAGCGTCAAATTCATTAACCGTCGGTTCTTTTAAATTCTATTTTTTATCTGTTTCCGAATTTTTCTGATTTTCCGAATTTTCTTCCTTCTCTTGATGAGCGAAAACAGCTTCTTCGTTATTGCCGAAAATTCTTGACAACAAACCGCTTAAAACTTCGGAAACTTTTGAAGGCTGGTTTTCGTCAACCGTAATTGTTAATTCTTCATTCGCAAAAGCTAAATCGAGTTTGACGAGTTCCGCCGTTTTATGGCGGCAGAATGAACAATTGACCAAATGTTTAACAATCGGCTGAGTTTCCCTTTCTCTCAAGTTGCCCTCAACAAAAGCCGTCAAATAATCTTCTTCCAAATGCTGCTCTTCTCCCGTCAAATCGTTAGTGGAAATTTTTAAGCGCAGGTATTGCTCAAGCAGTCCTTGAATTTTTATATTTTCCAAATCCGGTTGTTTATGATGTGCCATTTTTAGTTCCAGCCTCCCGATTAAAAGACGAAGCTAATCTCAATAATTTGCATAAATTTTGGTTTTATAGTGATAAATAATTTACTTCGGATGTGAGAAATGTGGTTTAAGTTGTCATAAGATTTCGATAAAGATTCGGGCTGGCAAGGTCTTGTGTGGCAAGTTCCAGACATATTTCTACTTCTTCATTGCTCAAATTATGAGTTTTGTAAAGCTCCGTGCGGAAGGAATTCATAACCTTTGAATAACTTTTTTCCAGCCAGCGCATAATAGTTGATTCGTGAGTGCGACTGGCGGGATTTTTTTCACGATTGGATGATTTTCTTTGAAACCAACCGCGCAGCGGCGATTCGGAATCTTCGACAAGCCGCGCAATTTCGCGCAGTTTCATATTTTCAACGTGATAATAAAGCAGAAGGAGTTTTTCGTGATCTTCCAAATTCGCAAAAGCATTTTCAATCGCCGTGAGCGTCGCTTTTCGATAACGGTCTTTGGTAATTTGATCTATCATTTCACTTTCGCCGCCCAAATTGACTTCTGCAAAACTTGCGTGAGTGAAACTTTCGCCGACATTTTCCGTCATCTCGTCCAAGGACACTTCGTCGTGGCTGGCGCGGTGTAAATCAACCAGCGAATGCCAGATAACCGTTCGCAGCCAACCGCGCAAACTGCCGCGTCCGCTGTATGTAGAAAATTTTGAAACCCTTTCGCCGTTCACCACTCGCGTGCCGTAAAGTTCGACATAAACCGTATCTACAACTTCCTGCGCGTCAATTTCGGTTCTCGCTAAATGCCGCGCGACCCTTTCCAGATAATTCCGGTGCTGCTGATCAAATTCCCACCAGGCACGTTCGTTTCCGCCCGCGCAAGCCAGTGCCATAAATAAATCTTCGGCTTGAATTTGCCGCAGAAATTCGTTTAATTCTTCGATTGTCGCTTTTTCAGTCGAATTGACGGAAAGATATTTGCGGCTGGATTTACGCAGTGAATCCTTGAAAAAATCAATTAGAACACCAAAATTCGGCGCGTTTTCAACGCATCGTGCGAAAATTTCGTTCATTGTATTTTCACACTGATTAATTAAGTGATCGTGTTTTATAACTTCGGGGAACATTCTATTGAATTATTATAAGAAAAATTTTATATCTTTTCCATTTTTTTGAAAGATGATTTGTTAAATAAAAGTTAATTAACCGATGTTACCGGATTCCAAACTTAGATTTTGATTTTCAACATTCACAGACGGATTTTCCAATTTATCTTCAACATATTGAAGTTGATAAAGCCGCCAGTAAAGTCCGCGATTGCCCAAAAGTTCGTTGTGTGTGCCTGCTTCACGCAGTTCACCGTGGTGGAAGACCAATATTCTATCACATTTTTGAATGGTTGAAAGTCTATGAGCGACAATTAATGAAGTTCTCGACTGCATTACGCGGTCAACTGCTTGCTGAATCAGTTGTTCGGTTTCCGTATCAATCGAACTTGTCGCCTCGTCCAAAACCAGAATCGAAGGCTCAAAGGCAAGCGCACGCGCAAAAGAAATAAGCTGTTTTTGTCCGACGGAAAGCCCCGCGCCGCGTTCTTTGACCAGCGAATTATAAGTTTCAGGCAATTTGTCAATAAATTCGTCGGCGTGAACTTCACGCGCCGCCCAAGTAACTTTGTCGTCGGAAATTTCTTTGTTGCCGAGCCTGATATTATCGGCGAGCGAACCCGAAAAGAGAAAAACATCCTGCAAAACAACGGCGAAATTTTCCCTCAAAGATTCTAAATCCCAATCGCGCAGATCAACGCCGTCCAGTAAAATCTTACCTTTCTGAACATCGTAAAAACGCATCAACAGATTTGTAACGGTTGTTTTTCCCGAACCGGTATGACCGACTAAAGCGATTGATTCGCCGACATTTATCGAAAACGAAACATTTTTTAAAACGTAATCTTCGTCTTTATAAGCAAACCAAACATTTTGAAATTCGATATTTCCGACGGCTTTTCCGGTCTTTTTCGCCACTTCCGGCGTTTTAATTTTAATCGGCAAATCCAATAAAAGAAAAATCCGGTGCGACGCGACAATCGCCGCCTGCAAAACATTAAATTTATCGGAAAGATCGCGTATCGGCTGAAAAAGCTGTTGCGAATATTGCACAAAAGCGATGACAATTCCGATAGTCAAAGCCGTTCCGCTCGCCGAAATGTCGGTCAAAATCATATAACCGCCAGCCCAAATGACCAGCGCGATGCCGATTGCGCCGATGAAATCAACCAGCGGATAAAAAATCGCGTAATAATAAATCGTTTCGATGTTCGCGTCACGGTATTCGTCGTTGATTTCGTGAAAATTATCCTGCGCTTTTTGTTCGGCGTTAAAAAGCTGGACGGTTTGTGCGCCGGAAATATGTTCCTGCAAAAAAGCGTTGAGTTTGGCGGTGCGCCTGCGAACTTTGTCAAAACCGATGCGGGCGCGTTTGCGAAACCAATTTGTCGCCGCAAAAAGAAGTGGAACTGTGATCAAAGAAACGAGCGCAAGTTTCCAATCAAGCCAAAACATCATTCCGATAATGGCGAAGATAATCACCAAGTCGCCCAAAACATCAATCACTCCGCTTGTGAAAAGTTCATTAAGCGCGTCAACATCGGAAGTTATTCGCGTAATCACGCGCCCGACCGGATTTTTATCGTAATAAGCGACTTCCTGCTGCTGAAGTTTGGTAAAGATTTGCGTCCGCAAATCGAACATAACTCGTTGCCCGACAACATTAAGCATTATTTCCTGAATGTATGAAAAAATAAATCGAAACAGAAAAAGACAAAAGAAAGCAAACGAAAACAGCCATATACCGTCGGTTTGTTTCGGCGTAATAAAATCATCAACCGCAACTTTTGTAAAATAAGGCTGCAAACTGATCAAAATATTCGTCAAAAAAGTCAGCACGAGCGCAACCGATGCTAATTTCCAATACGGTTTGAGATAGCGCAGAAGACGCATTGTTACGCGCAAATCATAAGTTTTTTCAATTGCTTCTTCTTGTTTCGTTGTTTCCGGGGACATTTTTTATTTAATAATCTAACTTGATGTTTTATTCTCTCATCACTGAAAGCGAAATACAATTTACGGAAATTTTCCGCGCTCAGGAAAAATATTAAATTTTTATAAGATAAAATATCCGCCCATCTAACCGGAATTTTTTTGTAAGGTGCTAAAAAAACTACCTTTATAGATTTTTATAATTTTTTTTATTTTTCTGAATCTAAAATCGGCAATATCCCGAATAATATAGTGTAAGCCTGATTAAAGTTGTTTTTGGAAATTTAAGACTGAAATAATTCAAAAACATAATCCGACTTAGCGATTTTTGAAACACTTCTCTCACCGCGCAACCGACATCGCTGCAATACTGCGATGAAGGGTTGTTTCTCTAATTCATCTCCTTTTTGAACTGAAAATGCCGGATGCTTTTTTACGAAAGCATCCGGCATTTTTGGTTGTATAATGCCTTTCGCGTCTGCTTTATGATAAAATTCCTCTAATTATGACCGGAAACGAAATCAGACGCGCATTTTTAGAATACTTTGAAAAACACGGACACAAAGTTGTCCATTCAAGTCCCGTTTATCCGCCGAACGATCCGACGATTCTTTTTACGAATGCGGGAATGAATCAGTTCAAAGACGTTTTTCTCGGCAACGAAAAACGCGAATACACACGCGCCGCGAGTTCGCAAAAATGTATCCGCGCGGGCGGCAAACACAACGATTTGGATGAAGTCGGAAAAACTGCCAGACATCATACGTTTTTCGAGATGCTCGGCAATTTTTCCTTCGGCGATTATTTCAAGGAAGACGCGATAAATTTTGCGTGGGATTTTCTCGTCAATGAATTAAAACTTGATGTTAATCGTTTGTGGTTCACCTATTTTGAGGGCGACGATGAAGTTCCGGCTGACAATGAAGCGAGAGATTTGTGGATAAAAATGGGCGCGAAACCTGAACGGGTTTTGCCGTTCGGCAAAAAAGATAATTTCTGGCAAATGGCGGACACCGGACCGTGCGGACCGAATTCGGAAATCAATTATTATCTCGGCGACGAGCCGGAAAATCCCGAAAAAAACCGCGCCGATTTAGTCAACGCCGAAGAAGGCGACACGACGATGGAAATCTGGAACCTCGTCTTTATGCAGTATAACCGCGTCGAAACTGCGAAAGGCGTTTATGAATTGGAACAGTTGCCCGCGCCGTCGGTTGACACGGGCGCAGGTTTGGAGAGAATGGCGGTTGTGATGGAAGGCGTTCATTCAAATTATGAAACGAGTTTGATAAAGCCGATTGTCGAATTTACGGCGCAATTGGCGCAGGAAAAATAGAGTTCGATGGCGACTTTGCTTGATGAATTTACGAATATCACAAACGCTCTGAACGAGCGCGAAATTGATTATGCGGTGTGCGGCGGTTGGGCGATGGCGATTCTCGGTTTCCCAAGAGCGACGATTGATATTGATTTGCTGATTCTTTCCGATGATTTGGACGAGGTTTGGCGCATCGCACAAAGTTTCGGTTACGATGTCGAAGGCTTACCGCTTCATTTTCACGACGGAAAAATTGAGATTCGTAGAATTTCTAAAATTGACAAAGAAACGAAATCGCTGATTACGATTGATTTTTTGCTCGTCACCGAAGCGTTAAACGAAGTCTGGCAAAATCGAAAAGCATTCGAATGGAATCGCGGAACGGTTTTTTCGGTTTCAAAAGAAGGTTTGATTCAGATGAAACAAATCAGCGGAAGATTACAGGATTTGGCGGACATCGAGAGGTTCGAAAATGAAAATTGATATGTCGCCCGAAGCCGTCACCAACCGGCTGAAAACGATGGAGCAGCTTTGGGAATTAAGCGTAAATCTGATGCAGGCGAGCGAGATGTCGGAAACCGCTTTATTAAGTGAAAAATCTCTTGGAAAGTATTGGAATGATTCGCGCGAAAACGAGGCGTGGAAGCATTTGGACGAAATTGCGCCAATTAAATAATGAAACCTTCAAGTTGTCTGAAAATTGAAAATTTGACGGATGATTGGTGCGATAAAGATGTTGTGATTCTTTATGCCTGTTTCCAAGTTCTGAAGGATTTTGTTGAAAAAGAAGATCGGCTTGAGCATATTGATTGGGAACATACTGAAGAAACAAAAAACGCTAAAGCGGAGATACAATTTCTATATAATTGGTGGCTGAAAAGAATTGAAACCGAAAATGATTTAGACGAAAAGCAATATTCAGAAGACAATTCAACATTAAAAAGGCTTATTGATGTCAGAAAACATCTTTGGACTTAAAATTTGATTTATGAGCATTTACGAAAATTTAGATGAACAGAAACAATTTGCCTGCCGCGTGATTGCCGACCACGCGCGAACGACGGCGTTTTCCATCGCCGACGGGATTTTGCCCGGCAACGAAGGACGCGCTTACGTTTTGCGGAAAATTATGCGCCGCGCCATTTATCACGGGCGCGAACATCTCGGTTTGGAAGATTTGTTTTTTTACAAAGTCTGCGATTTCGTCGTTGACCAAATGAAAGATGCTTATCCCGAACTTGAAACACAGCGCGAATTTATCTCGAAAATGGTGCGGCTTGAGGAAGAAAGATTTGGCAATACATTGACGGTTGGATTGAGAAAATTAGACGAAGTTTTGTCAATATTCGATTTGAAAACCGTTCCGACTGATTTTTCGGAGAAGTTAAAAGATATTGATTTTTCCAAATCTCTTGACGCGGAGCAATTAGAACAATTGAATCAAAATCTTGATAAATTTGGCGGACAGAAAGGTTTTGCTGAATTTATGGGTGAGGCAATTAAAAGTCGAAAACCAAAAAAGGTCGGAGAAGCTTTAATTGACGCGCCGCCTCCGCCATTATTTGAAGATTTAGCGAAACTTTACGATACATTTGGAACGCCAAAAGATTTAATTCGTCTGAAAGTTGAGGAGAAAACAGGAATTGCTTACCCTGAAGATTTGTTTGATGAGCGATTCAACAAGTTACTCGTAAAACTTCAACAAAATTCTGAAGTTGGTAAAACCGAGCGCAAATCTATTATCAGCCCGATTTATCACGAACTTTTGGAAAAAGTCGGCGCGAATAAATTTCACGGTTACGATACTACGCAAATTGAAAACGCGAAAGTCGTGGCAATCGTCAAAGACGACGAGCAAATTGAAGAACTAAAACAAGGCGAAGAAGGTTTAATAGTTTTGGACGAAACGCCTTTTTACGCCGAATCAGGCGGACAAGTCGGCGATATTGGATTTTTGACGAATGAAACATCGAAAATAAAAGTGCAGGATACTTTCGCGCCGATTAAAGATTTGATTTTGCATAAATCGAAAGTCGAAAAAGGCTCAATCAAAGTCGGTGATGAATTAATAGCGACGGTTGACGCAGAAAAGCGCGATGCGACACGGCGCAATCATACGGCGACACATCTTGTTCACGCCGCACTGCGCGA
The DNA here is from genome assembly GCA_038232235.1 of Pyrinomonadales bacterium. GTDB lineage: Bacteria > Acidobacteriota > Blastocatellia > Pyrinomonadales > Pyrinomonadaceae. Next base: position 13,480 of record JBBSIE010000010.1, on the reverse strand, counting down.
AGTTTTAGGGACGCACGTTAAACAAGCCGGTTCGGTGGTCGCGCCGAATTATCTGCGGTTTGATTTTACGCATTATCAGCCGATTTCCGACGAAGAAATTCGGCAGATTGAAGATTTGGTCAATCGGGAAATTTTGAAAAATGACGCGGTAAATACCGATATAAAATCGATCGAAGAAGCGATGCAGTCGGGCGCGATGGCTTTGTTCGGCGAGAAATACGGCGCGGATGTGCGCGTTTTGAGCATCGGCGAAGGCACGTTTTCAAAAGAATTGTGCGGCGGAACGCACGTCCGCGCAACGGGCGACATCGGCAGTTTTAAAATCACGTCGGACGAAGCGATTGCTTCCGGTGTCAGAAGAATTCGCGCAATTACCGGCTTTGATGCGTTCGAGCGTTTCCGCGAAGACGAGCGAATGATTAACGAATCGCTCGGTTTTTTGAAAACTCAGCGCGACCAATTGCCGAACGCGATTGAAAAATTACAGGAAGAATTAAAACGAATGCGCCGCGAAAATGACGATTTGAAAATGAAAATTGCGACTGGCGCAATCGGTAGTGTTTCGAGCAATGGCGACGAAGCCAAAGATGTCGGCGGCGTAAAAGTGATCGCCAAAATTATCGAAGGCTTGGACAAAGGCGGAATGCGCCATTTGTCCGACACGCTTTTGGCGAAAATAAAATCCGGCGTGGTCGTTTTGGCGCGACGCGAAGAAGATAAAGTTTCGTTTATCGTCCGCGTGTCCGACGATTTGACCGACAAAGTAAAAGCCGGAAAAATCGTGCAGGAAATCGCGCCAATCGTCGGCGGACGCGGCGGCGGCAAACCTGATATGGCAGAAGGCGGCGGTTCTGAACCAGATAAGTTAAACGACGCTTTGCAGGCAAGTTACGGCGTGGTTGAGCAAATGCTGGAAAGCTAAATTAACAGGACAAAATAGTTGCGTGAGTGTTCTTGCAAAAACCGTTTGTCAATTCTGACATAAAAAATTCGGTGGTTTCAAACAATTTACTTGAAATACAGGCTAATGTTCGCATTAACTGACTTATGAAAGATGAAAATTCTCGCGTTCAGATCCGATTTGGTTTTCTAAAAATAGCTTTGAAAAAGTTTGAAATGCTATAAACGAAGTAAGCAAAATTCACAAAATATCATACTTGATTGTATTGGACGCAAATATTTAATTATAAATATGACAACTCTCGACAATTTGCATTTCGACAACACATATTCTCGTCTTCCCGAAAAATTTTTCCGGCGAGTTCAACCGACACCTTTGCCATCGGTTTATTTAGTCAGTTTCAACAAAAAAGTTGCGGAATTAATCGGTTTAGACGCAGGAGAAACGGCAAAACCTGAATTTGTCGAATACTTTACGGGCAACAAACTTTTGCCGAATAGCGAACCGATTTCAGCAATTTACGCCGGACATCAATTTGGAACATTTGTGCAGCAATTAGGTGACGGACGCGCGATTTTGCTCGGCGAAGTCATCAATGAAAAAGGCGAACGCTTTGATATTCAATTGAAAGGCGCAGGCTTAACACCTTTTTCAAGAATGGGCGACGGACGCGCCGTTTTGCGTTCGACGATCCGTGAATATCTGTGTTCGGCGGCGATGTTCGCGCTCGGCATTCCGACGACACGCGCACTTTGCATTACGGGCAGCGACGCGCCGGTTTATCGTGAAACCGTTGAAACTTCGGCTGTTTTAACGCGCGTCGCGCCATCGCACGTTCGTTTCGGTTCGTTTGAACTTTTTTATTATCGCGGGCAATATGACGAAGTTCGCCAACTTGCCGATTATGTGATTCGTGAATTTTATCCGCAATTCATCGAAGCCGAAGACAAGTATCTGCAATTTTTGCGCGAAGTCGTAACGCGAACCGCCGAACTTATGGCTAAGTGGCAAGCCGTCGGATTTTCGCACGGCGTAATGAATACGGATAATATGTCAATTTTAGGTTTGACGATTGATTACGGTCCGTTCGGATTTCTCGACGAATTCGATGCCGGATTTATCTGCAATCATTCGGATTACGCCGGACGTTACGCTTTTAATCAACAGCCGAACGTCGGTCTGTGGAATTTGTATAAACTCGCGCAAACGCTGGTTTCGCTGATCGAACCCGAAGATGCGGAAAAGATTTTGAATGAATATCCACAAATTTTCACCGAAAAATTCGGCAGACTGATGCGCGAAAAACTCGGACTAAACACGCAAAAAGACGAAGATTCAGAATTGATTGATGAATTGTTGGGCATTTTGCAGGAAAATCGGATTGATTACACTTTATTTTTTCGCCGATTGGCTGATTTTAATTCGGGCGAAAATGAAAAAAATGATTTACTGCAAGCGATGTTTATTGATCCGACAAGTTTTGACGGTTGGGCTAAAGAGTATCGGTTACGTTTAATTTCGGAAAAAAGTGTTGGCGTGAAAAGGCGTGAGCGAATGTTGCAAATCAATCCTAAATTCATTCTTCGCAACCACATCGCGCAGAATGTGATTGAAGCAGCGCAAAAAGGGAATTACGCTGAAATTGATGCGCTTCTCAAAGTCCTGCAAAGTCCGTTTGAAGAACACGCCGGAATGGAACGCTTTAACACATTGCCGCCGCCTGAGAATATGCGTGTCGCGGTCAGTTGTTCATCATAAATACTCACAATTAAAATTGAAATATGAAAAATGATTTAATGTCAATGTTGGGCGGTTTGCTTTCTTCCGCCGTTTCCGCCAAAAGTGAGTCGGGAAAATTCGAAAAATGCACGGTAAGTATTGATTCAGAAGATTACATTTTTCAAATCCATCTTCCGCCGAACGCTGAAAACACGCCGAATTTGCCGGTGATTATTTTTTTGCACGGAATCGGACAACGCGGAAGCGGCGGTTTCGTGCCGACGACGGGCGCGGGCAGTGCGATTGCGAAACATTATCTCGGACAAATTCCGGCGATTATTCTGCTTCCGCAATGCCGCTCGGGAAGTTATTGGTCTGATCCGGTGATGGAAAAAATGGTGATGAAATCGCTCACACCAACTGTCGAAGAATTTAACGCGGACGAAAAGAGAATTTATCTAACCGGCGTTTCGATGGGCGGTTACGGCGTTTGGCATCTGGCTTCGCAGTTTCCGAGAAAATTTGCCGCGTTGATTTCAATTTGCGGCGGAAGTTCCATTTCAAAAGGCGACAGATTCGATGCGCTGGCAAAAAAAGTCGGCAAAGCACCGGCTTGGCTCTTTCACGGCGCAGATGATGTAATTGTTCCCGTTACCGAATCGCGCCAAATTGCTGCGGCACTCAAAGCCAACGGCGGCAGCGTTAAATATAACGAATACGAAAACGTCGGTCATAACGTCTGGATGAACGCGCTCGGCGAAAAGGATTTAATGTCGTGGCTTTTGGCGCAACATTTGTAAGTCCAAAGTTAGTTGGTCTTTAACTTTGGAATTTGGACTCGCTTTGCGCCTTTATGCCTTAATAAATTTCATCGCCGCGCCGTTCATACAATATCTAAGTCCTGTTGGTTTAGGACCGTCGTCGAAAACGTGACCGAGATGTGCGTCGCACCGGTTGCATAAAACTTCCGTGCGCGTTTCCAGCAGACTATTATCAACATTTTCCTTGACATTAATTTTCTTGATCGGCGTGTAAAAACTAGGCCAGCCTGTGTGGGACTCAAATTTGGTTTCAGAACTGAAAAGCGGCAAGTCGCAACATACGCAAGCAAAAGTGCCTTTGTCGTGAATGTCATTAAGCGGACTCGAATATGGTGCTTCCGTTCCGGCTTGTCTTGTTATCCGATATTGTTCGGGCGTTAAAATTTTCTTCCATTCGGCATCCGTTTTAATCACCTTTTTGAATGGAAGATTGTCATTATCTGTGCTGACGGCATCATCAATTGCTGTGCCAACAGCAAGATTTTTAGTCGCACACGCCGAAGCCATTGAAAAACCCGACACCGCTATTAAAGCACCGAAAATTGTTCCTGATTGTAAGAATTCGCGTCTGTCCATTTTTAATCTCCTTACCTTTAAATTTACTTGTATTACAAAAATATAGATTTTAAGGACAAACTTACCGAATTAGATAAATCGAGCCTGTTTATTACTCAAAAGCTACGTATTATTCATAAGATGTAAATTATATTACAAATGATGCCAATTAAAAACGGTTCATTTTTTCAAACGCAGGAATTTAATTGTTAAAGAATGTATTTAACCCGTTATTGCTGTAATTTCTGCAAAAGTTCCGTCAAATTTTGAGATTTCTTGGCAATTCCGCATCGAACGGTTTCATTTCCCAAATATAAAACGCTCGTTGTAACTCCGAGAACTTTGCCGGTTTTCAAATCGCAAACCGGCGCACCGCTGTTGCCCGGCATCAATGTTAAATCCGAAAAAATATCTTCGTTCACGTCAATCATTGCTACATTTCCAATTGTTTCACCCGAACTGAATCTTTTCCACGCAACCAGCTGCGAGGATGAGCTTTTAGAGTATTTAAAAAGTTCTTCTGATTTCGATTGAACGCGCAGTGCGGAGGCAATTAAGTTGTCGGCAATCAAAAAGCCCGTTCCGATTGAAAATCTTTTCTCGGAATCGGCATTTTTCACGAGAATGGAAATACAAAAAACCGAATCGTTCAGCGCAGCGATGGCGTTATGTTTTTTCTTTGTAGTTCGCACAAGACAAAAAAATGCTGAAACAAACCAGCCGAAGAAGATTTATGGCGTTTTTTTCATAAAGCCAAAGTGAGAACGGATAAAACGGAAGATTTCTGACAACACCAAAAGCGATCAAAGCAAACAGAAATCCCCACACTAAATAAGGCTTGAAAATATTAAATGACAAACCGCGACCTCTGACGACGATTAAACCAAGCGAAATAAACAGATAAATTCCGACAAATAAAAAAACCGGCAAAAGTGCGTTAAAGTGAAGCGCACCCAAAACGTCGCCGTGAAAAAGCGCGTGAAAACCGCGCGTCATACCGCAGCCCGGACAGTTCAATCCGGTCATCGCGTGAAGCGGACAGACGGGGAAAAATCCGGCGTTCGTCGGGTTAAAATAAGTAATTACAAATACGCCCGCCGATGCCGCAAGAATTCCCGCCGCCGCTAAAACTCGCTCTTTTATGCTCAAGGTAATAAGATAACTCTTTTTGGTGATCCGTCATTCAAAAACAGTTTCGGCATAATTAAACCGATTTGCTGCATATCATCGGCGGTTTGTTTTTGCTTTTCCAAAATTGCCGTGATTTTTTGTAAATCGGCAAGATATTCCGGTGAAACACTGCTTGGCGCGGACTGAATTTGCTGACGAAGCGAATCTAACGCGCTCTGTTTTTCATTTGCGTTCCTGAATTTCGCCAACGCTTCGCTCAAACGCAAGCCCGTATTAAACTGCCAATATTTTAATTCGTCACTGCCAAGACGACTTTGTAGTGAAGCAATCAAAGACTGTGCAGCGTCAATCAAAGCCGGCGAACTCTTTGTTTGTCCGGCATTTTCGGCTTGTTTTATTTCCGACAAACTTTGGAGTTGTTGATTTTCCGCCGTCCAGTCGGGTTGGAGAACTTTACTAATTGAACTTACATTCAAATTTATCAACGACGGATTGTATTGAATACTTGCCAAATCAAATCCGGTTTTAAACCAGTTGGGTTTACTCATCGCTGAATTTCCGCCCGTGAAATTATAAACGATTATGCCGGTAACTCTGACGGCTTGACCGTTTAATAAAGTCGGTTTGAATTTTGACGCAAAAGCGGCGGTTTCGGCGGCTTGTCTGAGCAGTGGATGACCGGAAACGGAACTTGCGGAAACAACGTCGCCGTTTTCGTCAATTGTAACCTGCACATTCACCGCGCCTTCCGCACCGACCGCTTTCGCCGCCGCCGGATAAGCCGGAATTGCTAAATTTTTCGCTTTTCCATTGACTATGCCGCCGGAAATATTTCCTTCAGACACAGGCATCGGCGGTTGTGCCGGATCAGCGGAAGCTGCCGGAGTAAAATTATAAATGATCACGCCGGTAACTTTCACCGCTTGTCCCGAAAGCTGCGTCGGTGTGAATTTAGCTTGGCGGGCGGCATCTACGGCGGCTGCCCGCAACAAAGGATGTCCTGAAATCGCGTTTGCCGATGTTACGTTTCCGTCTTCGTCAATCGTAACCTGCACATTGACCGTGCCGCTCGCATTAACGGCTTTTGCCGCCGCCGGAAATTCAGGAGCGGGTAAATTTTGCGCTTTGCCGTTCAGCACACCGCCGGAAATCGTTTTCGGTATTTGCGCTGAAACGATTGAAAAACCGACTAAAAGAATTGAAACTACAAGAAGAATTTGTTTTTTCATAGCTGCCTCCATATTTCGTAAAAGTTAAGATATGCAATATTAAACTTTACCACGCAAAAGGTAAAGATATTTATTTGATTTTTTGCAGATTTGCAATTATTTTTCCGATTTCTATCCTGTCTTCATCGGAAATTTTTTGTCCCGCTAAACTCGTTAGATTTTTTAATTGTTCCAAAAACGCGGGTTGTATATCGAACGGCGCATTCTGCACGAAACGCTTGAGAAATTCAAAAGATTCACGCCGCGTTTTCGGATTGCGAAAAGTTTCCTGAAATTCAACAAAAGCAACGCCCAGATTAAATTGCCAAAGACTTTTTTCGTCATTTCCTAAACGTCCGCGAAGTGCTGAAACCAGCCTTTGCGAAATGGAAACCTGCTCGTAATTTTGCTGCGGAATGATCAATTGTCCTTCAACTTGTTGACCGATGCGATTTTTGTCTTTATAGAGATCTATTTTGTCGGCAATAAAAATCGGCAAATTTTTATTCGGATTGGCGCGTCTTATTTCGTCTAATTTCAAAATTAAATCATTTTCCGTCTGCCAATCCGACGACACAGCCTTTTTGATAATCGCGGTTTGCAAAAAATAAAGCGACTGAACTTTTTCGACCATCGCCAAATCGTAGCCGACCTTAAACCAATTCGGCGTTTCAATCGTAAAATTATAATTGAGATAGCCCACGATTTTTTCACGCTGACCGTTTATTTTCGGCGTTAAAAACTTTGATTTTAACGCCGCATTTTGCGCGGTTCCGTAAAATAATTGATCGCCCGAAACCGCTTTTGCGGAAGTTACGCCGCCTTCTTCGTCTATCTCGATTTCAACTTTAACTTTTCCTTCCGCACCTGCCTCCTTTGCTTCGTTTGGAAATGTCGGCTTCGCCAGATAAACCGCTTTTGCACCTCCAATACTTCCGGTAATATCACCAATCGTAAAATATTCCGGTGGATTTAAATCATTATCAGTTAAAACAGGTGGCGTTTGCGGAAAAATGCTTGCAGGAAATAAAATTAAAGCAAATATTGCGACAAACATAGCTTTTTAGTCATAATTTTTCCTCTGACCGATTTGGAATAATTATACGCTAAAAGTAGTTTTACAAATAGAATAATTCTTAGACACCGATTTTTTTATAAAGTTCCCGGAAATAAAAATTTTTATGGAATATTTTTGAAAACCGGCAAATTTATGATGAGTCTGAAAATTTGTTTCATTTGCATAAAGATTGATTCAAATCTAAAATTATAATTACTCAGAATAACCACGCTTGCGAAAAATAATTTTCTCCGGTTTGTTAAATTCTTTTGAGTTTCAACAGAGAAAAATATCTGTAATACAAGAAAAAATGTTTATAGACCGAGTTAAAATTAAAATCAAAGCCGGTGACGGCGGCGACGGTGTAACGGCTTTTCGGCGTGAAAAGTTTATTCCGCGCGGCGGACCTTCGGGCGGCGACGGTGGCAGAGGCGGCGATATTTGGATGGAAGCCGATGAAGGTTACAACACACTGCTGCATTTGCGCTATAACCCGGAACACAAAGCCGAGCGCGGCAGACACGGCGAAGGCTCGAACCGGCACGGCAAAGACGGCGCGGACGAACTCGTCAAAGTCCCGATTGGAACTCAGGTTTTTGACGCTGAAACCGAAGAACTGCTTTTCGATTTTACTGAAACCGGACAGCGTTTTCTTGCAGCAAAAGGCGGCAAAGGCGGTTGGGGAAATCAGCATTTTGCGACCTCGACGCGCCGCGCACCGCGTTTTCATTACACGGGCAGACCCGGTGAAGAACTCGAATTGCAGTTGGAATTAAAACTGATCGCCGATGTCGGTTTAGTCGGTTTTCCAAACGCCGGAAAATCCACTTTGATTTCGGTTATTTCCGCCGCGAAACCGAAAATCGCCGATTATCCGTTTACGACGCTCGAACCGAATCTCGGCGTGGTTGATCTCGGCGAATTCAAAACTTTTGTCGTCGCCGATATTCCCGGTTTGATCGAAGGCGCATCAGAAGGCGCGGGTTTGGGCGACCGATTTTTGCGCCACGTCGAACGCACGAAATTGATTTTGCATCTCGTTGACGTTTCTTCGCTTTCGGGCAGAAATCCGGTCGAAGATTACGAAATCATCAACCGCGAACTGGCGAATTACGACGAAAATCTGGCGACGCGCCCGCAAATCGTCGTGGCGACAAAAATAGACGCGCTTGATGAGCCGGGAAGATTGGAAAATCTGCGCGAAGCTGCCAAAAAAGATAATAAGCCGTTTATGGAAATTTCCGCTGTAACGAATCAGGGAACGCAGGATTTGGTTTTTGCGGTCGCGCAGAAATTAAACGAAATAAAATTAATCGAAGCGGAAAACAAAAAGACGGAGATTGATTTGACCGAAACTAGCGATGTTTGACGAAAAACTTGAAGAAAAAATGCGCGACGGTTCGCGGCATTTTGTTGATATGCCGGAAGTCGTTTTTTTTGATGAAGTTGCCGATCACGTCGAAGAGTTGGAAGACGCGGAAATTACCGAATTTTTGACCGACGGCGTTGTCGAAATGTGGCTCGAATTCGAGTATCGCGGACACCAATTTACCGTTAACAATCATCTCGGCGATTATTTGTTTTTTGTTGACGACGCGAGTTGTCCCGAAGAAATTTTATTTGAAATTGTTGACCATTTTCGCCGGCTTTTGGAAAGATGAAGAAAATCGCATTCTACGGCGGAAGTTTCGATCCGCTTCACAACGGACATTTGACGATTGCGCTGAAATTGACCGAGATTTTTGAACTTGACGAATTCGTTTTTATTCCGGCTTTTCACGCGCCGCACAAAAAAGATAAGAACCCGACTTCCGCGCTGCATCGTTACGCGATGCTCGCTCTGGCGACGAATGACGAACCGCACATTAAAATTTCCAAAATCGAACTCGACGCGCCCGAAAGACCTTACACTTTTGAAACTTTGGCGAAATTGAAAAATGAATTAAAAGCCGCGCAGACTTTTTTCGTAATGGGCGCGGATTCGTGGCAGGAAATTACGACGTGGCGCGAATGGGAAACTGTTTTGACGACTGTTAATATTATTGTCGTAACGCGCCTCGATTATGAAATCGGGTTTTCGCACGTTACCGATGAAATAAAAAAAAGAATTATTGATTTGCGGGGAATTTTTAACGCAAAGACGCAAAGACGCAAAGACGCAAAGACAGAAAATTTCGATAAGAACAAAGAACAACAAATTTATATCACCGACGCGGTTCAACTGAACATTTCGGCAACGGAAATTCGGCGTAAAATTAGAGAAAAAGAAAACGATTGGCGCGAATTTGTGCCGGAAGAGGTTGCAAAATACATCGAAAAATACGACCTTTACATTTAAGGAAAATAATTAATGACCGAAATTATGGAAGCGACACAGGAAAAAACTTTACAGCACGACACGACGGAAACGATTGAAATTGAACAAGCCGTAACGCCTTTTGCCGAACTCGACGACGAGGTAAAACTCGCTTTGGCTTGCGCGAGCGACAAAAAAGCGTTTGATATGATTGCGCTCGATTTGCGCGAGATCGCCAGTTTTACGGAATTTTTTATCATTTGCAGCGGCGTAAATCAGCGGCAGGTGCAGGCGATTTCCGACGAAATTAACGAACAGCTCAAAAAACAATTAAAATCAAAAGCAATTCGCATTGAGGGCTACAACAACGCCGAATGGGTTTTGCTCGATTACGGTGATTTTATCGTGCATATTTTTGAAAAAGAAGCGCGTGATTTTTACGATCTCGCAAGGCTTTGGCGCGATGCAAAAAAAGTTGAAATTCCTGAAGACCTTTAGGTTATGAACGAATTTTATTGGGAAGATTATTTACTTGAACGCAAAACCGAAAATGATCTCAAAGATTTGCTTAAAACACTGGTTGCTTTTGCAAACTCTGTTAGACCTGAACATAAAGCTGTGATTCTAATTGGTGAAAGGGATGATGGCACAGCTCAAGGTATCAAAAATCTTGATAATGTTCAAAAAGCAATCCGCAGGGAAGCTGAAAAAATCTATCCTGCAATAATTTGGAGATCAGAAGTCTATGAGAAAGATGAAAAATATTGTATTCGTGTTGAAGTTGAATATAGTGGTGAAACTCCGCATTTTGGCGGAATTGCTTGGGTAAGAAAAGGTTCGGAAACAGTTAAAGCAAGTGACGAAGTTTTTCAAAAATTAATTGATTTGCGTTCAAATAAAGTTCGGGAGTTGTTTAAATGGGTTGGAAAGGAGGTTACAATTTCTGCCGACAATTCAGATAGAAAAAAATATCAATCAGCTAAGACTATAACAACTCTCCTTGTAAATCCACCTGATTGGTTTTTCTCCGAAAGTGTGAAGTTAATTTTTGTTAATCAATTTTGGATAACAATTGAAAGTGATAATTCAATTTATTCTTATTCAATGGAAAAAATTTCTCTAAGTTTTAACAATGATATAGGACAGTTGTTAATTACGGTAAAGGAATGATGCACTTTCGATTCGTTTGGATTGGCAAAACTAAAGATAAAAATTGGCGGGCGTTGCAGGAAGAATACTTGCAGCGTCTTTCGCATTTTGTAAAGTTTGAAATAGTCGAAATTAAAGACAGTGGCAAAGAAGATGAAGGCAAACGAATTTTGGAAAAAGTGAATCAAAGCTCATTCGTCTGTTTATTGGACGTGAAGGGACGCTCGACTTCTTCGCACGAACTAGCCGGGAAAATCGAAAATTGGCAAAATCGCGCATTTAAGGAAATCGCTTTTGTCATCGGCGGCGCGGAAGGTGTCGCGTCTGAGGTTGTCGAAAAGGCTGACTTTAGTTTATCCTTGTCGTTTCTGACTTTGACGCACGAGATGGCGCGGGTCGTAATGTTAGAACAACTTTATCGAGCTTATACAATAATCAAGGGGTTTCCATATCAAAAATGAACGAAATAAACTTAGAAGAAGTTAAAGAAAAATTAATCGCCGAACGAGAACTTCTGATCCAAAAACTGGCGGGCAACGACCTTTCGGTTGATGATTCGGAAACGCCCGATCCGGTGGATTTAGCGGTTAGAAACTATTCAAAAAATGTGATGCTGGCGGTTTCGGAAAATGAAAGTCGGCAACTGCTTTTGATTAACGAAGCGTTAGAACGCATTGCCGACGAAGAATACGGCGCGTGTCAGAATTGTGAACAAGAGATTAGTCAGAAACGTCTGAACGCCGTTCCGTGGGCGCGTTACTGCCTTAATTGTCAGGAATTGCAGGAAAAAGGCTTACTTGATGAAGAGTAAAAATTTCAAAGTAAAAGGTAAAAAGGCAAAAGTAAAAAGTAAATATATTCGCTTTCAGTAAAACTGCCGATTGTCGAACAAGATTGCTTACTTTTGCCTTTTTACTTTTTACTTTTTATTTTGAAATTTTATGTTTTATAAAATTTATGACTCGCTTTTAACGCTCGCCTATCCTCAAGCCTGCCGAATTTGCAATAGCAGCGTCGAAAATTCGGCTGACGGAGTTGCCTGTAAATTTTGTTGGGAAAAGACATTGATTTTTTCCGGCGCGGAAACTTTATGCGGCAAATGCGGACGTTTTCTGCATCCGAAACCTTCAAATTTTAAAACCTTTTGTCATCTTTGCGACGAACAATTTTATGATTTCGTGCTTGCCGTCGGCGGTTACGAACACGCGCTTGCGGCTTCCGTTCTCAATCTCAAACGCGAACCGTTTGTCGCCAAACGGCTGAAAAACCTTTTTATCAAGCGTTTCCAAAATTCCGCATTTCAAGATATTTCGCTGATAATTCCCGTTCCACTCTCGAAAAGACGTTTTTTTGAACGCGGATTTAATCAAGCCGCCGTTTTAGCTAAAATTTTAGCCAAAGCCACCGACATAAAACTCGACGAACAAAGTCTTATCCGCAAAATTCACACGCCGATGCACCGCGCCGCGATGGACAATAAAGCACGTGAAATGAGCGTTAAAAATGCTTTTGAAGTTAAAAGACCGCATCTTATCAAAGACGAAAAGATATTGCTGATTGATGATGTTTTCACTTCCGGCGCGACTGTTTCCAATTGCGCCAAAATCTTGAAAGAATTCGGTGCGGAAAAAGTCTGCGTTTTTACATTATCCAAAACTTTATAAGTCTTTCGTAACACCTTGGCGGATGAACGATTATGCTTATTTCTACATTTTTGTATAACAAAAAACTCTTGACGAAAAGTCCGGTGAAAATAGAAAAATCTCCTTTTTGTCGTGTTTTGTTCTTTTATTCACTTGACAAAGAAAAGCTATCTTTGTTGCCGCCCTTAAAATTTTTATAATTCCCAACATATTTCGCTTTTCTAAAACCAAAATTTAAGGGAGATAAATAATAAATGAACAAATTTCGTATTTTAACTGCAGTAATCGGGTTCGCTGTGTTCACCATAGCATTGATCGGATTAAATTTTAAAATCAGCGCGCAACGCAGTGATTCAAAAGAACAGCTTTTTGATAAAGTTCCTATATTTGCTCACAGCCAGCGAGCTTGCGGAACTGACCATAATCCTATAAAGATTGCCGCGATGGAAAATGATTTTGAAAATAAGCTGGTTCAGCGTGAAACTGATAAAGCCAACGGCAATAAGGGAAAGCCCGGAAGTACACCAACACCAACTCCGACCCCTGGAACGGGCGGAGGCGGCAGTGAAATTACAGTTTATTTTCACGTAATTACGCAAGGTTCGGGATATTCGGACGGCAACATAGATCAAGGAGGGATTGATTCGCAAATTCAGGTTTTAAATAATGCTTACAGTAATAATAACACTGGTTATTCGTTCAAACTCGCCGCGACCAATGGCGTTGATTACACGAATAATCCGACGTGGTTCAACGGCTGTTACGGCTCGTCGTCAATCGAAAGTCAAATGAAAACCGCTCTCCGCAAAGGTACGGCTGACGATTTGAATATTTACAGTTGTAATCCGAGCAACGGAATACTAGAGGCTGTTTAAGAAGTGCGTTTTCAGCGACTTATTTTGAAGTTGTTGATATTCTTGAGTTATTTCGCTCAAGGGAGGACAAATCTATGCCTATTTCTCGACGCTCTTATTCAACCGATTTGACTGATGCCGAATGG
>JBBSIE010000009.1:0-64330 GCA_038232235.1 Pyrinomonadales bacterium | reverse complement strand
TCTTTGTTTAATTGGATAATAGAGAAAACAGACGTTCAAAACGGCTCAAAAATCAGGTCTGGAGAAGGTTTATTCGTTCATTGCTACGGCAAACTGGCAGCATCTCTATTTATTCTCTGTTTTAACCCTTGATTCGCATTATTTATAGAGGACTAATCTACGCCGTCCTCTATAAATAAAATTCGCTGACCTTTAAAAACAATAATTGAAGATTCAACGATTTAGATAAGTTACTATCTACTAACTTTCACTAGAGTTAAATACTTTTTTGAAGGATTAGAAATGAAGATTATTTGCTGTTTATGAAAAAGTTTGTCTTTTTTTAATTTAATTGTAAATAACACTCGTTTTTCAATGTTGACAACTCAATATATGAATCTTGATAATAAAGAACCATTTATAAACAGGTAAATTAAAATTCTAATCTTTATTGAAATCTCCATAAGGAATTCTGATTAGTTCGATTAGATTTTAGATTGATTTGAAATGTTTTTTACTTTACAATTTTTAATCAAATTCCTTGCTCAATGTTAAAATTCCACATTCAATTATGGCAGCAACAGAGAAAGATGTAGTTTTAGACGAAAATTTATCCGAAGTTTTCGATGAAGAAGTAATTGAAGAACAGACTGAGGAGGAAAAACCGCGCTCTCGTGTTCCGATTTACGTTATTGGCGGTATTATCGCTGTTTGCTTGATTCTCGGTTTGAGCTGGTGGCTTTATTCCAGGCAGTTTGCAACCACCGACGACGCTTTTATTGAAGGCAATATCACGATTGTCAGTCCCAAAATCTCGGCTCACGTGGCGAAAGTTTATGTAACGGAAAATCAGTTCGTTAAGAAAGGCGACTTGCTGATCGAACTCGACGCGCAGGAAAGTGAAATAAAACTGGCGCAGGCAAAAGCCGCATTGCAGACGGCGATTGCCAATCGCGGAAAAGCCGAAGCCAATGTTTCGCTGACGCACTTGACGGGCAACGCTGATTTGAGTCAGGCAAAATCTAATCTGCAAACCGCTAAAACCGATATTGAACAAAACCGCTTCGCTTCGTCATCAAAACAAAACGCCATTGAACAAGCGCGTCGTCAAACCATCACCGCCGAAGCCAATTTAAAACAGTTTCAAGCGCAGATTCCCGCAGCGAATGCGGGAATTGAACAGGCAAAAGCACAGGTCAGCGCGGCAAAAAGCAAATCGGAAACCGCGCGGCTTGAATACGAGCGCGACAAAAAACTTTTTGACGGCGGAATTGTCTCCCGTCAAAAACTCGAACAATCAAACAAAGAGTTGAGCGCGGCGCAAGCCGATTTTGTTTCGGCTCAGAAACAAGTCGAAATCGCTCAGGCGCAGCTTAACGCGCTGAATCGTCAAGTCGAAGTCGCTTCGGCGCGTTTGGACGAAGTGAAAGGTAACATCGCTTCCGCCGAAAATGATTATCGTCAATCATTAGCGCAGTTAAATGTTGTGTCTTCGCAAGCCGACGAATCTGCCGGACGTTTGCAGGGAGCGCAAAATTTGCCCGCTCAGGATGCCGTCGGACGTTCCGACGTTGACATCGCAGCGGCGCAAATCGAACAGGCGCAGACACTTATCAACCAAGCCGAAGCCGAACTCGGCTTCACCAAAATATACGCGCCGCAAGACGGCTATATCTCACGCAAATCCGTGCAAGAAGGACAACTCGTACAGGCTGAACAAGCCTTACTGACAGTTACGCAGGGCGGAATTTGGATTGTCGCCAATTACAAGGAAACGCAGATTGAAAAAATAAAAATCGGTCAGCCGGTAGATATTTACGTTGACGCTTACCCGAGCGCGACTTTTCACGGCAAAGTCGAAGGTTTTCAAGCCGGAACAGGTTCGCGTTTCAGCGTTTTACCGGGCGAAAATTCCACCGGAAATTTTGTCAAAGTCGTGCAGCGAATTCCCGTCAAAATCGTGTTCGATGAAATTCCCGATTCACAGAAATATCTGCTCGTTCCCGGAATGTCCGTCGTGCCGAAAGTTCACGTCAAATAAAAAATATTAGTTTTTGGTGTTTTGTCCTTCGTTGAACTCTTTCTTCGTTTCGCTAAATTTTTTAGAAAGCCAAAAATCGAAAATAAAGACCGAAAACCAATCTTAAATGAAACCAAATTCCAAAGCCCCAAAAAACGAATCGCCTTACGTTTCCGTTTTTATATTGACTTTGGCGACCTTTATGGCGGGTTTGGATTCTTCAATAGTCAATGTTTCCCTGCCGAAAATGGCAGCCGATTTGTCTTCCACGCCGACTGAGATCATTTGGATCATAACTTCTTACATCATTGCCACCGCCGCGATTTTGCCGATCAGCGGCTGGCTTGCCACTTATTTCGGGCGGAAGCAATATTATATGGCTTCCGTCCTTTGTTTTACCATCGCATCGGTTTTGTGCGGATTAGCAACAAATCTCGAAACGCTCGTTTTTTTTCGCATTCTTCAAGGTTTGAGTGCCGGCGGAATCGCGCCGAGCGAACAAGCCATCATCGCCGACATCACGCCGCGGAATCAACTCGGACGCACCTTTGCTATTTACGGACTCGGACTTTCCGTCGCTCCGATTCTGGGTCCGACGCTCGGCGGTTTTATCACCGACACTTTTAGTTGGCACTGGATTTTTTTTATAAATCTGCCTGTAGGAATAATTTCTTTGATTCTGGTAAGTTTGTTTGTCAAAGAATCAAAACAGGCGGAAGAATCAACCAAAGAATTTCGCAAAAGCGGTAAATCAGTAGATTTTGTGGGCATTTTCTTGTTTGTAACCGGAATTGCCGCGCTCGTATTTTTGTTGGACGAAGGACCAAAACAAAACTGGCTGGAATCTAATCTCATTCTGGTCGTTCTCGCTTACACGATTTTTTCTCTGCTCGTCGGAATTACATGGGAATATTATCAAAAAAATCCGGCGGTTGATATTTCGATGTTCAAGGATTGGGGATTTACCGGCTCGTGTATTCTGATTATGACCGTCAGTTTTGTGGTTTCGGGAGTCGGTTTTATATTTCCTTTTTATACCCAGACCTTGTTGGGATATACGGCGATGGATGCCGGAATGATCGGACTGCCCGGAACGATCTGTCAGTTGATTACAATCCAAATCATCGGTTACGCTTCCGACAAAATGGATATTCGTAAAATAATCTTCGTCGGATTAGTTTTGACGACCGCCGCGGTCTGGAATTTTTCAGGATTTAATTTAAATACCGGATATTACGATTTGGTTTGGGCGCGCGTGTTTTTTGCAGTCAGTCTTTCGTTTTTGGCGGCAACCATAAATACGGTAGCATATTACGGTATTCCGCCGGAGAAAAACAACAATGCGTCGGCACTGCTGAATTTAGTCAGAAATATGGGCGCAAGTTTCGGCGTTTCGCTGACTTCAACGATTATCGCCACCCAATCTCAAGTTCACACCAGTCATCTTTCCGCCCACGCCAATCTTTTTAATCCGAATTTTACACAAACCATTGACAATTTAGTAAACAATTTTCAAGGTTACGGATTAAGTTCAATTCAAGCAATAAGCGCGGCGCGCGGCGTAGTCTGGCGGGAAATTCTCCACCAAGCCACAATGAATTCCATTCTCGACGCGATAAATGTCTATATCGTTCTGCATTTGTGCGTGATTATGCTGGTTTTTCTGCTCAAACGGAAAAAAGATGACGTTTCTGATACACATTAACTGCTTTACCGGAATTTTCGGTCAAAAAAAATTCACTATACTTTATTTTTCTTTTACAAATGCGGGCGCAGGACTTAAAATTGAGTCAACGAGATTTAATGAAGAACAGAGATTATATTCCGGCTTTGCGTTTTGCGCTTCTAACGCGGTTTTACGATCCGCTGGTTCGGTTTTCGACCAGAGAATTTCCGTTCAAACGCGCTCTGTTGGCGCAGGCGAATTTGCAAAATAATCAAACAATTCTCGATTTAGCCTGCGGAACGGGAACGCTCGCCATTGCCGTAAAAAAGAAGTCTCCCGAAGCAGAAGTTTTTGCCTTCGACGCGGACGAAGAGATTTTGCGAATGGCGCAAACAAAAACGGCAAAAGCTAATGTAAAAATTCATTTTGAGCAAGGATTTTCCGACAATCTGCCGTTTGCCGATCAAACATTTGACCGCGTTTTTTCGACGCTGGCGTTTCATCATCTGTCGCACGAAAAAAAAATCGCAACCGTCAAAGAAATACTGCGCGTTTTGAAAAAAGACGGCGAATTTCATCTCGCAGATTATGGTTTGCCGCGCGATAAAAAGCAGTTTGTTTTATCAAAATTCGTGCAGGCGATTGACGGTTTTGAAACAACCGACGACAATTTGCGCGGACGTTTGGGACTTTTATTGGAACAAAACGGCTTCGCTCTTGTTGAAAGAACCGGATATTTCAAAACTGTTTTAGGAACGATACGTCTTTTCAAAGCCGCCAACGCCGTTTAAAAATAATTCGACAGTGTTTCAAATTTTATGTTGAGAAACCCTGCGAACAATTCTAAACTTTAATCAAATAAACTTATGCACAAAATCGCATTAGCCGTTCACGGCGGCGCGGGAACAATCAGCAAAGCAGTTTTGACCGCCGAAATCGAAGCGCAATATCGGGAAGGTTTGCAAAACGCGCTCGTCGCCGGCTGGAAAATTCTGCAAAGCGGCGGGAATTCTTTAGATGCGGTGGAAGCTTCGGTCGTCGAACTGGAAAATAATCCGCTTTTTAATGCGGGACGAGGCGCGGTTTTTACGCACGACGAGAAAAATGAAATGGATGCCTGTATTATGGACGGCAAAACTCATAATTCGGGTGCGGTCGCTTTCGTCAAAAACGTCAAAAATCCGATAAAACTGGCGCGGCTGGTAATGGAAAAAACCGAACATTATCTGCTTGCCGGAATCGGCGCAAATGAATTTGCCGAACAAATGAAAGTCGAAATCGCGCCGGACGAATACTTTTTTACGGATTTTCGTTATCAGCAGCTTTTGAAAGCGCGAGAAAAAGGCGTTGTACAGCTCGATCACGCTGAGGAAGTCCAAAGTCCAAAGTCCAAAGTCCAAAGTCTAAAACCAATCGGTACGGTTGGCGCGGCGGCTTGTGATTCTTTCGGCAATCTCGCGGCGGCGACTTCGACGGGCGGAATGACTAATAAAAAATTCGGACGCATCGGCGACACGCCGATCATCGGCGCGGGAACTTACGCCGACGACGGAACCTGCGCCGTTTCCTGCACCGGACACGGCGAATTTTTTATGCAGACGGTCGCCGCTTATGATGTCGCGGCGCGGATGAAATATAAAAATTCGAGCGTCGTCGAGGCGGCAAACGAAACAATAAATTATTTACGCGAAATCGGCGGCGAAGGCGGTTTGATTGCGGTTGACGCGCTCGGAAATGTTACGCTTCCGTTCAACAGCGAAGGAATGTATCGCGGATATGTTGATGACGGCGGTGAATTTGTAGTTGAAATTTATTAAAGAGAAAATTGATGAAAATAAAATATTGTTAATGATGTAATCAAGAGTGGAAAAATGTTAGTAAAACTCTGTGAAGTACTCTGTGAACTCTGTGTTATGGATGATTTTTTACACAGAGTTCACAAAGAATACACAGAAAAGCACAGAGAAAAACAGTGATCCCTCAAGTTTCAACTACCGATTCGCATTTACAAAATCTATTAAATATGAAATCCGAACAACTCATTCTCGGCGCGGTCAAGCAAAAAAACATCTCAAAAAAGCAGAGTTTTTTGCAGAAACTTTTTGCCGTTTGGTTTGACGCTTTCATTTATAATCAGATTTGGGAAGACCCGCGCGTTGACATCGAAGCCTTACAAATAAACGAACAATCGCGCATTTTGACGATTTCTTCCGGCGGCTGCAACGCCTTCAATTATTTGCTCGCAAATCCTGAAAATATCAGGGCGATTGATTTAAATCGTCAGCATATTTATCTGCTTCGTCTGAAGATTGCGGCTTTGAAATATCTGCCTTCGCACGAACAGTTTTTCAACTTTTTCGGCTTCGGCAAAAACGAAAAAAATGTTGAAGATTATCGAAAATACATCGCGCCTGATATAGATTCGGAAACAAAAGAGTTTTGGGAAAGTAACACATTTTTCGGCAAAATTTTATACGGCGAAAGGATTAATTTTTTCAAACGCGACGGACTTTATGAACATTCGCGCAACGGTTATTTTCTGCGATTTTTCCATCGCGCCGCGCATCTGTTCGGCGGCAAACCAGAGGAAATTTTAAAGGCGAAAACTCCGCAGGAACAGGAGAAATTTTATCAAAAATACATCGCACCGTTTTTCGACAGTTTTTTTATAAAAATTATCGGAAAATTGCCGATTACAATGTTCGGTTTAGGCGTTCCGCCGCAGCAATACGAAGAGCTGAAAAGAGATTTGCACGAAGGCGTGAACATTATTGATATTTACCGCGAACGCACGAAACGGCTTGCCGTTGCGTTTCCGATTCAGGAAAATTATTTCGCGTGGCAGGCGTTTGCCCGCAAATACGACACGGAAAATCGCCGCGCCGTTCCCGATTATTTGAAGGCGGAAAATTACGAAAAATTAAAAGTTGGCGCGAACAAAATTAAAACAAAAATCGGTTCGGTAACGGAAGAAATAAAAAATTCGCCGAAAAACACATTTAACTGTTTTGTCTTTCTCGACGCGCAGGATTGGATGAATGCCGAAATGCTGACGGAATTGTGGACGGCAATTGCGAAGAAAGGCGAAAGCGGTTCGCGGATAATTTTTCGCACGGCAAGCCGTTTTTCGCCGATTGAAACAAATTTGCCGCAAGTTTTGCGCGACAGGTTTATTTACGAAGAAAATTTATCAAAAGAATTCTTCAAGCAAGATCGCGCGGCAATTTACGGCGGATTCCATCTTTATATTTTGAAGAATGAATTCTGAAAAAATCCAAAATCCAAAATCCGCAATCCAAAATCCAAATGATGCTTTTGAGAAAATGGATAAAATGTATCGTCATCAGCGATATTTTTACGATTTTACGCGCAAGTACTATTTGCTCGGACGCGATCAATTGATTGAAAAATTAAATGTTAAAAGCGGCGAAAATATTCTTGAAATCGGCTGCGGCACGGCGCGTAATTTGATGATTTTGGCGCGAAGATTTCCCGATGCGAATTTTTACGGACTCGACGCTTCCGCCGCGATGCTGGAGACGGCGCGAAAAAATATCGCCGCTAAACGGTTAAAAAACATCACGCTCAAAAATATTCTCGCCGGTGATTTTAATTATCGAAAAACATTTGATTTGACCGAACCTTTCGACACGATTTATTTTTCCTATTCGATAACGATGATTCCACATTGGAAAGAGGCAATCGCCAACGCGCTCGAAAATCTTAAAAGCGGGCGAAGTTTTTATATCGTGGATTTTTACGATCAGCGCGATTTGTCCGCGCCGTTTCGCAAGGTTTTGCAAAGCTGGCTGAAAATGTTTGAAGTTATTTATCCAAAAGATTTAATGCCGCATCTTGAAAGTTTGGAAAGGCTAAGTTCGGGCAAATTGTCTGTTACTCCGATTTATAAAAGTTACGCTTTCATCGCCGAATTCGAGAAAAATGGATAATGGATAATTGATAATTTTTCTTCTTAATTATTCACTATCCACTATCTATCTTTGTTTTTAATTATCAATTATCCATTATCTTTCGATGATTTTGCCGATTTCCTTTTGTAAAGTTTCGCGCTGAACCAGAAGGCGCAAAAATAATCCGCGCTGCCGCAGCAAAAACCACGCGGATTTGAGCCAAACGCGCATATCAATCAATGTTTCAAACGAGCGCAGGGCAATGTAACCGCAAAAAATCAGCAGCGGAATTGAAATCAGCGCGAACTGCCAGCCGAAAAAATAGAACATAGTCCCGGCGAAAATCAGCCACGTCAGCGGCATAAAAATACACGCGGCGAGAATTTTGGAAGTCGAACCTGCCGCGTCAACGTCGTGCGTCGTGACCATTTGACCGAGCAGATTTGAGAAAAGATACGCCGGTGAATGAATAATCGCGCCGATGATTGCGAACGGCGCGAGCAGAATTAAAATGATGATTCGCAGAATCAAATAATTAAAAACATAACGCGTCGGATGTTGCAAAACAGACAAACTTTCGACCGTCAAACCGCTCGATTCAAGATTATCTTCGTATTTCTCGACTTTTTCGCGCAGTTTTTCCATCTTTTCGGGATCGCTTCGTTCGAGAAGTTTATATTTTTCCGCCAAATCCTGAAGCCGCAAAAACGTCTGCGTCAGCGTTTGTTTGAAAATCAGATTTTCATAAACCGAAGAAAACAACGCTTCGGCTTTTAGAACTGTTTCGAGTTCGCTCGTGTTTTCGAGATTGAGCGTCACATTGTGCAGCGCGTTTTCGATTTTCTTGGTTAATTCAACGACCTGTTCGCGCGGCGGTTCGCCGTTTTCGTCCAATGCAACTTGTTCGACATCGAAAATTTCGCCGTAACGAATCAACGATTCACTGCGAAACGAAGTTTTCGACGTGTAATAAAGTCCGACCGCCATTATTTTCAAACCTTTTTTGACTAATTCGCTGTTATCTTTGCCGACCGCCAACGCGCCGAGCGCGATTCGCGCCGTGCCGGTTTTGATCGGCTGTAATTTTGTTTCGTTGTGCGAAATTCCTTCGGGAAAAATGGCGATGCAGCGACCACGCGCTAGCAATTCTTCGCAATTTTCAAAGGTAAATTGATTTTTCGCGCGATCCGCGCCCGCGTCAACGCGCCGATAAACCGGCAGTGCTTCAATTAAACGCAGCAGATAACCGCCGATTGGAATGTCGAAAAGCGTAGATTTGGCGAGAAAAGAAACGCGGCGCGACAGGGAAACGAAGACGATTCCCGGATCAACCAAACCGTTCGGATGATTAAGAACGAAAATAATCGCGCCCGTTTCGGGAACTTTTTCAACGCCCGCGACTTCGATGCGGCGGAAAAAAAGACGCAGCGCGACGCTGATAAAAACGTGAAAAAGCTGCCGCGCGAAACTGCCTTTGCCCAAATAAATCATTTGCCACAGGCGCAGAGGTTTGATTGTTTCAGGTTGTGCGGTTTCCTTTGGTTGTTCGTCTGAATTCTTCAAAAATATCTATCTTCAACTTGGCGAACTTTGCGCCTTTGCGTGAGAAAAATTATTTCCCGCAAAGGCGCAAAGTTCGCCAAGAAATGAAAAGTTCAAGTTTCCCACTTTCAAACTTCACTTTTACTGAATTTGCGTCCGGCAATTGCCAGCGCGATGCCGCCGATAATTAAAGCTGTCGCCAGAGTTAGTCTAACCGAAATCGTTTCCGATAAAAACACGATTCCGCCGATTGCGGCGAGTGCGGGAACGGATAACTGCAAAATCGCGGCGCGGGTCGCCATGTGATATTTCAGCGCGGCATACCAAACCGAATAACCTAAACCGGAAGCGATTGCGCCGGATAACACGGCGAGCAAAATTCCGCGATTTGTCAAATAAATGTTCGGTAGAAAAGGCAGAACGGTCAGGACAATCAGCGGAATCGAGCGCACGAAATTTCCCGTCGTTTCGGCGAGCGGATTTGTGCTTTGTCTGCCGCGCAAAGTGTAAAATCCCCAACTTATCCCGGCAATCGCCATCAAAAAAGAACTAATCGGCGGCGGCGCGGAAAGACCGGGGAAAACTAGATAGACAAGACCGCCGAGCGCGAAAAATAAGCCGATCCATTCCAAAAATTTCGGACGTTCGCCGGATATGAGCGCGGCGAAAATCATCGTTGCCTGAACACAGCCGAACAAAATCAACGCGCCGGTCGCGGTCGTCAAATTGAGGTAGGCGAACGAAAAACAGATCGCGTATCCAAAAAGAAAAAAGGCGGAAATCCAGTTTCCGCCTTTGGTGTTCGCGTTTTTTTTCGCCGCAAACAGGCTGATTAAAAACAATGTAACCGCGCCCGAAACCAACCGGATTAGTGTGAAACCCGGCGCATCAATCGCGTTTGTGCCGAGCGCGAGCCGGCAAAGAATCGAGTTGAACGCAAAGGCGGCGAGCGCAAAACCTGTATAAAGAATTATTTTCATCAAAATAATTTTTTATTCGATTATTTCATCATTTAATTCGTCGTCTTCCTCATCGTAAACGCCGACTTCGCCGAATTCCCAGCCGTCATATTCGGCGATTTCGTATTCTTTGGCGAGTTTGGCAAATTCGACGTTTCTCGCCGCCAGAGATTGCGGCGTGTGCGTTTCTTCCTTGTCAATATGCAGCAGATATTCGCCGGTTGATTCGCCCGTGTCGTCGTCGCCGAGTTCAAAAATGTCGAGAAAATCGTAACCTTTTTCTTCGAGATTATGACCGAGTTTTTCAAGTTTTTCCACATCTTTATCAACGAAATAATAGCTGTAAAGCATTTCTTCGTCGGTGTTCCAATTATCTTCCTTTCGGGCATCGGCAAAAATTTGCGCGATGCCTTCGATTTGTGATTCCGTGTCTGTAAATTTCATATTATCCTTCTTCATCTTCGATGTGCGCGACATCTTCTTTAATCAGCGAACTGTCCTGAATCGCGCCAACGCCGTCGCGCGGCATTTCTTTTTCGTGGTCTTCGGTTGAATGATCCTGTCCGGTTTTACCAAGCTGAATGGCATCAACTCCAATGCCGACGGCTTCCATCGCTTCGTCGGAAATACCGCCTTTTTTCGCCGCCAGATCATCTTTTTCAATATCTTTTTGTTGCATTTTTTTCTCCCTTGAATAATTTTTGTTTTCAGCAATTTGATTCTTTCAATTTATTAATATTTTTTCAACTTACAACAGGCGAGGACAATCCGTCTTCGCCGGTTTCCATTTTTTCCGGTCGCATATGCGGGAAAAGAATCACATCGCGGATCGAATGTTTGTTCGTCAAAAGCATCACGAGCCGATCAATTCCGATGCCGATTCCGGCGGCGGGCGGCATTCCGTAAGCGAGCGCGCGGATGTAATCTTCGTCCAAAACCATCGCTTCCGCGTCGCCCGATTCGCGTTCTTTCATCTGATCTTTAAAACGCTCGTATTGTTCCTGCGGGTCGTTGAGTTCCGAAAAACCGTTGGCGCATTCCATTCCCGCGATAAACAATTCAAACCGCTCGGCAATGTTCGGATTCTCCGGCGACGCTTTCGACAAAGGCGAAATTGATTTCGGGTAATCTATGATGAAGGTTGGTTGAGTCAGTTTATCTTCAACTGTTTCTTCAAATATATAAACTAAATCGCGGGCGGCTTGTTCAGTTTGATCTTTAGAATTGTCATAAGTTTTTTCCGTTTCCGCAACAGCATCCCGCCATAATTTTCTTGACTTTTCTATTGTTTCTTTTCGATATGCTCGACTTTCCTCTCTTGAAGTTGATACTAACCTTCCGACGGATTTGTAATCTCTCTTGTGATCGGCGTGAGATTTACCTTTTTCTTCCATCACGGCAAACGTCCGAAGTTTTCTCGGATCGTTGAGCCAAGACGAATCGTATTTTTCTCCGATTAAATCGCTGAAAGTTATAAAATAATCTTCGGGATTTTCACCGTTCACGATTTGCCATTGTTGGACTTCGACATTAAACGACCATTCTCTGTGAATCGCTTCTTTCATCGTCAATCTTTCAAACTTTGAGAAATCTATTTCCGCCCAACCGTATTTCACCTTTAAATTTCCTCCTGTCGCTTTCTGCA
This sequence comes from Pyrinomonadales bacterium, assembly GCA_038232235.1. GTDB lineage: Bacteria > Acidobacteriota > Blastocatellia > Pyrinomonadales > Pyrinomonadaceae. The sequence goes on along the minus strand of JBBSIE010000009.1, from coordinate 52,608 downwards.
CCGATTCTTTAATCATCGCTTCGGCGAAATCCATCATCCCGTTCACGTCCATATAGGCGCAGTAAAATTCGAGCATCGTGAATTCCGGGTTATGTTTGTGCGACAAACCTTCGTTGCGGAAATTGCGGTTGAGTTCGTAAACCTTTTCAAAACCGCCGACGGTCAGACGTTTCAAATAAAGTTCCGGCGCGATTCGCGCATACAGCGGAATGTCCAGCGCGTTGTGATGCGTTTCAAACGGCGTTGCCGCCGCGCCCGTCGCCTTCGGCGTGAGCATCGGCGTTTCGACTTCGATGTAACCCGCGTCATCGAGAAAACGGCGCATTCCGCTGATAAGTTTGGCGCGGCGTTCAAAAACTTCGCGCGTTGTCAATTCGCCTTCTTCGTGGTCAATCTTCAAAGAATCGGCAATCAAATCGGCGTAGCGATAACGCCTCTGCAATTCAGGATCAACAATGCCGTGCATCTTGTCGGGCATCGGCATCAATGATTTCGATAAAAACTGCAAAGTTTCGACGTGAACGCTCAATTCGCCCGTGTTCGTCAAAAAAAGATAACCTTCAACGCCGATAAAATCGCCGTGATCGAGCAAGCCGAAAACTTCCCACGCCTTGTTTTCTTCTTCACTTACCGTTGATTTTTCGTCGTTCAAAACTAATTTCGCGTCCTGTTTGCGAACGTAAATCTGCAAACGCGATTTGCCGTCAGACAAATGCACAAACGCCGCTTTGCCCATCACGCGCGGCGGCACAGCGAGTCTGCCCGAAATTCTGGCATTGCCGAACGCTTTTAACTTTTCATTAAGTTTGCCTTTCAACTCCTGATCGGGTTTTTCGCCTTCGGACGTATTGTCTTTGAGTTCCTTGACGATTGCAGCAACAGGCTCAAATTGAACAATATTTGAAATAACATCTTTCTTGCCGCTGATTTCCGAGCGTTCAAATTTATTCGGATAAGAATTTCCGACGAGTGTTTCAAGTTCTTTCAAATGTTCGACACGCGCTTGCGTTTGATCGTTTTCTTCGACGATTCCGGCTTCAAAAATAGTTTCCGATTGTGTATTTCCGATTGACATAGTTTTTCTGTTTGTTCGATTGTTAAAACTCAGATTATAAACCAATGGTAAAGATTATATCTATTTTAGTTTAACGGAAAATTTCTTTTCTATATTTTCCAAAGCAGCAAAACTGAATTGGCAAGAGCGAATCAAACATCTATCACTTACCACTTATCATTTACTACTTGTTCCGAAGCATAAAATCGTTTTTTTCGGAAGTAGGTGATAAATGACAGGTAATAAGTGATAAATAAATTACAAACATCGGATGTGCGAATAAAATTCAGTCTTTTTCGATGCGTTGGGTTTATCGCTTTGCTTTGACGGTTCAAATTGATAAAATAACCGTTTCGCTTAGGGGCAAATATTTTATCTGTAAAACACAATGAGCATAAAACAAATCACGGTTCGCGGCGCACGTCAACATAATTTGAAAAATATCAACGTCGAAATTCCGCGTGATACGTTCACAGTTATCACGGGTTTGAGCGGTTCGGGCAAATCTTCGCTGGCTTTTGACACGATTTACGCCGAAGGTCAGCGGCGTTATGTCGAATCTTTGTCGGCTTATGCGCGGCAGTTTCTTGACCAATTAGAAAAACCGGACGTTGATTCGGTGGAAGGTTTGTCGCCGGCGATTTCGATTGAACAAAAAACCGTTTCGCGTTCGCCGCGTTCGACCGTCGGCACGGTAACGGAGGTTTATGATTATCTGCGTCTGCTTTTTTCGTCAATCGGAACACCGCATTGCCACCAGTGCGACGCGCCGATTACACGCCAATCGAGCGAACAGATAGTTTCGAATATTCTGGATTTGCCCGAAGGCGAACGCGTGATGATTCTCGCGCCGATTGTGCGCGGGCGCAAAGGCGAATTTAAAAAAGAACTCGAAAAACTGCACAAAGACGGTTTTGTTCGCGCTCGCATTGACAGCAAAATGCGTCTGCTCGATGAAGAAATTAAATTAAATAAACGCGCCAATCACACGATTGAAGTCGTCGTTGACCGACTTTTAATCAAAGAAGACATTAAGGAAAGATTAAACGAATCGGTCAAAACCGCTCTAAAATTGACCGATGGCGCGGTTTTGATTTCCGTCATTGACGGCGACGAAAAACTTTATTCGGAAAAAATGGCGTGCGTCAATTGCGGCATCAATATCGCCACGCTCGAACCGCGTTCTTTTTCATTTAATTCGTCTTATGGCGCGTGCAAACGCTGTCAGGGTTTGGGCGTTGTCGCGGAAATGGACGCTGACAAAATTCTGCCCGACCAAAGCGAAATTGCCGGGAAAATTAAATTCTTAAACGAAACCGACAAATCCGGCGGCAGATTTTTAACTTCAGCATTAAAAGCCATCATCGAGAAATTTACCGACGGCGACAAACTCACATCGCCCGACGAAGAAAAAACCAAAAACCAAAAACCAAAAACCAAAAACCTTTTCGATTTGCCGTTTGAAGAATTGCCGAAAGAAATCCGCGATGCGTTTTGGAACGGCACGAAAAAGCGGCTGACCTTTCAGCAGGGAACTTATAAATACGAAAGCGACTGGAAAGGCGCGTTAAGAGCGATGCGTGAACGGATGGAAACACCGCCTTCGCAAAAAGTGCGCGAGGCTTTGGAAGAACTCGTGTCGCCCGTTTCGTGTCCCGACTGCAAAGGAAAACGCTTGCAGCCGGAGAGTTTAGCGGTCAAAGTCGGCAGTTTCGGCATTGACGATTACGTCAATCTGCCGATTGATAAAGCGGTCGGTAAATTTGCCGAAATCACGCTCAACAGCCGCGAAGAAAAAATCGCGGGTTTGGTTTTAACGGAAATTAAGGAACGTCTGCAATTTTTAAACGCCGTCGGTTTGGGTTATTTAACGCTTGACCGCGCATCGGGAACTTTGTCGGGCGGCGAAGGTCAGCGCATTCGGTTGGCGACGCAAATCGGTTCGCAACTTCGCGGCGTTCTCTATGTTTTGGACGAACCTTCAATCGGTCTGCATCCGCGCGATAATCAAAAGTTGATTGAAACTCTGCACGAATTACGAGATTTGGGAAACACGGTTTTAGTCGTCGAACACGACGAAGAAACTATCGAAAACGCTGATTATGTCGTTGATTTGGGACCGCTCGCCGGAACGCACGGCGGGGAAGTCATCGCTGTCGGAACGCCGAAACAAATTAAAAAAAATAAAGATTCGATCACGGGAAAATATCTTTCGGGCAAATTGAAAATTGAAATTCCCGAAGTGCGCCGTCTGCCGAACGGGAAAAATATTACGGTCAAAGGCGCGAAAGCGCACAATTTAAAAAACATTGATGTCACCTTTCCTCTCGGTCTTTTAACGGTCGTGACCGGCGTTTCGGGTTCGGGAAAATCCACGCTGGTTGACGACATTTTGTATCCCGCGCTGGCGAAATTCGTCTATAAATCTGCCGTTACGCCGCTCGAACACGATTCGATTGAAGGTTTAGAGTTAGTTGACAAAATCATTGAAATTGACCAATCGCCAATCGGCAGAACGCCGCGTTCAAATCCGGCGACTTATACCGGACTTTTCACGCCGATCCGCGAACTTTACGCGATGCTGCCCGAATCTCGTGAACGCGGTTACAAATCAGGCAGATTTTCGTTCAACGTCAAAATCGGACGCTGCGCCGCCTGCGAAGGCGCGGGAATGAAACGCATCGAAATGAATTTCCTGCCCGACGTTTTCGTCAATTGCGACGTTTGCCGCGGCGCGCGTTACAACCGCGAAACGCTGTCGGTCAAATACAAAGGTCTCTCAATTGCCGACCTTTTGGACACGACGATTGAAGACGCGCTGCCGATTCTCGAAAACATTCCGAATATTAAAATTAAGTTGCAGACGCTTCTCGATGTCGGTTTGGGTTATATCAAAATCGGACAATCTTCGACAACCTTGAGCGGCGGCGAAGCGCAAAGAATTAAATTAGCCAAAGAACTTTCTAAACGCGCGACGGGAAAAACGATTTATATTTTGGACGAACCGACGACGGGTTTGCATTTCGCCGACGTTCACAAATTATTGGACGTTTTGCAAAGACTTGTTGACACCGGCAACACGGTCATCGTCATCGAACACAACCTCGACATCATCAAATCCGCCGATTATCTGATAGATTTAGGTCCCGAAGGCGGCGAAGGCGGCGGGAAAATCGTGGCGAAAGGAACGCCCGAACAAGTAGCGAAAGTCAAGAAATCTTACACCGGACAAGCTCTAAAACCATTATTAAATTAAACTTTAATTTGCAAAATTCAATTTAAGATGCCTTCTGCCAACTGCATTTTCAATGCGACCTGATTTTCGCGCCGACTGAAACTGTTGATTAAATTCATTGTGCGGTCAAAATCTTTTTCGGCAAGTTTTTTGAAAATTGAATTGTCAAACGAGATAATGCCCAAAGAATTGCCGTTGGTTATCACAAATTCGCCGCCTTTGACGTTTGAACTTTTTTGAAAATCATAGGTAATCGCGGCGGCTTCGGACAATTCGTTGATTTGCGGAGTTAAAGACTCAAATATCCTGAACGCCTCGCTCGGTTCGATGACAGAATAAGCCGATATTATCTGCATCAACATAGACATTTCATTTGAATCTTCCGGTTTATATGCAATCGAAGACCGCGCTTTTCCCAAAACCGACGCGGCGTATGGTTTGTTTTCTTCAGGATTCTTTTGATAGATCGCGCCGGCGAGATTTATCAGCGCATTGAGCCGCATATTTTCGGGAAATCCGTCAATCAGTTTTTCGGCTTCGGCAAATTTTCCGGCGTTAATTAAATTGTATGAATACTGATAATTTAAGTTGCGAAGCATTTCTTCGAGCGCGTCGTCTGAAAAATTATCATTCAAAACTTCCGTCGCGCGGCTCAAATCTCCCTGCTGCGCGAATTTGTTTGCCGCCATTTGATAAATCTGGCTGCGCGAACGCTCAGGAACTTTGGCGGCTGCGCCGAGAAGCATTTCCGCCGTCGTGTCGCTGCTGCTTAAAAGTCTATTGATTTTCGGGTCATAATAATCCAAACCGAAACTATGCCGCCGCCGGATATTATTTTGCGTCTGCTTTAGTTTTGTGACACTGCTTGGCGAAAGTTTTTCGGCAATTGTCAAAATCGAACCTGCATAATAATTTCCGTCACTGCTGCTTTGCTGCAAAAAGAATGAAATCAATTTGTCGGCTAATGTTCGTATTTGCGAACTATCGAACTTGATAAATTTTTCATTTTGACCTTTTTCGCGGATAAATTCGGTTAAAAAAGTTAAAGCAATATTAGCGTTTTGAGAATAGCCGCCGTTTGGAGTTTCAAAACCGCTTTGAATCAATTTACCGACAATTTCGGAAGCAATTTCATCGGCGGCTTCGGCATCTTTTGCGTAAAGTTTCTTGAGCAAATTTAAAGTTTCATTTGAAAAACCTTTTTTCAGCGATTCTTTGAGAAGTTTGACGGCGCGTTCCGGGTTTTGGTCGGCGGCGAGACGGATAAAGCTCTGTTCGAGATTCGTTTCAGTTTGGACGAGGTTGGCGTAATTATTGTTTGAATTTTTTATTTTGGAAGTTTTAATTGACGAATTCAGCAACGCTTTTGAAATATTCGGTGGACGGGTTTTAACGAGATATTCCAAAGCCAATTCCGCATCGCGGCTGGCAATCGTATTTAAAATCTGCGGGCGGGTATTTTGTCCGTTCAGCAAATCATACTGATAATTCGCGTTTTTGGTGTCGGCTTCAGCCAGATTTTGAGCGTTGATAAGTTCGCCGACAGCACTTTGAAAAAAAGTACGGGCGAGTTTTTCGTCGGTTTTCCACACGAGATTGCCAACTTTGGCATCCGCGTAAGCGCGGTTTTCGCCGAGTTTCAAAGTTGGAATGTCGCCCAGAATTTGATTGACTAAAACGATCTGCCGCCGCTGTTTTTCTTTCGCGGCATCGGCGGTTTCCTGTGCAAAAACGTGAAAGGGAAAAATAAAAAGAAGCAGACAAATGAGAGAACGCGCCATCATAGATTATCTCCTGTTTTCGGAATCGGTTACTTCAAATAGAGATTTGAACACGGAAAAAGGTTGCATCGGCGCGGTTCTTTTATTTGCGTGAAATTTTTCAGCGAATCGCTTCGATCATTTCCCGGACGGCTTGATTGAGACCGACGAAAATCGAACGGGAAATTACATTGTGTCCGATATTAAATTCGGTTATTTCGCTGATTTGCGCTAAGGCGCGAATGTTTCTGTAAGTTAAACCGTGTCCGGCGGCGACGACCAGACCGAATTGTCCGGCGAAAGCCGCCGCGTCGTCAATGCGTTTTATTTCCTGCGCGGCACGAAGCGCGCCTTCGCCGTGCGACGATTTCGCGCCGAGCGTTAATTCGGCGTATTCGGCGGTGCAAAGTTCGATTTGCTGCGCTCCGGCGTTGTGCGCGGCTTCGATTTGCTGCTCGTCGGGATCAATAAAAATACTGGCAAAAATTCCCGCATCGCGCAGACGTTTAATCGCTGTTTGAACGACGGGAAAATTACCGGCGACATCCAAACCGCCTTCCGTCGTAATTTCGTTTTGACTTTCCGGCACGAGCGAAACGGCATCCGGTTTTGTTGCGACGGCAATATTTATCATTTCTTCAGTCGTCGCCATTTCGACATTTAAATAAGTCGTTACGACCGAGCGTAGAATTTCGATGTCTTTGTCCTGAATATGCCGACGGTCTTGGCGCAAATGAACGGTGATGCCGTCCGCGCCCGCCTGTTCGCAGATAACTGCGGCGGTAATAATGCTCGGTTCGATGGTTTTACGCGCTTCTCTGATAGTTGCGACGTGATCTATGTTGACGTTTAATTTTGCGGTCATTTTAGTAGTGATATTTACAGGCGGCAATAATTATTTGCTCTTTGGTAACTTTATAAACAAGGCGATGTTCGTCATTTATGCGGCGCGACCAGAAGCCTTTCAAATTTGCTTTCAACGGTTCGGGTTTTCCTATTCCGTCAAAAGGATTTTTTGCCGTTTCAATAATCAAACGATGCAAACGGTCAAATATTTTCCGGTCTGATTTTGCCCATTCATTATACTGCTCAAATGCTTCTTGATAAAAAGCAATTGTTCTCATTGAAACTGCTCCTGATCCGGGACAACGATATTTCTATTCTCTTCAATATCTTTTATCGCCCGCAAAAGATAGTTTCGATTTGCCGGTGAACGCATTAAATACTCGGTTTCGTCGCGTTCAAAGACGACAATTTCAATTTCTTTGTGTTTGAATTGGGCTTTTACGCTGTCCAAAAAGTTTTCATCCAACTCGTCGGCATTGATTTGATAAATAGTCTGCATTTGGAATAGCTCCTTATTTGATTTATCTTACAATATTTATTTTATCATAAACGCCTCTTTTGGCATTTTTGCGAATCTGGCGAACTTCGTTGAACATTCGCTGACTGTCGCGGAAAACGCTGACGGTCGTGCCTTCGCAGTGATCCCAGCGCACCGGAATTTCCTTTAATCGAAGTCCGTGATAGTTGGCGACGTATAAAAATTCGACATCAAAACCGAAACGGTCAATCGTCATCACGTCAAGAAGCGAACGGAACTTGTTCATATTAAACGCTTTGAAACCGCATTGCGTGTCCCAAAAAGGCAAACCCGTCTGTGTTCTGACAATTAAATTAAAAACTTTTCCGCCTTGTTCGCGCCGCCACGGTTGATGTGTTCCGATGAGATTTCTGTCCAAAGCGCGAGAGCCGAAAGTTACGTCAAATGCGCTTTTTTCGAGCGGTTCGATGAGTTTCGGCAGCTCGGAAATCGGTGTCGAAAGGTCGGCATCGCTGAACAGTGCAATTTTACTTTTCGCCGCGAGCAAGCCTGTTTTAACCGCAAAACCTTTGCCTCGATTTTTTTCATAACGGATAACTTTTGTTTCGATGTCGGGAAATTCAGCGCAGACTTTTTCGGCAACCTGCGCCGTTGAATCGGTTGAACCGTCATCCACGACAATGAGTTCCGCCGCCAAGCTTTCTTTTTCAATATAATCGAGTATTTTCCCGACTGATTTGCCGAGTCTGATTTGTTCGTTGTATGCCGGAACGATGATTGAAAGATTTGTGTGCATTTGATGAAAAGCTAAATAGTAAATTGTCAGCTATGTTTTGTAAATCTTTGACAAATGATTGTGCGTGTTTTATAAAAATTGACAACCGCCGAATGACTTTTCACAACCAATATATGATATAGTTTTAAAGGATTCGGAGAATAAATAATGAGCAAAAAGTTAGTAATAATTGCGGTTTTGTTAGTCGCTGTCGGCGCGTTGGTCGGCGGGATTTTCGGTAAATTGCCGATGACGACTTCGGCTGATACATCTTTGACACCTGATAAAATCGTCGCCGATTACCGTCAGGCACTTGAAGTTATTGACGAAAATTACGTCGGACCGGTTGACCACGAAAAAATTACGGAAAGTTCAGTGCAGGGAATGCTGTTCACGCTCGACCCGCATTCGACGTTTTTTTCGCGCGACGAATTTCGCAAACTTTACGAAGATCAGTCTTCGCAGTTTTACGGCATCGGCGTTTCGATTTTACAGCACCGCGACGGCGTTTATATTCAATCAATAATTCCCGGCACGCCCGCCGATAAAGCCGGTCTGCGTTACGGCGACAGATTTGTCGAAATCGAAGGAAAAAATGCCAAAGAGTATTCGAGCGCGGAAGTTTCAAAAAACGTGCGCGGCGAACGCGGAACTCCCGTCAATGTGAAGGTTGAACGCGCCGGAATTGATAAACCGCTTGATTTTACAATCGTGCGCGGCGGCGTTCCGCTGCCTTCAATTCGCAATTATTTTATGCTCAATAACAACGTCGGCTACGTTGGTTTTACCGGCGGATTTCAGGAAACTTCAGCCGACGAAATGGATCAGGCGATTGGCGATTTGAAAAAACAAGGAATGCAGAGCCTTGTGCTTGATTTACGCGGAAATCCGGGCGGATTATTACCGCAGGCGATTGAAATTGTCAGCCGCTTTATTCCGCGCGGCGAAACGGTCGTTTCCGTCAAAGGTCGTTCAAAATACACTCAAACGCAGGAATTACGCACGGTCGGCAACAATACGCAGGATTTTCCGCTGGTCGTGATGATCAACGGCAATTCGGCTTCGGCTTCGGAAATCGTCGCCGGCGCGATTCAGGATTACGGACGCGGTTTGATTGTCGGCAGCGACAGTTTCGGCAAAGGTCTGGTGCAGAGAGTTTTCCCGCTGAACTACGGAACGGGTTTGACGCTGACAACGGCGCGATATTACACGCCTTACGGACGTTCTTTGCAGAGAGATTATTCAAACGGTTCGATTTACGATTATTACACGCATCATTCCGAAGACGGCGAAAGCGATTCCACGACTCGGACACCGGACGCAAAACCGAAACCGGCGGGAAGTCCCGTAACGACGGCTGGCGGCAGAGTTTTCTACGGCGGACGCGGCATCGAGCCGGATGTCAAATCGTCCGCGCTCGCTTACACGCCTCTGCGCGGACGACTCGTTGAAGCGGCATTTTTCTTCGTTCGTCAATTGATTGCCGGACAGATCAAAGGTTTTGAAAATTTCAAAATTGACAAACAAAACTTCAAACCGACAGTGATGCCGGAAGATTTTCAAATCAACGATAAATTATTCGAAGCGTTTCGCGCTTTCACCGTCAAAGACAAGGCAAACGGTTTGACGGCGGAAAATATAAACAGTCAGATTGACTACGCCAAAACCCGTCTGCGCGACGAACTCGCCACGGCGAATAATTCTACCGAAGCCGGTCAGCAAGTTTTGCTCGAAACCGATCCGCAGGTCTTAAAAGCGATTGAAGAAATACCGGATGCCAAAAAACTTCTGGAAACAATTATGGTGAAAAAATGACCGGAAAATTCTCCGGTCAACCGCTCTATGGAAAAGGTTTTGTGAAATAACTTTTATTTATTTTTTATTTATAATGTTCCTAATTTCTTTATTTGCAATTTTCTTTTCGGCAAGTTACCATATTGCCTCGTCGAGACAAGTCTTTATATTAGCCTATTCCACCGAGATAAGTTAGAATTTTTAAGGCTTTTTATTTCAATCATTCACTGATTTTCTATGGGATTTTCAACTACTGCAATACACGCCGGAAACGAACCGGACAGCGCGACGGGTGCGGTCAGCGTGCCGATTTATCAAACCTCGACCTACGCGCAGGAAGAACTCGGAAAACATAAAGGTTTCGAATACGCCCGCACGCAGAATCCGACGCGACTCGCGCTTGAAAAAAATATCTCCGCGCTCGAAAATGCGGCTTACGGTTACGCCTTCGCCTCTGGAATGTCGGCGATTGATGCCGTTTTGAAGCTCGTTAAAGCCGGCGATCACGTCATCTGCGGCGATAATACTTACGGCGGCACGTATCGTCTTTTTAGTAAAGTTCTGGCTAATTACGGCATCGAGTTTGATTTTATTGACACTTCCGACGTTTCGAATTTGGAAAACGCTTTTAAAGCCAATACGAAAATGGTTTTTGTCGAAACTCCGACCAATCCGATTATGACCGTCACGGATTTACAGGCGGTTTCGGACATCGCCCACGCCCACGGCGCACGGGTGGTTTGCGACAATACATTTATGTCGCCTTATTTTCAGCAGCCGATAAATTTCGGCGTTGATATTGTGGTCCATTCGACCACCAAATACTTAAACGGGCATTCCGACAGTATCGGCGGTTTTGTCGCTTTAAACAACGAAGAGGATTCCGAATGGATAAAGTTTGTCCAAAACGGCATCGGCGCGATTTTGTCGCCGTTCGATTCGTTTCTGGTGTTGCGCGGCACGAAAACTCTCGCCGTCAGAATGCAGGCGCACGACAAAAACGGGCGCACTACGGCAAATTTTTTAGCCGAACATCCGAAAGTTCAAAAAGTTTATTATCCCGGATTAGCCGATCATCCGCAGCACGAACTGGCAAAACGCCAGCAGACTGGCTTCGGCGGAATGGTCGCCTTTGAAACCGGTTCGCTTGAAAATGCAAAAAAAGTTTTAGAAAACGTCAAACTCTGCACATTAGCCGAAAGTTTGGGCGGTGTCGAAAGTTTAATTTCCCATCCCGCATCAATGACACACGCTTCCATTCCGGCGGAAAAACGCCAAGAACTCGGTATTACTGACGGTTTAGTGCGCGTATCGGTGGGAATTGAAGACATTGAAGATATTATTTCTGATTTAGACCAGGCACTAAATTAGTCGGGAGTCGGGAGTCGAGAATAGAATTAACTGGCTCACGACCTGCGACTCACGACTGACGACTACATTTATTATGTTGATTGCTGAAACACATGCTACATCGCACATTGGGCGCGTCCGCAAAGGCAACGAAGACAATTATCTGCTGCTGCATATAACTGACTCTAAAAACTGGACAGGCACACAGGAACCGGGTGACTTTCTTATCGAAACTCAAAAGTTTGAAATTGACGACAACGGTGTCGTTTTAGCCGTATCGGACGGAATGGGCGGTGCTTTGGCAGGCGAAGTTGCCAGCCAGATGGCAGTTGAAACCGTCAGTCAGGTTTTTCTGGACGAAGACCCTGAAAAAACAATTTCCCCGGACAATCTCAGCAATTCTTTGATCGGAAAACTTTACAACGCCACCATTTACGCCAACCATTTAATTCATCAACAGGGACGTTCAGACCCGCAATACAACGGGATGGGCGCGACTTTTACGGCTGTCAGCCTGACCAATGAAGCGGTGGATTTTGTACAGGTCGGCGACAGTCGCGCCTATCTCATTCGCAAAAACCGGATCAAGCAATTAACAAAAGATCAGTCGCTTGTTCAGCAGTTAATTGATGCCGGACAGATTCAGCCGGAAGAAGCCGAAACGCACACTCTGAAAAATGTCATTTTGCAGGCACTCGGAGCGCAAAACGAAATTTATCCGATTGCTTCGCGTCTGGTGCCGCAGCGTGACGATATTTTGCTGCTGTGCAGTGACGGTTTATCAAACAAAATCAACAATGAAGATTTGCAGAATATCATCATACAATATCCTGATAGATTAGAAATGGCTGCCGCGCAGCTCGTCAAACAGGCTAATGAAAACGGCGGTGAAGACAACATTACTTTAATACTGGTTAAATTAACGGGCGACAATCTGCCGGAAGCCACCGATGATGAAGTTGATTTGCAAACACTGGATTTCGGAAATATTCACGACACGGCAGAACAGGACACCGGCGAATTTATGCAAAATAAATGATTTTTTAGTCTGATAATTACAGCCTGAAAAAATCATACCATTTGGAATTTTATTATTCTTTTGATTGATGAGGGACTGTATTACCGGCTGCCACCGGCGGCTTTTGCGAGTTTGAATACAATCATTTTATTCCGTTCGCCATTCGGGAAGTTCGTTGGACATTTTGCGAACATAAATCAATGCGCCTTCGACACGCACGACTTCGACCTTTTCGCCTTCGACCAGCATTGTCGAACCATCCGCCGGAAAAGCCGTCCACGTTGAACCATATACTTTAACTGCGCCTTCGTTTAATGCCCCTTTGCTTTCGGACGTAACCGTTCCGATCTGTCCGGGCATCTTGTCAATTCCGGTTTTTATCAAATTTTCGTTGTCGTGTTGATAATAACCGGCGAAAATCTTGCGCGACATAACCGTTAATCCGACTGAAACAACCGCGAACACCAAAAACTGCAAGCCCAATCCGAAACCCAGCAAACTCACTAATACAGCGGCAAACGCGCCGATACCGAACCAGAAAAGCACAAACCCTAATGTAAAAATTTCAGCGACAATCAACGCTGCGCCCAAAATAGTCCATAAAATCCACGCAAATTGTTCCATTTTAATCAGTGTCCGAAAAATGTTTCCGTCATCAGTATTACAATTATTTGCCGATTTGTCATTTTTAATTTAATTGCCGGTCTAATTAATTTATCTCCTGCACCTTTGAACTTAAAACTAAGCCGTGCTAATCTTTTTCAAGTGCTTGGGTGGCGGAATAGGTAGACGCACAGGACTTAAAATCCTGTGTCCCTTGTGGACGTGCGGGTTCGATTCCCGCCCTAAGCACCATCAAATGAATTAACGCCCGTTTTTGCTAAAGTGAGCATTTGCGGGCGTTTTTCTGTTTCTGCAATTCACGGATTGCAGCATCTGATACGGAATATCATCAGGCAGGTTTTAATTTTTCCAGTCAGCTAAAAGCTCACAGCTATTAGCGGTCAGCTATTTTGAATTTTAACAAACCTACTTTAACGTGTGTTCGACATAAGCCGTCGAAGACGGCAATATATTTGTAACCCCTAACGCCGGTTATGGGAACAGTTGAACGAATTATTTCAAGCGGTTAAATAACCGCGACATACAATTTATGTCGCTGGGCAGAAACGGTTTATCTCTAATCTCTTCAAACGGCAAATACGCCCCGCGCCCCGTCTGCGAAAAAGACGACTTTGAAATCTTCGGCGTAGTTTACCCACGTTTTGCACATGGTTAAAAAAATTTGAAATTTATTTGAGCCAAAGCGGCAGGCAACATCGTAAAGCCGGATATATTTTTGCCCGAATTTTAATGGCATAAATGTTGCGGTTACAAGTATTGTGTTTTTAACACGGGGAGTTTTATATGAAAATGTTCAAAATTTTGCCGTACGTCATCGCAATGCTGATCTTCAGTTTTTTATTTACCGGAAATGCGGCGGCGCAGAGCCGCGTTGACCGCCTTTTAATCAACGAAGCACAGCGCGTTACGAATGATAATTTTCGTAATTTCAGCCAAACGCCGAACGGCGCGCGGGTTTATTCGGTCAATCAACCGAATTATAAGATGCTGGCGGCGATTGACGACGGTTTGACCGAACTGTTCAGGGTGGCGCGGAAAAATAATTATCGAAAGCGTTTGAATTATTCCGACTACACGATTTTTATCGCCGAACCGGACAGAACGACGAATTATAATAGAGAGTATTCGCCCGACATAGCGATTCCGTCGGCGCAGTATGCCGGAAGCGTCTATGACCAAGGCGGCTACATTTACGCGGCGGGAATGGTGATGGCGTATAATCCGTACGCGTTTGTCATCGCCGAACACACCAAAGATTTTCAGCGCGTCGCCGATGTCGTCAGATACGAAGGCGAACATCTCGTTTTATATCACAACGACCGCAGACTTTACGAAAAAACCGTCGACCACAGCAAAGGCGGCGGGCATCCGATACTAAAATGAGTCTATATTTATTTTCAATCTGACAGACTACAAAATTTAAGAAGCTGTGTTCAAACTCAAAAATTACCGGTTTTGTCATTGAAAATGACGAACATTATAGCCCGGCGAGAATCGCCGGGTAGCCGCAATTGTTTAATCGCTCACTGAAGGTGAGCAACATCTTCCGTCTGTTGTTCGACGCTTTCAGCGTCGGAATGTTTCTTTTCAATGTCCTAGCGATTCTCGCTAGGCTTCAATGTTTGTCGCCTTTAGCGACTTTTTGCGTTTGAACACAATCTTATAAAATAATTTACCGTAAAACTTGGGACACGGCGCATCTACCCGATTTCGTGCAGACGTTAAACCATAATGTTACGAAGAATTAAATGGACAACTGAGATTAAAAGTGTGTAAAATGCCAAAAAACAGCATAAACAGTGTATTTGTCACAAATTTATACACATTGGCACGGACATTGCCATTATACTTCGCGGATGTTCTAGTTTGAAAAAATCCGCGAAGATGGAGGTTGGATATGAACTTTTGGCGATTAGCGACCAAAATCTTTGCGTATTTTTTATTGATCTTTTTCAGTTTTATTTTAGCAGATGCGCAGACGGATTCGATTTATCAACTGCCGGCAGGAACAAAAATTCGTCTTCGGATGGACAACGAAATAAATTCCAAAGTGTCCGGCGTGAACGATACTTTTACGGCGACGATTGCCGAACCCGTCAAAGTGCGCGAATCGGTTGTTTTGCCAACCGGCACAATTATCGAAGGACGAATTACCAAAGTTAAACGCGCGGCGGCGGGCGGGCAAAACGGAGATTTGACAATTTCTTTTGAAACGATGCGTTTTGAAAACGGCGGCGAACGGGTAATTAAAGGTGTTCTTGTCAACGATTTGAAAACGGAATCGTCGCAAACCGCCAATTTATTAACGATTATCGGCGGAACGGCACTGGGCGGAATTTTCGGCGCAGTTTCAAAAGCGGACAACGGAGCATTAATAGGCGCGGGAATCGGCGCGGGCGCGGGAACGGGCATCGCACTTTTGAAAAAAGGTCAGGAAGTTGGAATAAAAGCCGATGAAAAGTTTGACATCGAATTGACAAAGGACGTTACTTTGCCGGTTCTGGATTATTGAAAAATTTTGCAAGTTTGGTTGTCGGCTACAGCTTTGGCGACCATCATAGAAGCCCGACGTGAAGGGGAGAGCACGTCGGGCTTTTTATTTTTAAATGCAGTTCAAGGTTCAAAGTTTAAAGTTTAAAGTTAATTTATGAGCCTGAAACCTGAAACTTTGAACCTTTTTTGCCGTAATCAATTGTGATAATCTTTCAATTCACAATTTATGAGCGAACAAAAAACAACATTGCGCGTCGAAAACGTAACGAAAAGTTATGATAATTTTACGGCGGTCAAAGATTTGAGCTTTACTGTTCAAGCAGGCAGAGTTTTCGGTTTTTTAGGTCCGAACGGCGCGGGCAAAACGACGACGATTCGGATGATTGTCGGCATAAACTTTCCCGATGAAGGCAGCATCGAACTTTTCGGGCAAAAAATCTCCGGCAATCTGCAAAACCGCATCGGTTATCTGCCGGAAGAACGCGGACTTTACAAAAAAATGAAAATCGTTGATCAACTGCGATATTTCGCCGCGCTCAAAGGAATTTCGCAAGCGGAAGCCGACAAACGCATTGATTTTTGGCTCGATAGAATGAAACTCTCCGAATGGAAAATGAAGAAAACAACCGATTTATCAAAAGGAATGCAGCAGAAAATTCAGTTTATTTCAACTGTTCTGTACGATCCCGATTTGCTGATTTTGGACGAACCGTTTTCAGGACTCGATCCCGTGAACGTCGAATTTATGATGGACGTGATTGACGAATTCAAAACGCAGGAAAAGACGATTATTTTCTCGACGCATTTGATGGAAACCGCCGAAAGATTGTGCAGCGACATTCTTTTAATCAATAAATCTCAGAAAGTTGTGTCTGGAACTTTACGCGAAGTAAAAGCCGGGTTCGGCAAGAATTTGATCGCACTGCGGGCGACGGGCGGCAACGGAGTTTTAGAAGATAAAAATCTGGTCGAAAGAATTGTCGAACACGCCGACGAAATGGAAATCGAGCTTGCCGAAAACGCTGACGCGCAGGTTTTGCTTGCAAAATTAATCGAAAGCGGCGCGTCAATTTCCAAATTTGAGCAAATCGAGCCGAGTCTGAATGACATTTTTATCGAAAAGATAAAAGGAGACTAATGAAGAAATTTTTAGCAGTCGTCAAACACGAATACAAAAAAATCGTTCTAAAATGGTCTTTTCTGATCGCAACTCTGCTGTTTCCGGTTTTAGCGGGCGCGTTTGCTGTCGTTCCGGCGTTGCTTTTTTCGATTAAGGGCGAACCGACGCGCATTGTAATCGTTGACCAAACGGGAAAAATTACGCCGCGCATCAAGGAAAATCTTTCAGATCAAGAAAACGCGAAAGTCGTAGAAAAATCGCAGGAAGAAAAATTAAAAGATATAACCGTTACGTCGAACGAAAAACAAATAGAAAATGCCGCCAAACAGATGGGCGCGGCTTTTAATTTTGTCGAATATAATGCGGGCGCAAAATCTGTCGAACAAATAAAACGTGAGCTAAACGGCAAAATTACTAATAAGGAAATTGACGCTTATTTGATAATTCCGCCGAATTACGATGTGCCGGGCGCGAAATTTGAATTTTTCTCGCGCAAAGCGGGGGACATTGTGGGCAATTCTCAATTAGAACGGGCAATTAACGGCGCGGTGCGCTCACAGCGGCTTGCCGATGCGAATATCGATGAAGCTCAATTAAAGGATTTGAGCAGAAATGTTGATCTGTCAAAAACTACAATCAGCGAAAAAGGCGACGAAAAAAGCGGCGAAGGCATTTTTGTCGCATCGTTTATCGTCGGTTTTATGATTTATATCACGCTTCAGATTTACGGTCAGCAAATAATGGCGGCGGTGGTCGAAGAAAAGGAAACGCGCATCGCCGAGATACTTTTTTCGTCGGCGAAACCGTTTGAATTGATGATGGGCAAACTCGTCGGTGTCGGACTTGCGGGTTTGACACAGCTTGCGATTTGGATAATTTCCTTGCTGGTTTTAATCGGTGTCGGTCTGGCAAATATGAGCGCGGCGGGAATTGATATTTCAATTCCCGATATAAACGCGCTGACGATTGTTTATTTTTTCATATTTTTTCTGCTCGGATTTTTTATCTACGCGACGATTTACGCGCTGATCGGTTCAATGGTGACGAATGTTCAGGAAGGCGGACAATTTGCGATGCTGCCGATTATGTTTCTGGTCATCGCCTTTTATTTGAGTTTTGTTGTCATTCGTGATCCGAATTCTTCAACGTCGTTCTGGGCTTCGATTGCGCCGTTTCTCGCGCCGATTACGATGCCCGTGCGAATTCTGGCGGAAACGCCTCCGTTCTGGCAAATCGCGCTCTCGATTTCATTAAACGCTCTGGCAATTGCCGGACTCGTCTGGCTCGCGGCGAGAGTTTATCGCGTCGGAATGCTAATGTACGGAAAACGTGCGACAATTCCAGAAGTCTGGAAATGGATTCGGCAAGCGTAACTGCAAGTTCAAAGTTCAAAGTTCAAAGTTAGTTTTGATTGAACTTTGAACTTTGAACTTTGAACTTGAAACTTTGAACTTTGAATATGAACTTAACACAAAAAATATCCGACCCGTGCGTGATGGTGATTTTCGGCGCGACGGGTGATTTGACAAAGCGCAAACTTTTCCCCGCACTTTACAATCTGGCGCAGGAAAAGTTTCTGCCGGAAAGTTTTGCCGTCGTCGGTGTCGGGCGGCAGGAATTCACAATCGAAGAATTTCGCGCGAAAATCAGAAGCGATTTGAAGGAATTTATTATCAATTCGCTCGATAAAAAGCTGATTGACTGGTTTATCGAGCGGACTTATTACGTCGGGGGGGATTTTGCGGATGAAAAAACGTTTAAAAATCTGCAAAAAACGCTCACTGAAGTCGCTGCAAATCACGACGCGCCGCGCAATTATTTCTTTTATCTCGCCACGCCGCCGACGCTTTTCGCGCCGGTTGCCGAAGAAGTATGCAAAATGGGTTTATGCAGCCAAGAAAACGGCTGGCGGCGGTTTATTTTTGAAAAACCGTTCGGACGCGATCTCGAAAGCGCGAAAAAACTCAATGAAGAATTGGGAAAAATTCTCGATGAATCGCAGATTTACCGCATTGACCATTATCTCGGCAAGGAAACCGTCCAAAACATTTTAGTATTCCGTTTCGGCAACAGTATTTTTGAACCGATTTGGAATCGAAATTTTATTGACCACATTCAAATGACGGTTGCCGAATCGCTCGGAGTCGAACAGCGCGGCGGTTATTACGACACTGCCGGCGCGTTGCGCGATATGGTTCCGAATCATATTTTTCAACTGATAACTTTGATTACAATGGAGCCGCCGGTTTCGTTTGAAGCCGATTCGGTGCGCGACGAACAGGCGAAAATTCTCTGCGCGATGCAGCCGTTTTCGCCCGAAGACGTTCTGCACAAAGCCGTGCGCGGTCAATACGGAGCGGGCAAAATCGGCAATAAAAAAGTCGTCGGTTATCGAGAAGAACAGGATGTTTCGCCGACTTCCAACACGGAAACTTTCGCTGCGCTAAAGTTGTCAATTGACAACTGGCGTTGGGCGGACGTGCCGTTTTACGTTCGGACGGGCAAGCGTCTGCCGGAAAAACATACGACGATCAATATACAATTCAAAAAAGCACCGTTTATGCTGTTCCGCGACACGCCGGTTGAAAAATTGACGACTAATCGTATCGTCATTCACATTCAGCCGGATGAAGGAATTACGCTGTATTTCGGCGCGAAAATTCCCGGTCCGATTGTCAATATGGGCGCGGTTGATATGGATTTTAATTACGTTGACCATTTCGGCGAACAAATTTCGACGGGTTATGAACGGCTTTTGTTTGACTGTATGACCGGGGACGCGACTTTGTTTCAACGTGCTGATATGGTCGAAGCGAGCTGGAAAATCGTTTCGCCGGTTCTCGACGTTTGGCAGGCGATTCCGGCGCGTGATTTTCCGAATTACGCGGCGGGAACTTGGGGACCGGAAGATGCGGACGAACTTTTGAGAAATGACGGCAGAAAATGGAGAAATTCAATTGACTAAAATAAATGAGTACTGAAATAAAAATTCTGCAAAATCTCGATGAAATCAGCCGTGTCGCCGCCGAATTATTTATAGAAATCGGAAATCGGGCGATCAATCAAAATGGTAAATTTACGGTTGCTCTGGCGGGCGGTTCAACGCCGAAATCACTTTATCAACTGCTGACGACGGACAAATTTAAAAATCAAATTGACCGGCAAAAGGTTTTCTTCTTTTTTGGCGACGAGCGCAATGTTTTACCTGAAAATGATGATAGCAATTTTAAGACGGCGGACGAAAATTTGTTAAAACCACTGCAAATTTCGGCGGAAAATGTTTTCCGCTGGCAAACCGAACTCGCAGATGCGGAGAAAATAGCTGAAAATTACTCAAAAACAATTGTAAAATTTTTCGACTTGACGAAAAACGAATTTCCGCGATTTGATTTAATTCTGCTCGGAATGGGCGACGACGGACACACGGCTTCGCTCTTTCCGTTGACCGATGCTCTGAACGAAATCGAAAAAATCGCGGTTTCAAATCACGTCGAAAAACTGAACACAAAACGTTTAACCTTTACATTTTCGACACTTAACAACGCCGCAAATGTCATTTTTCTGATCAGCGGCGCGGCAAAAGCCAACGCTTTAAAAAAAGTTTTAGAAGGCAAATCTTCACCTGAAAAATTTCCGTCGCAAAATGTAAATCCGCAAGACGGCAATCTTTTTTGGCTGATTGACGCGCCCGCCGCGCAATTTCTTAAATAAAAACCTCAATCCGAACATTTACCAATGACTGAATACCATTTACCATTAAAGAAATATGGGAATTGAAATAGTCATCGCCATTTTAATTTTGTTTGTTCTGACGTTTTTGGCGACGATTGATATGGCTTTTTCACAATTGAGCGATGTCGGCTTGCGCCGTATTTCGACGGAATGGGAAGAAAATTCAGCATCGCGCTCGTCGGCTTTGCTATGCGAAATTCTTGAAAATCGTCCGCGTTTTCGCTTTGCATTGTCTTCGGCGATTCAAATTTTATTGATCGGTTTTTCAGTTCTCTTAACGCTTGTTACATTCGGATTCGAT
This sequence comes from Pyrinomonadales bacterium, assembly GCA_038232235.1. GTDB lineage: Bacteria > Acidobacteriota > Blastocatellia > Pyrinomonadales > Pyrinomonadaceae. Next base: position 32,028 of record JBBSIE010000009.1, on the reverse strand, counting down.
TTGCCGCACTGGGAAGTTTTGATTATTTCTCTACTTGTCGGTTTAGTTGCTTCGATTACTTTTCGCCAAATAATTCCGCGTTTTCTGACGTGGCAGAATCCAGAAACAAAACTGCTGTTTTTGCTTCCGTTTGTTCGTCCGTTTTACGGTTTTTTTTCTAGTTTAGCTGATCCGTTTCATTTTTTCACAAAAGATAACTCTTCCTTAGAAGCGACGATTGTGCCGAATCAAACCGTCGAAGAAGAGCGCGAAGATTACGCCGATGATATTCAAGCGTTGATTGAAATGGGTGAAGCCGAAGGAATTTTAGAAGAAAAAGAGCGCGTTTTGATCGAAACAATGGTCGAATTCGGCGACACGCGAGCCGGCGAAATTATGACTCCGCGCACCGAAATTATTGCGCTGCCGATAAAATCTACCGTCAAAGAGGTGCGCGATTTAATCATCGAAGAAAAATTTTCGCGTCTGCCGGTTTATCGGGATACGATTGACAATATCGAAGGCGTGATTTATGTCCGCGATCTGCTCAATGCGTGGTCGGAAGGTAATGAAAATCAGACGATTGGAAACCTTCTGCGTCCGGCTTTCTTTGTTCCCGAAACAAAATTTGCCGCCGAACTACTTCAGAATATGCAGTTAAATCACGTTCAGATTGCGATTGTCGTTGACGAGTACGGCGGCGTTGCCGGACTTTTAACGGTTGAAGATATTCTCGAAGAAATCGTCGGCGAAATCGAAGACGAAGATATTTCAGAGGAAATCATCGAAATTATCGAAGGCGCGGACAAAAGCTATTACGACGTTTTAGGTTCAACCGAAATCGGCAAAGTAGAACGGGTTTTCGCTATGGAAATCGAAGACGACGATTTTACGACCATTGCCGGACTCGTAACGAGCGAAGCCGGTTATGTGCCGAAAATCGGCGAAAAACTCGAATTTCGAGGTCTCGGCGTAGAAATTTTGCAGGCTGATGAAAAGAAAATTTCGCTTTTGCGTTTGAGAAAGCTAATGCCGAAAACGGAGAGCCAAGAAAATGCCGCCTGACCGAACAATTCTTTTCTTGACGATTTAGGACTTAGTGTTTCAAACATACATTTTACAACTTCAGGAAACCGCGCCGGTATTAGCGATTTTAGCTACGCTGGTCTGCGTTTTAATTGTCGGCACGTCATCGCAGATTTTGGCGGAACGGCTTCGCATTCCCGCCACCGGACCGCTTTTAATCGCCGGTTTGCTTTTCGGTCCCGACATTCTCGGCTTGATCCAGCCGCCGGTTTTAAAGGAAGGTTTCAGTTTGATTATCAAAACGGCGGTCGCCATTGTCGTTTTTGAAGGCGGTTTGCTGCTGAATGTTTATGATTTGCGCCACACTTCCCGCGCCGTAACCGGATTGATCAGCGTCGGACTTCTAATTACGACGATCTTGAGCGCGCTTTTGGCACATTATATTTTGGGAATTTCGTGGTCAATTAGCGTTCTGTTCGGCGCGTTGATTTCCGTAACGGGTCCGACGGTGATCACGCCAATATTGGAAAAAGTCAAAGTCAATCGGCGCGTTCGTTCGACACTGGAAAGCGAATCGGTCATCGCCGATCCGCTCGGTGTAATCCTCGCCGCGATAATTTTCACTGCGATAACCAACAGAGGTGAATGGAGTTATATCGCCCAACACGCGATTAAAACTATTTTGGCGGGAACACTGACCGGACTTTTTGTGGCGATTTTTATCTGGCTGATTTCCAATAGATTTCATCTGCTGCCGGCAAAATTTTCGCGCCTCGTAATTTTGGGCAGCGCGCTTTTCGCCTATACAGCGGCGGAATTGTTCGCGCACGAATCGGGAGTTTTAGCGGCGGCGATTGCCGGAATCGCCATCGGTTCGCTGGATATTCCGCACAAAGAAGAAGTCGAAGAATTCAAAGGCGATCTGGCTTCGATTGCGATTTCCGCCGTTTTTATTCTTCTGGCGGCGAGTCTGCGCTTAAATGATTTGGCGGCAATTGGCTGGCGCGGGATTTTGCTTGTTATACTGGTGATGATAGCTGTGCGACCTCTGCGCGTTTTTCTTTCGACTTACGGTTCGGAATTAAAGCGCAACGAGAAACTTTTTATATCGTTTTTAGGTCCGCGCGGAATCGTGGCGGCTTCCGTCGCTACATTTTTTGCGTTGGAATTGCCAATTTACGGTTATACGGAAGACAAAATTTTGGTTTCCCTTGTCTTCGCCGTCGTTTTGGGAACAGTTTTAATTGAAGGAACAGCCGCCGGATAGCTGGCAAAAATTTTTAGAGTTATGCCGCGACACACAATTATTATAGGAGCGGACGAAACCGCCCGCATACTTGCCGAAAAACTTGTTGAAGCCGGTAAAACTATTTCAATCATTGATACAGACGAGGAAAATTGCGCCGCCGCTCAGTTGTTAAAAGGCGCGAGCGTGTTTTGCGCTGACGCTTCGGATGTAGATGTGTTAAAAAAATCTGGGATAGAAAATGCCAAAACCGTCATTGTCGCCACGTCGAGCGATAAAGTAAATCTTTTAGTCGCTCAGGTTATTCGCTCAAATTTCAGTGAGAAACGCATTGTTGCCCGCGCCAATACGACTTCAAATTTTTCCGCATTTACCGAAGCCGGCATCGAAACGATGAGTCCGGTTCACGCGGCGGCGGCGATTTTGGAAAATATGGTTTTGCGTCCGAGTCTTTTCAAACTGCTGGCGACGCGCAACGGCGGCGAAGAAGAAATGATTGACGAAGTGCGCGTAACTTCACTAAACAAACTCGGAATGACATTGGCAAGACTGCAACTGCGCGGCTGTCTGGTCGTCGCCCTGCGGCGCGACGACAAACTTATTCCCCCAAACGGTTCGACAACTATTCGTTATAACGATATTTTGACTCTTTTGGGCGACGGAAAATCGCTCGAAAGCGCAAAGCAAAGACTGCAAGTGGCGGATTAAAAGCCGCCGACAAATGACTAAATCGCAGCTAAGAAAAATTTATCCGGCGCGGCAGAAAAATCTTTCGTCTTTTGAAACAAAACAAAAAAGCGAACTGATTGCCGATAGATTTTTTCGAGAGTTTGATTTAAGCAAAGTTCAAATTCTGCATTGTTTTATCGCCATCGAAAAATTCAACGAAATAGACACAACGCTTATTTTCAAAAGGTTTTGGGACAATTATCCGCAGATTAAAACGCTCGTTCCGCGTGTGAATTTTCAAACCGGAGAAATCGAAAATCTGAAATTTACGATTGATACGAAATTAAAAAATAACATCTGGCAAATTAAAGAGCCGGTAAATGACGAAATAATCGAAACAAAAGAGATTGATATAATTTTAGTGCCGCTCGTCTGTTTTGATGAGAAAGGATTTCGCGTCGGGTACGGCAAAGGCTTTTACGACAAATTATTGAAAAACTGCCGAAATGATTGTTTGAAAATCGGTTTGAGTTTTTTTGAGCCGACGGAAAAAATTGCCGATGTCGAAAACTTCGACGTGAAACTTGATTTTTGTGTAACGCCCGAAAAAGTTTGGGAACTATAATGCGGAAGCCCGCACGAAGTAAGGGCGCAGCGACGAGGAACGCCCTTACTTCGTGCGGACTTCCGCATTTTATTTAAACGGCAATCGGCGCGGCGATAGATTTATGCGATTGATAATCCGCAATTTCAAAATCTTCAAATTTATAATCGAAAATTGACGCGGGTTTTCGTTTCAAAATCAGGCGCGGCGAGCGAAGCGGTTCACGCGACAATTGTAATTTCACCTGTTCGAGATGATTTAAATAAATATGACAATCGCCGCCCGTCCAAACAAAATCGCCGACATCCAAATCACATTGCTCGGCGATCATCTGCGTTAAAATCGAATAAGACGCGATGTTGTACGGAACGCCGAGAAAGCTGTCGGCTGATCTTTGATACATTTGACACGACAATTTGCCGTCGGACACATAAAACTGAAAAAGCAGATGGCACGGCATCAACGCCATCTCAGAAAGTTCGCCGACGTTCCACGCCGAAACTATCAGCCGCCGCGAATACGGATTTTGTTTTATTTCGTCAATGACATCGGCGATTTGATTGATGACGCGACCGTTTTTTGTTTCCCAATTTACCCATTGTTTCCCGTAAATCGGACCCAAATCGCCGTTTTCCGCCGCCCATTCGTCCCAAATCGTAACCTTATTGTCGTTCAGATATTTTATATTCGTATCGCCTTTCAAAAACCACAAAAGTTCGTGAATAATCGAGCGAAAGTGCAGCTTTTTGGTTGTAACGGCGGGAAAACCTTCTTGCAAGTCAAAGCGCATTTGATAACCGAAAACGCCGATTGTGCCGACACCTGTGCGGTCGTCGCGCTTCGTTCCGTTTTCTAAAATGTGGCGCAGAAAATCTTGATATTTTTTCATTTGATTTGTGGAATTTCTCTCTTAAAGTTACCATATTGAAATCGTAAATCGTAAATCGTGAATCGTAAATAGCGTAAAATTTCTATTTACGATTCACGATTTACGATTTACGGAAAAAATATGACAAATAAATTAGAAGTCAGTTTTAATTCGCCGCAATGCGGTTGGATGTCAATCGGATTCGACGACGGCGAGAATGAATTTCACACGACGACGGCACACGCGCCGCACGAACGCGCTTTGTCCGAACTTTTACAAATTTTATCGGAGTTGCCAAACGAAAACCCGGCAAATAATGAGTATGTTTTGCAGTGGAATCGAAATCCCGAAGAATTTGATTTTCGTTTTGTAAAGGAAGGCGAAAATGTTTTGCTGGAAATTTATCAGTATCCGACTGAAGAACGTGAAACAGTTGAACGCGAACTCGTCTATTCGCATCGCGGACAAATAGTTGATATTTGTCAGACGTTTGCCGAAACTTTTAATCAACTTTACGCTGACCGCGAAACCGATGAATTTGAGTTTAACTGGCGGCAGCCGTTTCCGATCAGTGAATTTGAAGAATTTAAAAGTAAAATCGAAACATCCGAGCGCGAATTGGACAAATAAAAACATATATATAATTTTTAATGAAAGAAAAACTGTTAAATTTACTCGCCTGCCCAAGTTGCGGCGGCGATATTTTGTTGGCATACGCGAGCAAATACGAAGAAAAAGAGATCATCGAAGCCGTCTTGACGTGCCGCAAATGTTCGCGTGAATATAAAGTCGAGCGCGGCGTTCCGCGTTTTGCCGCGCTTGACAAATTAGAGCAGGACAAAGCCGAAACTGCGACGAATTTCGGCTGGCAATGGACACATTTTACGCAGGAAGATAAAAAATACGCCGAACAATTTTTAGGCTGGCTGCAACCTGTCAAACCCGAATTTTTTGCCGATAAAATCGTTCTCGAAGGCGGCTGCGGAAAAGGCAGACACACGACCTTGGCGGCTCATTGGGGCGCAAAAGAAGTCGTCGGAGTTGATTTGAGCGCGGCGGTTGAAACGGCATTTGCCGCGACCAAACATCTGCCGAACGCGCACATCGTGCAAGCGGATATTTACAAACTGCCGTTTAGACGTGCATTTGATTACGCATTTTCCGTCGGCGTTCTGCATCACACGCCCGATCCGAAAAAATCTTTTGTTTCATTAGCATCAAAAGTGAAAAAAGGCGGCGTGATTTCGGCGTGGATTTACGGCGCGGAAAATAACGAATGGATTACGAGTTACGTTGATCCGATTCGCACGGGTTTTACTTCAAAAATGGGACAGCCGACACTTTATCAGCTTTCAAAACTCCCGACGCTCGGCGTTTTTCTCGCTTCAAAACTGATTTACAAACCGCTCAACAAAACCGTCAAATCGCTCGCCGACAAACTTTTTTACAACGATTATCTCAATCATCTGTCAACTTTCGGCTGGCGCGAACAACACAATATTGTTTTCGACCATCTCGTTGCGCCGACGGCGTTTTATATTTCAAAAACAGAATTTGAAGATTGGTGGAAAGAAATCGGCGCGAAAGATGTCGAAATTGTCTGGCACAATCAAAATTCGTGGTGCGGTTTTGGTAAGTTGTAATGTGAAGCTAAAGTCGTCGTAAACCGAATTATGTTAAAATTAAACCGGATTTATATAAGGCGGTGATTAAATATGACAGACGCAAATAAAGCGAAAAATGAAACGGAAGTAGATCACACGACGGAAAATTTGGAATCCGTCGGGCAAATGATTATCGGCGGCATCGAGCAAATCGGCGGAATTTTGACGGGCGATCCGATAACCCGTGCCGAAGGTGAATTCAACGCCGAAGTCGGCGCGATTCATCAGGAAGCTAACAAAAATCTAACAGCGATTGATGAAAATGATGAAGATAATCAATCTTAAATGCGGAAACCCGCACGAAGTAAAGGCGTGATCACGTCCTTACTTCGTGCGGGTTTCCGCATAAAAAAAGCGCGGCAATCTCAAAAGAAACAACCGCGCCTTTCAATTTTAATTCAAACTTTTACGCTGAAAAAGAAGTTCCGCAACCGCAACCGCCGGTCGCATTCGGATTTTCAAATGTGAAACCCGAACCCATCATATTCGATGCGTAATCAACAACTACGCCGTTTAAATACTGTGCGCTGAACATATCAACGAAAAGACGAACGCCGTGTTTTTCAACCAGAAAATCGCCTTGTTTCGATTCTTCTTCGATATTCAAACTATATTGAAAACCGGAACATCCGCCGGGGACAACTCTCACGCGAAGTCCCGCTGTTTCCGGCAAATCTTCTTCGCTCGTCATAAACTTTTTGATTTCTACTGCTGCATTTTCGGATAAACCGATTTCAACTGTTGGTGCTGCTACTGCCGCCATTTTTTTATATTCTCCTTAATAAATGATTACGATTGATTAAGCCGCAACTTAATCTTTACTTTAATATCAATTTTACCTAACTTTGCTTTAGATAACAAGTTTTATTAAAAAGTTGTTTGATAAAAAACTAATTTGACCGCGACCGTATCACGAGTTCAGGCTTCATCGCTTCTATGGAAATTTGCCGCGCGACTTCTTCGGCGACTTTGCGAAACGCTTTGGCTTGCGGCGATTCGGGATTTCCAATAACAACCGGAACGCCTTTGTCGCCGGCTTCGCGGACTTCGATGCCGAGCGGAACTTCGCCTAAAAAGGGAACGCCCATTTCGTCAGCAAATTCGCTGCCGCCGCCCGAGCCGAAAATGTCGTAGCGTTTTTCGGGCATATCAGGCGGAATGAAATACGACATATTTTCAATCACGCCGAGCAGCGGAATCGAAACGGTTTCAAACATTTTTAGTGCGCGGCGAACATCGGCGAGCGAAACAATTTGCGGTGTTGTTACCAAAACCGCGCCTTGAACCGGAACTAACTGCGCCAAACTCAATTGAACATCGCCCGTTCCCGGCGGCATATCAACGATTAAATAATCGAGTTCGCCCCAATTTACGTCGCTCAAAAATTGTCTGACGATGCCGTGAAGCATAGGACCGCGCAGAATCATCGGTTTGTCGGGCGGCGCGAGATTCGCCATCGAAATCATTTTTACGCCGTGCGCGACGAGCGGGACGATTTTTCCGTCAACGGCTTCGGGCTGACGATGCGCCGTGCCGAGCATCAGCGGAACATTCGGACCGTAAACGTCGGCATCCATCAAACCGACTTTTGCACCGTCAAGCGCAAGTGAAACCGCTAAATTAACCGCGACGGTTGATTTTCCGACACCGCCTTTGCCGCTGGAAACCGCGATGATATTTTTGACATCCGGCAAATTCACACTTCCGGCGATGCCGCGACCTTTCGGAACTTCCGCGTCCATTGTGACTCTGACGTTTTCAACATTCTCCAACGCACCGACTAATTCGATTGCCTGTGTTTCCATTTCTTCTTTGACCGGACACGCGGGCGTGGTCAAAACGATGCGAAATGAAACGTCGCCGTTTTCGATTTTTAAATCTTGTATAAATCCGAGTTCTACAATGTTTTTATGCAAATCGGGATCAATAATTTGCCGCAAAGCGTCTAACACTGTTTGTTCTGATATTTGGCTCATATATAAACTCACTTTCTGATTTTTGAAGTTTGTGCAAAGCTATACTTTCTCAAAATAGCGGTTGATTGTCGAACTTGCTAAAATTCGGTTCGGGACATTTCAGTAAATAACTGTTACAGTTTTTAATTTCGCGCTTGAAGCATTGATAATGATTGAGTATTATCAATATGCGTTTATTGATGATGACGGAAAATACCTTCGTGAAGGGTATATTTTTCGGCTTTTTACTTTCAACAGAAATTTAAGAAGATTTTTTATAAAAATTAAACTTAAAAAATTCCTGCCGCAGTAACAAAATAAACATCTCATAAAAGTTACGTCAGAAATCATACGACAAACGAGGAATCAGGTTTTAATGAAAACAAAGATAATTATTGTTTTGCTGCTGGTAACTTTTCCGGTACTTGCGATTTCAAAAAATAGCGAATATATCGGCTATAAACATAAAGGCGTGTTATATGGAGAAACCTTGCAAAACGGCGCGAAAGATTTGGGCGGCGGTTTAACTTCCAATGAAAATTACGGCGTAACGCGGTTTACAAAAGGTAAAACTTTTATGCTCTGGCTGGAAAAAATTACGGGCAGAGACAGCAAAGGCGTGCCGAGTTGGGAAGTGAAAGACGTTTTGAGCTTTGATAATTTGAAAAAAAATCACAGCTTTATGTTTTCTTACAGTTCGAACTGCAAACGATTTGGCAAAGAAAATCTCGATATGATTGTGATGACTGAACTTTTGCCGAAAACCAAAACTTATAAAATAGTAAAAGCGTGGACGGCAAATATCAAAAAGCAAAAATTTGAGAAGATTTCGACAAACGGAATAAGATGTGAATACGCCGCACCGTAAATTATGAAAGATACAATTTTTTATTGGCTTCCAAACTGCTCGACCTGTCAAAAAGCAAAGCAGAGATTGGACAGACACAATGTTAAAGTTACACAAATTCGGGATATAAAAGAAGAACCGCTCAGCCGTGAAGAAGTTGAAAAACTGGCGCAAATGCTCGGCGGCGCGGATGAACTTTTTTCGCGTCGGGCAGTGAAATATCGTGAAATGAAACTTAGCGAACGTGATCTGTCGGAAGAAGAAATGATTGATTTGATGGCGAACGAATACACTTTTTTGAAGCGTCCGATTTTAGTAAAAAACGGCAAAGCGATGGCTGGATACTTTGAACGATATTTTGATGAATTTTTATATGAATAAAGTCTTCAATTAACAAATTTTTCCAAATATTAATCACAAGGCGCGGGACTTGTTGATATAAAAGAAGAAGTCGGCACGGACGTTGATCCTTTGACAACCAAAGGCGTTCCGTCGTTTTCGCCGTGGTATGACACCAGAAATTATTTCAAATATCATCATACTGCCGCCGACACTTTCGATAAAATTAAACCGAACGAATTAGCCGAACTCGGTTCAGTGATGGCGGTTTTAGCTTACGGACTTGCCAATCTGGAACAACCTTTGCCAAGATGATTTTTAATGTAAAATTGAAAATGAAGAAAAAAATGTTTTATAAATTTGTTGAGGAGAAATTTTAATGGATAAAAGACCGCCGCCGTATTTTCCGCAAACTTCGCTGTCGCCGACGGACGAAAATCGGTATAAAAAATTTAAATTTATAGTTGCGCTGGCAATTGTCGGAGTGGTTTTGATTTTAACCGGCGTGGGATTTGGTGTTTATTATTTAATCAAGTCGTTTTTAGCCTGAGCCAAAATAGTATTAACAATTGAGTTGACGCGGGGCGAAACAACAGACAACTTTTAGTATAACGAAATAAAACTTTAAAGAGAACCTGTTTCGCTCCGCTACAACTCAATCGTACGACATTTCGTCGCTGAAACTCAAGCCGTTTTTTGCGTTTGACGGCGAGCAACTTTCATCAGCATTCGCAACGCTTCATTAACAGCTTCCGCATCTGGAAACGCCGCTTGCACGTCTGACTCCAACAATATTAGATTTGTTCCTGCCTGATAACGCTCGACATACTTGCCGCGCACTCTGCCTTTCAACTGTGAAAGTTCATATTCGGGGCGCATCTCGTCTTCCGATGATTTAATTTTGTTCTTGTTCATACTCTGCTCGTTCTGTGCGTGTCGGTTCTCGCGCACTGATTATTCGGACTGTTTCGCCGTCGTCCGCGTGCGACACAAACAAAAGTTTGCCTTTTTCAGAATGCCCGATAATCAGAAAACGCTTTTCGTCGTCAGAATGATCCGGGTCGTCAAACGTATCTGAAAGCGGATCGCCGAAAACGGTGGCGGCTTCTTCAAAAGAAACCTTATGTTTGGCAAGATTGCTTACCGCTTTATTTTTGTCCCAATCAAACCGCACAAATAAAATATAACGGTTTTTCATTTATTTTTCTAACCGTTCCGATTTCAATGGAAGCCATCGGACGATTTAGTTGACGTGGGGCGAAACCGCCACCGCGCAACTCTTAGTTAAAGAAAGACCGTTTTAAGGAAGTCGCTGTTTCGCCCTCGCGTCCAATAATTTGTTCGGCGGTGCATTAACAACGCGCATAACAATTACAAACCGATGCGCCGCAGTAAATCGGCAAAGCGCGCGTCGTCGTGCAGAGAATCAAAAAGCGGTTCGACTTTCAGCCAGATGAGAAAAAAAGAACGGTCTTGAAATGCCTTGTCCAGCCACGCGAAGGCTTTATCTTTATCGCCCAGACCGGCATAGACGACGGCGAAATGATATGGACTGACGTAACGCTGCTTGGATATTTCGCGCAGTTCGGCGAGAGATTTTAGTGCTTTGTCGCGTTCGCCGGCGAGCGCGTAGGCGTGTCCGAGCGCGGCGATGAGGTCCGGGTGGCGTTCCGCTTGAGTCATTCCTTTTTGAAATGTCGCAATCGCCTGTTGATACATTTGCTTTTGCTCGTAGGCTTGCCCAAGGTAAAGGTAGGCTTCGACGTAGCGCGGTTCTAAGATAATCGTCTTTTCGATTTGTGCTATCGCTTCATCATATTGCCGTGCATAGTAAAAAGTAATGCCAAGATCGTTGTTGAATGCAGCCGACAGCGGATCGAGTTCCTGAGCGCGTTTCCTCTCTGACAGCGATTCGTCGAGCCGTCCCATAGCATCCAAATAGTTAGCGTATAAGTCGTGCGCGTCCGCATTATTGGGATTGAGAGCCAGTGCGCGTTTCAGTTCTTTTTCGGTTTCCGCCCAGTCCCAATCGTATAATAGTCTGACCGCGCCCATCGCCGCGTGCGCTTCGGAGAGCGTGTCGTCAATCGCCAACGCTTTCGCGGCGTAAGCCTTCGCTTTGGGAAAAGCCTCGTTTGGCGGCAGATAGTTGTTGCCCAACACGCCGTAAGAGGCAGATAGCCCTTGGTAAGCCAGCGCATAGTTCGGGTCTTTTTCGAGTGCTTGATTGTTGTATTCGATGCTCTTCTGCAAATCTTCCTGCGTGAACTTTTTCCACTCATACTGACCTTTGAGATAAAGTTGATAGGCTTCGACGTTTTCAGTGTAGCGTTTGGCTAATTGCTGTTGGTCTGCGCCCGTCAATTTGACGCGCAGATTGCTTGAAACTTCCTGCGCGATTTCGTTCTGCACCGCCAGCACATCGGCGAATTTGCGGACATACTGCTCGCCCCAAATGCGATGATTGTCCTGCACGTCGTCAAGCGCGGCGTTTATCACAAGCTGGTCGCCGATTTGTTTGATGCTGCCGGTCAAGACGGCTCGTACGTTTAACTCGCCGCCGATTTTCTGCGCGTCCTGCTCTTTGCCTTTGTAACGAAAAACCGAACTGCTCGACATTACTTTCAAACTCGACAACTGCGAAAGACGGTTTATCAAACTTTCGGTAATGCCGTCGGAAAGATATTCGGCGTTCGGGTCTTGACCGGCGTTGACGAAAGGCAAAACAGCGATTGATTCGATTTGTTTTGCGTTTGATGTGCGATTTGAGAAATACCAAAACCCGAATCCAACCGCCGCGAGCAGCAAAACCGATAACGCGATGAAGCCGGGTTTGTGATTTTTAATTTCCGCCGCGATGTATTCCGCGCTTGAGGCTGTTGGCGGAGTATCTCTCGTTACCGCGTTAATGATTTGCGTTTCGGCTTGCTCCCGATTGGGTGAAGCCGTGCGCTCCAGCTTATTTTGAAATTCCAACTCCTGCCGCGCGTCTTTCAAATCAATCAGCAAATCCTTCGCCGTTTGATAGCGTTCTTCGCAATCCTTTCTTAACGCTTTATTAACGATGCGCTCGATTTCGCGCGGCACATCCGGCATCAGTCGGCACAATGGAACGGGTTCTTTGTGCAGGACGGAACTGATAACGTCCATCGCGTTTTCGCCTTCAAACGCCCTTTTGCCGGAGAGCATTTCATACAACACCAAGCCGAAACTGAAAATATCCGTCCGCGCGTCAACCGTTTTTCCTCGCGCTTGTTCGGGCGACATATAGTTTGCCGTGCCGATAATCATTCCGGGCGTGGTGCTTGCTTGGATTGCCGTTGCAGCTTCCGCGTCAATTGATTCGGGTTGTTTTTCCGTCAGTTTGGCGATGCCGAAATCGAGCAGTTTGACAAAGCCGTCGGGACGAATCATCACGTTATCGGGCTTGATGTCGCGGTGAATTATCTTCGCGCCGTGCGCCGCCTGTAAAGCCGACGCGATTTGCGCGGCAACGTCCAATGCCGATTTGAGATTCAACGGTTCGCCGCGCAAACGCTCGCTCAAGGTTTCGCCTTCGACGTATTCGGAAGCAATATAGTTTATATTGTCTGTTTCGCCCGTTTCGTAAATCGTCAAAATGTTCGGATGATTCAAAGCCGAAACCGCTTTTGCTTCCTGCACAAAACGGCGCATTCTTTCCGCGTCTTGAGCGAACGCGGCGGGCAGAATTTTGAGCGCGACTTTACGTTCGAGCTTTGTATCTTCCGCCAAAAATACTTCGCCCATTCCGCCCGCGCCGAGCAGTTTCAGAATTTTGTAATGGCTTAAACTCTGGCTGACGCGAAGTTTCTGCTTGTTTCCGGCAATCGCTCCGGCGACTTCGCCGATGGCAGGCTTCTCCATAAAATTCTGCGCTTTATCGTGCGAGGCGAGAAGCGATTCAACTTCGCGGCGAAGCGATTCGTCGTCGGCGCTGGCTTCTTCAACAAATGCGCCGCGCTCGTCGGGCGCGATGTCCAAAGCCGCTTCAAAAAGCCGATTGATTTGCTGCCATCGGTCGGAGTTCATCTTTTTAATTCAAATTTTATATTCGGCGCAAATTGAAATGCTGTATAAATTGCCGCCAGCTTCGGCTGGTGATAATTGAAAAAAACATCAACAGACGCTAAATCATTTACTGAGTTCGCGGTGCAGCCAAGCCTTTGCCGTTGTCCAACCGCGCTCGATTGTTCTCGGCGAGGTTTTCAAAACTTCCGCCGTTTCTTCAACCGACAAACCGCTAAAATAACGGAGTTCGACAATGCGGGCTTTCTGTTCGTCAATTCCCGCGAGCCGCTCTAACGCTTCGTCCAACGCAATCAAATCAACGCTTTCTTCGTCAGCCGCCAGCGCGACGGTTTCCTCCAAAGGAATTTTTTGCGCTTCTCCGCCGCGTTTATCGCGGTGTTTCGCGCGAGCATAGTCAACCAGAATACGGCGCATTGCTTGCGCGGCAATCGCAAAAAAATGGGCGCGATTCTGCCAGCGGACATTTTTCTGGTCAATCAATTTCAAATACGCCTCGTGAATCAGCGCGGTAGTTTGAAGCGTGTGGTCGGGGCGTTCGCGGCGCAAATAACGCGCGGCTTGACGGCGAAGCTCTTCATAAACGAGCGGCACAAGCGCGTCTAACGCTTCGCCGTCGCCATCGCTCCACTCGCGCAGCAGCAGCGTAATGTCTTTAGAGTCTACCGAATCGTTCATCTTCAGAATCAAAAACTTTCCCGAAACGCTTGTAGAATATAACCGTTCGGGCGGCAAGTCAATCTTTCTTCGGAATGCGCCGAACGCGGAAAATCCGATTCATAAAAAAATCCGGCGGGTTTTTCCTTCGCCCGTCGCGTTAATAGATGAGGGCAAAAAACCTTCGAGAAAATTCAGGAAAAGAAGGAGTGGAAAAAATGAATACAAAAAAACAAACAATCATAAACGCAAGACCATCCATAATGCAAAAACTAATGCTTTCAATCTTCTTCGTCAGCCTCTGCGCTTTTCAGGCATTTGCGCAAACTTCGACAGATTACAACAAAGTCGAATTCTACGGCGGCTATTCACGCGCCAGCGTGCAGCCCAATGCCGGGAGCGGTTCGGCTTTCGGTTCAACCTTCGCGCCCTGCTCAAGCACGGCGACGGACATACTGGGCAAAAACTTTCAGACCTTCTTCTGCCAACGTCACAGCTACAACGGCTTCGACACCTCAATCACCTACAACTTCAGCCGCTATCTAGGCGTTAAGGCGAATATTACCCGTCATTCTACAACAATACCATTCGTTGACACTTTCGACGGCACTGCCGAGACCAATACCGTTACAGAACGCATCTACAACTTTCTGGGCGGCGTGCAGGTGAAAGACAACAGTAAAACCGCGCGCTTCAAGCCGTTTGCTCATGCTCTGGTCGGCGCGGCGCGCAACGCTCGAAATGAAGTAAATACTTCTCCAATCCCGCTCGACAATTTTACTAACCGAAGCAAAGTAACGAGCTTCGCCATGAAACTCGGCGGCGGCTTGGACGTGCGCGTCCATCGAAGAATTGACCTGCGGCTTATCGAAGTTGACTACAACCCGATTTTCACGCGCGACTATGACGTTTCGGGAAACCCTTTCACTGCCATCCACACGAACGCTAAAAGGGCAAACAACATCACCATCGGATTCGGCATAACCTTCCATTAAAGATTTCAACACCAAATCAAAGGTGAATAATTGCAAGATGAGTTAAGGCATTTAACAACGGTTGGAATTATTTTCAACCCGAATTCTAAGGACAAAAAAACAAAAAGGCTTTTTAGCCGAAAGGAGAAAAAATGAACACAAAAAATACGACACAAACATTCGTCATCGCATTGGCGATGACGCTCGCTCTGGCAATCGTGCCGACAATGGCTTTTGGTCAAAACAAAGTCGGCAGGCAATTAATCGCCCCGCGCACGAAAGAACAAGTCAGTGCTATGGTCAAATCATTTGCCCAATCACGCGCCCGCACGCCCGCGCGCTATATTGTTACCGACCTCGGCACGCTGCCGGGCGGAACGGCTAGTTTCGGTTTTGATTTGAACAATGCTGGCTCGGTCGCCGGCTCTTCGACGCTGACGCCGGACGGCGCGTATCAACACGGTATTCTCTGGAATGGCGGACAAATAACCGACCTTGGCACGTTGGGCGGACCAAATAGCGAGGCGGGCGGACCGAACGCCAGTCTTGAAGCGGCGCTTATTTCCGAAACTTCGCTGATTGACCGGAACGGCGAGGACTTTTGCGGTTTCGGCACTCAC
The DNA here is from genome assembly GCA_038232235.1 of Pyrinomonadales bacterium. GTDB lineage: Bacteria > Acidobacteriota > Blastocatellia > Pyrinomonadales > Pyrinomonadaceae. Next base: position 16,533 of record JBBSIE010000009.1, on the reverse strand, counting down.
TTGCAATGTCTGGCGGCTATTTGGAGACCGAACAGCCGCAATCCTTTGAGCGGCGTGCTGACGGCGCTGCCGCTGTTGCCGGGCGGCAACAACAGTCAGGCGTATGGTCTCAACAATCGAGGACAAGTAATCGGGTTTGCGGAGAATGGCGTTTTCGATTCGACCTGTTCATCAACGCCTTTTCAGGTTCAACGATTTAACGCCGTAATGTGGGAGCGCAGCGGCAAGATACGCCAGCTTTCACCGCTCGCGGGCGATACGGTCAGTTTCGCCTTCGGAATCAACGACAACGGTCAAGCCGTCGGCGGGTCGGGCTTGTGCGCGAACACCACGCTTCCTCCGACAAACCCAAGCGCGCCGCACGCTGTTCTTTGGGAGAGAGACGGCACGCCCAGAGACCTCGGTAATTTGGGCGGCGCGCAGAACCTTGCTTCCGCCGTCAATAACCGGGGCGACGTTGATGGGGCGGCGCAAGTATCAGGCGGCGACGTTCACGCCTTTCTGTGGACCGAGCAGACAGGTATGCAGGATCTCGGCACGCTGCCCGGCGACTTTTTGAGCGTCGCGCCTTGCTGCCGCACAGTCAACGACAACCGCCAAGTCGTCGGTTTTTCGATTGGTTCAAACGGACCGCGCGCCTTTCTCTGGGAAAACGGCACGATGACCGATCTCAACGACCTTGCTTCCGGTTCATCTTTGTATTTAATCTTTGCTCAGGCGATTAATGCCCGCGGACAGATCACGGGCATCGGCGTAACCGCCACGGGCGAACTTCACGCTTTTCTGGCGACTCCAAGCGGCGGCAAAGTCGTGAGCCAGAGCTTTTCGTCTGCCGTATCAAATGAAGCTATTAGTAAAAGCCGGCGTGTTATTTTTCCTGAAAATTTCCGTCAGATGCTTCGGCAGCAACCGGGTTTCGATCGAGTCGCAGTTCAGACAGAGCCGTAATGACAGGCTCGAAAAGAAGAGCGAAGCAGAGATGCGAATCAAGCTCGATGAAAGAAAACGGGCGCTAGACGTATCCTTCCCGACCCGCGAATATTTTCAACTTGTTCTTTTCCACTTTATCTTGAATACAAGTTGAGATTTTATTACTCAAGATAAATCAGGTTGCAGGTCAGGAAGGATTCATCTAGCGCTCAGCTTCCTTAACATTTTTAACCGTTATCTCTCAAAGAGCGGTAATTTTTACGCCTTACGTTTGCAAGCCCATACGCCGCAGCAAATCCTGAAAGCGCGAATCGGAACCGAGTTCGTCGAAAGCGGATTCGGTTTTGATCCATTCCAAATCCGCTTCGCGGGCGGCGAAAGATTTTTCGAGCCACTCGAAAACGTAGTCTCGCTCGCCGAGTCGGGCGTAGCAGACGGCAACCTTGTAAGCCGAGCCGTAACCTTTGTCGTATTCCTGCCGGCTGAATTCAAGCCGCTTTCGCCAATAGCCTTGCGCGCCGCCCGTTTTCAGAGCCTCAGCGAGAGCGGCGGCTTTGCGCTCGGCGTTTTCGGGCGTTTCTTTTTCAAGCAGAACATCCGCCGTGCGATATTCTGCGATTGCTTCCGTATACATTCCTTTGGCGTCATACGCCAGGGCGAGAGCGAAATGCGTGAGCGGATGTTCCGGCTCCATTTCAAGCACGCGCTTATACTGCGCGATAGCCTCGTCGAAACGGCGCGCATCGTTGAATCGCCCGCCGATGTTGAAGTTGATGCTTCGTGAAAACGGGTCAAGCTCGTGCGCTTTATTTATCTCGGCGTAGGCTTCTTCGTACCTTCCCAGCGCTCCGAGAAGCCGCGAGTAGAAATGATGCGCCGACGCGAAATTCGGATTCAATTCAATGGCTCGCTTGTATTCGTTCTCGGCGGCGGCGAAATTCCAGGCGTCCTCGTCGAGTGTAGCTAAAACGGCGTGGACTTCAGCCAGCGAATCGTCCAACTCCTGCGCCTGACGCAGAGCGGCGCGCTTTTTCAAATCAACTTCTTTTAACTCCTGCTTCGTCAGATTTTGACTGTAATCGGGAACAATCAGGTAAGCCATCGCCAGCCACGCATAAGCCTTCGCGTATGTCGGGTCTTTGTCAATCGCCTGCTGGAAAAACGCGATGCTCTTGCGGATGTCTTCCGCCGTGCGCCTGTTCCAATGGTAAAGTCCTTGCAGATAAAGCTGATAGGCTTCCGGGTCGGCGGTGTAGGTTTTCGCCACCCGCTGCTCGTCCGCGCCCGACAATTTTATTTTCAATTTCTGCGACACATCGCGGGCAATCTCGCTTTGCAATGAAACGAGATTCGTCATCGGTTGTTTGTAATCCGCGCTCCACAAAGCATTTTCCGTCTGCGCGTCAACCAGCTCGACGTGCAAAGCCAAATCCTGCCCGTGCTGGACGACAGTTCCGTGAACAATCGCCTGCACGTTTAATTGTTTGCCGATGGTCGCCGCATCCGTTTCTTTGCCTTTGTAGCGAAAGACACTCGACCGCGCCTTGACATTCAAGTTTGGTAATTGCGACAAACTGCTAATCAGCGTTTCGGTCATTCCGTCCGACAGATATTCGACATTCGCGTCGCCGCTTTCGTTGACAAACGGCATCACGGCGATTGATTCGATTTGTTTTGAATGATTAAAGAAAAACCAGTAGCCGAAGCCAATCGCCGCGAGCAGCAAAACCGATAACGCGACGAAGCCGAGTTTGTGATTTTTGATTTCCGCCGCGATGTATTCCGCGCTTGAGGCTGTGTGTGCCGCGTCCGTCGTTGCCGCGTTAATGATTTGCGTCTTGGATTCTTCTCGATTCGGTGAAGCTGTGCGCTCCAGCTTGTTTTGAAATTCTAAATCTTGCTTTACGTCTTTCAAATCAATCAGCAAATCCTTCGCCGTTTGATAGCGTTCTTCGCAATCTTTTCTTAACGCTTTACCCACGATGAGCTCGATTTCGTGCGGTATATCCGGTTTATGCCCACTGAGCGGCACAGGCTCTTTATGCAAAATTAAACCGATTGTTTCCATTACGTTCGTACCCTCAAACGGGAGTTTTCCCGCCAGCATTTGATAGAGCATTACGCCGAAACTGAAAATATCCGTCCGTGCATCAATCTGCTTGCCAAGTGCCTGTTCGGGCGACATATAATTTGCCGTGCCGATTATCATTCCGGGCGTGGTGCTTGCTTTGATTTCCGTCGCCGCTTCTGCGTCAATCAATTCGATTTTCTTTTCGGTCAGTTTGGCGATTCCGAAATCGAGCAGTTTTACAAAACCGTCGGGACGAATCATCACGTTATCAGGCTTGATGTCGCGGTGAACTATCCCTGCGCCGTGCGCCGCCTGCAACGCGCTCGCAATTTGCGCGGCAACGTCCAACGCCGCTTCGAGGTTTATCGGTTCGCCGCGCAAACGCTCACCTAAAGTTTCGCCTTCGACGTATTCGGACGCGATGTAATTTGTGTTTTCAAATTCGCCGGTTTCGTAAATCGTCAGAATATTCGGATGATTTAAAGCCGAAACCGCTTCCGCTTCCAATGCGAAACGGCGCATTCGTTCCGGGTCTTTGGCAAAATCGGCGGGCAGTATTTTAAGCGCGATTTTGCGTTTGAGCTTCGTGTCTTCGGCAAGATAAACTTCGCCCATTCCGCCCGCGCCGATTGATTTGATAATTTTGTAATGGCTGAAATCTTGGTCGGTGCGAGGTTTTTCGTTGTTTTCGGCGATTACGTCCGCGACTTCATTGACCGCCGGATTTTGCATAAAGGTTCCGACTTCTTTCGCAGATGCAAGCAGAGACTCGATTTCGCGGCGCAAAGCGGCATCGTCACGGCACGATTCGTCGAGAAACTTTTCACGCGTGGCGGGAGAGTGCCGCAAAGCGGCATAAAGAATTTCTTTGACCTCGTGCCATTTTTCAGGATTTATGGTCGGCATCATTTCGTCAGTTCGCGGTGCAGCCAAATCCGTGCCGATTCCCAATCCCGCGCCACCGTTGCGCGGGAAATGCTCAATGCTTCCGCCGTTTCTTCCAAACTCAAGCCGCTGAAGTATTTGAGTTCGACGACGCGGGCTTGCTGCTCATCGAATTTGGCAAGTTTATTCAACGCTTCGTCCAACGCAATCAAATCAACGCCCTTTTCTTTCGCCGCAACCAATGTCGCTTCTTCGAGCGACAATTTTATATTATCGCCGCCGCGTTTTTCTCTGTGTTTCGCTCTCGCGTAATCAACCAGAATTCGCCGCATCGCTTGGGCGGCAACGGCGAAAAAATGCGCGCGGCTTTCCCAGTTTACGTCTCGCCGGTCAATCAGTTTCAGATACGCTTCGTTAATCAGCGCGGTGGTTTGAAGGGTATGACCTTGCCGTTCTTTTCGCAAAAAACGCGCGGCTTGCCGGTGCAGTTCGTCATAAACCAGCGGCATTAGTTTGTCCAACGCCTCTGCTTTGCCGTCGCTCCATTCGCGCAGCATTTCCGTGATTTCCGATGTTTTCGATTCAGACTGCTTCACTGTCGAACATTATAACCCCCCAAAATTCGAGAATCAATTTTATAATTTTTTTAGACTATTTTGTTCCGACTGTCGCGCTAATTAGTAGAGGCACAAAAAGCCTCGAATAAAAAAGAAACAAGGAGAAAAAAAATGAACACAAAAAATACGACAAAAACATTCGTCATCGCGTTGGCGATAATGCTCGCTCTGGCAATCGTGCCGACACTGACTTTTGGTCAATTAATAATAAAAACACCGGGCATAACTGTTAATATCAGTGGCTGCCAAAAGGTGAAGGGAAATTTAATCGCTGTCGATAACAGCAACGGCACGTTAAGCGGAACAATTACGCAAGGCGGAAGACTCAACGGCACAACCCTAGAGGTTTTCACCAGTGCCATTACTCCCACGCCCGACCCAAACGCCTTCTCCCTCACTAATGACTATACCGTAACAACCCGCAGAGGAGTCTTAAAGACTCACAATGTCGGTATCTTTGACATTGCGCTGGGCGTGTTCACTGACTTCGCCCGCATTGACCCGAACGCCAGCACGGGAGATTTCGCGGGGGCGACGGGTGTGCTTTACATCAACGGTAGGGCGACTGATGGCGGAGCTACAGCAGAAATTACGGGCGAAATCTGCTTTGCAAACTAAAGCCTTTTTGCCAAAAGGTTGATTACCGGAACTGGCGTTTTGGCAAGATGACATTCGCAGGGGCGGCGCGGGTTGACAACTAACGCGCCGCCGAACAAGTCGCGTCGAGCGGACTGCCCGATAGAATAGCTCTCATCATTCTTCTTGCGGCGTAGGTTGAATGCTATTCGCGGGCAGCCGCTCAATTCCAGCGTTCAAACGAGGCGAGCGGCTTTTCGACTTCGCGGCGCAAATCTTCGTCGCCCGCGCAAGCGTTATCGAAATCGCCGCCGCTTGTCCGGCGTGAGTTCGACAATCGCGTCCAATAATTTTTTAACTTTTTGCCCGGCGTTCGGATTTCATCGCTTCAACTTCAATTATCGCATTGCGACAGGCTTTTTATTTGAACTCGCGCTCGTAATTTTCATACTGCAACTTCATCTCGTTCATAAATTGAACGAATTCCGGCGTTTGTCTGACGCGGTTCAGATAAGCGTCGCGCGTGAACAAGGGATAAGGTTGAAAACCTGTGGCGTTAGCTTCTCTTAACCATTTGACGGCTTCGACGCTCTTACCTTCCAGCGCGTAGATGCAGGCGATGTCGTAAGCGGCGTGATGATAGAGAGGGTCTTTGACAGGATGTCTGCTGAGAACGACGGGAATCATCGCCTCCGCCGCGCGGAAGTCTCCTTTCAATGCGAAGAGGAGAGCCTTTTTGGATGGCAAGTCCATCTTATTGGGACTCTTCGCCGACCATTCTTCAATCGCCTTTTGCGCCTCGTCCAAACGACCTTTGCTCATAAAATACCAAGCTTCCATATAGTCGTCATGATAAAATTCCCGATGAGCAGCGTATTCATCATATTTACCGCCCATATCATACATAGTGAGCGTCATCTGTTTGACATACTCGCTCGTCGGGTCAATCTCGGAAGCGCGTTGCAGTTCGCGGGCGGCGAGGTCTTCAAGTCCGAGGTGTATGTAGAGGTATCCCAACTCACCGTAACCGACGTTCGGGTTGAGTTGCTGCGCTAACAGCACTTCACGAACGGCGGCTTCGCCTTGATAACCTTCAGACGCGCTAAACAGGAGCATAGAACGCGCGAGGTGAGTTTCGGCAAGCTGCGGGTCGAGCATTTCAGCCCGATTGATTTCTTCCTTCGCCCGCTCCGCCCACACCGGCTCCGTCGGCTCTACAAAAACCGCCTTCAGTGCATATGCGTAGGCGAGTTGCGCGTGCGCCAGCGCGAAGTTCGGGTCGGCTTCAACCGCCTGCTTGAAAAAATCAATCGTCGCTTCCACTTGTGATTTGGTCGCTGATACCCGCTGATCAAAGCTATAAACGCCTTTCACATAAAACTCATACGCGACGGGATTTGAAGTGTAACGCTTTGTGAGTCGCGCCTGCTGTGACGGGTCGAGCTGCAGCTGTAAACGAGAAGCAACCTGCTGCGCCACCGTATCCTGAATCACAAAAATGTCGGTCATCGGCATATCAAATTTATCAGACCACAACGATTTGCCGTCTCTCGTACGAAGCAGATTAACGCTTACCCGCAAACGGTCGCCGCCGCGCTGAACACTTCCCTCAAGCACCGCATCGGCGTTTAATTGCTGCGCGGCGGTCAGCGCGTCCGTCTCTTCGTTGAGATAACGGCGCACCGCGCTCGTCGGGCGCACAGTCACCTCGCCCGTTTGACTGACGCGCCTGATAACCGAGTCGGCAATGCCCAAACCCAGATAATTTTCACTGGCATCGAGCGATTTAAGCGGCAAAATGGCAAGCGATTTAATTTGATTTGCGTTTGTTGAGTTGCGATTCGAGAAAAACCACAGCCCGAAACCGATTGCCGCGAGCAGCAAAACCGATAATGCGATGAAGCCGAGTTTATTACTTTTAATTTCAGTAACGATATATTCCGCGCTCGAAGTCGTGTGTGCCGCTTTTGTTTCCGCGTGGTTGATAATTTGCGTTGCGTCCGGTTCGCTGAACGACGCGGAATTACTGCGCTCCAACTTGTTTTGAAATTCTAGTTCCTGCCGCGCGTCTTTCAAATCAATCAGCAAATCCTTCGCCGTTTGATAGCGTTCTTCACAATCTTTTTTGAGCGTTTTATTAACGATGCGCTCGATTTCGGGCGGCACATCGGGTTTATGCCGATTGAGCGGAATCGGTTCTTTGTGCAGAATCAAGCCGATTGTTTCCATTGCGCTCGCGCCCTCAAACGCTTTTTTGCCCGTCAGCATTTCATACAACACCAAGCCGAAACTAAAAACGTCCGAGCGCTCGTCAACCGCTTTGCCGCTGGCTTGTTCTGGCGACATATAATTTGCCGTCCCAATTATCATTCCCGGAATTGTTCCCGCCGCTTTAATTGCCGTCGCTGCTTCCGCGTCAATCAATTCGGTTTTCTTTTCGGTCAGCTTGGCGATTCCGAAGTCGAGCAGTTTGACAAAACCGTCGGGACGAATCATCACGTTATCCGGCTTGATGTCGCGGTGAACTATCCCAGTGCCGTGCGCCGCCTGCAACGCGCTCGCAACTTGCGCGGAAACATCCAACGCCGCTTTGAGATTCATTGGTTCACCACGCAGACGCTCACCTAAAGTTTCGCCTTCGACGTATTCGGACGCGATGTAGTTTGTATTGTCCGTTTCGCCGGTTTCGTAAATCGTCAAAATGTTCGGATGATTCAAAGCCGAAACCGCCTTTGCCTCCTGCACAAAACGACGCATTCTTTCCGCGTCTTGAGCAAACGCGGCGGGCAGAATTTTCAGCGCTACTTTTCTTTCTAATTTTGTATCTTCCGCCAGATAAACTTCGCCCATTCCGCCCGCGCCGAGCAGTTGCAGAATTTTGTAATGACTTACGTTTTGATGAACGCGAAGTTTTTCATTGTTTCCGGCAATCGCTTCCGCCACTTCGCCGACGGCAGGTTGTTCCAAAAAAACGGCAGCATCTTCGGAGTTTGCCAGCAGCGATTCGACCTCACGGCGCACCGCCTCGTCGCCGTCCCAGTTTTCGTCAAGGAATCGCAGACGTTCATCCCGCGGACGTTCGAGCGCGGCATTGAATAAATTTTTCACCTTTTGCCATTGGTAGGAAGCCATATGTTTTATTTGCGAAGTTCCCGATACAGCCAAACCTTCGCCATACTCCAATCGTTAGCAACGGTGGCGCGCGAAATGTGCAGTGCTTCGGCGGTTTCTTCCAAACTCAAACCGCTAAAATATCTGAGTTCGACGACGCGGGCTTGCTGCTCGTCCCGCGTCGCAAGTTTGTTCAACGCTTCATCCAAAGCAATCAAATCCACCGGTGTTTCTTCCGCCGCGACCGTCATTGCTTCTTCCAAAGGAAGTTTTATATCATCACCGCCGCGTTTTTTTCGGTGCGCTGCTTTCGCGTAATCAACCAGAATTCGCCGCATCGCTTGCGCGGCAATAGCAAAGAAATGCGTGCGGCTTTCCCAGTTGACATTTCGTTGGTCAATTAATTTCAGATATGCTTCGTTAATCAGCGCGGTCGTTTGCAAAGTATGACCGGCGCGTTCCTTTCGCATAAAACGCGCCGCCTGCCGATGCAGTTCGTCATAGACGAGCGGCAAAAGATTATCCAACGCCTCCGCCTTGCCGCCGCTCCATTCGCGCAGCATTTGCGTTATTTCCGATGTTTTCGATTCAGGCTTGTTCACTCGCTGAATATTATAACTCTAAAAAAGCGAGAATTCATAAATTTTTTGAGACTAATTTATTTCGCCTGTCGCTTTAATAAATAGAGGCTTGAAAAACCTTAAATAAAAAAGAAACAAGGAGAACAAAAAAATGAACACGAAAAACACAACAAAAACATTCGTCATCAAATTGGCGATGACACTCGCTCTGGCAATCGTGCCGACAATGGCTTTTGGTCAATTAATAATAAAAACACCGGGCATAACTGTGAATAATGGACAAAACAATGATTTGGTCGGCGTTTGGGAAGCGGTCGGTGTCCCTTCCGAAAACGATTGTGCAACCGGCGCGCCTATCGGTGAGCTAATCAATGTAACGTATACGTTTAATCAAGGCGGAACGATGTATGCGGAAGATACTCTTTCGGTAGATCGGTATCGAACCACCGGCAGCGGCATTTGGAAACGCACTTCAGGACGAAATTACACCTATCGCTTTTTTCACTATGCCTTTAACCCGGACGGAACTTTTTTTGCTACCGTTAAGGGAAGCTCAAATTTAACGCTCAATTGGAACGGAAATTCGCTTACCGAAAGCGGTACATTTCAACTTATCGCGCCGGACGGCACCACGGTAATCTATGCGGGCTGTTTCAACGGAACGTCGCACCGCGTAACATTCTAAACAAGGCAAGCGTGAGTTAGACGTTTTGAGTTCGAACAACTTTGCTGCGTCTAACTCACACTCTGCAAATCAACCATTATCTGCTGCCTGCGAAAACCGCTGAACTTTGTATTCAACGGAATTAAGTTTGATTACACCGAATTTTTAAATGACGCAAACGACACAATACTTAATAAATAATATAGCTTGTAATTAATCAAAGCGGTTAAAAGGCAATTCGGCATAATTATACCGAATTGCCTTTTATCAAAACTAACGATTTAACACTGAACTTTCTTTTTTGGCGTTGGCTTTTGCGCCTTCGATGGCGAGTTGTTTGGCTTCGGGAAGAAGTTCGATGGCTTTTTTCAATTGGGTGTCGTAATCGTTGAAAACTTGAAATGAAGTTGTCGAACCGTAAGCGGCGGTTACGAGTTCGGTTCTCAATATGCGTTCGATGAATTCGCGTTCGCGGTCAATTTGCGCGGGTGTGAAATTGTATTTTTCAGTCGCAAATTTTTTGAAATTTTGATACAAACTTTCCGTAATCGGGAAATCCGTTTGTTTCAAATCGTAATCGAACGAAATCGGACGATCAACTTTATAATTCGGGAAATTCGGATTTTTTCCGTAAGTTAAATCAAGCACGAATGCAAAAATCGGATCATTTAATTTTGCCTGAAAATTGGCTTTGTCAAGAGTAATTGTCTGCGGTTTCAAAACTTCGTCAGGATTAATGCCGCCGCCGCTGTAAACAGGTCTGCCGGAATCGGTTTTGCTTTCCGCGCCAATCGGTTTAGTCGGGTTTGTTTCGTCTTTTAACGTGCCGCCTTTGGTATAGTAATTATAAAGATTTCCGTCTGAATAATCGCGCTGGATCAGCCGTCCGGCGGGCGTTTCGTATTTGGCAATCGTCAATAAAAGCATCGAACCGTATTCCAGCGGAAAAGGATTTTGCACCAAACCTTTTCCAAAAGTGTTTTCGCCGACAATCAAAGCGCGGTCGTGATCTTGCAGCGCGCCCGCTAAAATTTCCGATGCGGAAGCGGTATTGCGATTGACTAAAACAACCATTGGCGTTTCGTCCGGGTTTTTATTTTCGGCGCGATACGGATCGCTTTCTCCTTCACCTCTTCCTTTTTGCGTAAAAATTGTTTGTCCGGCGGAAAGAAAAGTGTTTGCTACGCGATAAGATTGGCTGACTAAACCGCCGCCGTTGTCGCGCAAATCAAGCACGAGTTGTTTCATTCCCTGTGCTTTTAGTTGCTGCATTGCCTGAAGGAATTCGGCATAAGTCGTTTGATTAAAACCGCCGCGCATTGCGATATAACCGACACCGGGACGAATTAAATAGGCTTCTGAAATCGAAGGCTGTGGAACGGCATCACGGATAATGTCAACTTCTTCGCGTTTGCCCGTGCCGTATTTTTCAACCAAAAGTTTAGCAGAAGTTCCGCGCGGTCCGCGCAGAAAATTGCGAACGTCCACAAAAGATTTGCCGATCATCGAAACGCCGTTGACTTCGACGATTTTGTCGCCGTAACGAAGTCCGGCGCGATTGGCAGGCGCACCTTCAAACGTCGCTTTGATATAGGTCGCAATTACTTTTTCATTTTTATCGCTCAAGTCGCCGATGGTTGCGCCGATACCGAAATACTGCGAACTCTGATCGGTGCGAAACTGTTCAAACTCTTTCGCGTCAAAATAATTAGAGTGCGGATCGAGCGTGTGAAGCATATTGTCAATCGCAGTTTTGAAAAGGTCATTGTAATCGAGTTTTTTTCCGCCGACGTAATTATCTTCAATTAACGTCAACGCTTCGGCGACATCTTTTTCAATATTTTCTGTCGTTACAGGCTTTATAGATTTTGTTGTTTTGACTTCATTGGAAGTTTTGGGGTTTATTTTAGAGGCGGTTTCGTTTTGAGCAAAAACGCCGGAAACAAGTAGAATGGTTAAGAGCAGACTGACGAAAAAGGTTGAACGTAATTTCACTTTAAAAATCTCCTGAATTTATTGCTGTAAAATAACAAATTTGCCAAAAAATGATAACATTTCTTTGAAGACAAAGCGACGAAAAGAGTTGCACGATTAGAAAATATTGTTTAACTCTTTTGACTGATAACAATTTAAAACTAGGAAAAATGTGGAGGAAAAATTTATGTCAAAACAAATTTCTATTTTATTGCTTATATTTGTTACAAGTGTTTGCGCTTTTGCCCAAACTGAAAAATATGACGCACCGGTTAATTGGGAAAGATACAAAGTCAGCGACAAAGAAGTTTCGATTTTGCTTCCGAAAATGCCGACTTTAATTTCGGGTTTCGATGTTTGCAGTCAAGTGGAATCAGGTAGATACACCGTGTTTGCTGAAAATGTTGTATATGGACTGAATATTACCGCTAAATTAAATGGGAAACCTCCGAGTTTCTGTGAAAATATAAAAAGATTTGATGAAAAAAGATTTGCCGATCAACGGTTAAAAGAACTCAAATCCCAATTAAATACTACAAAGGTAGCGAAATTTAATCTAAACGGATTAGAAGTTATAAAAATCGCCAATGAAACCTCTAGCTATTGGTTGATTAACGATGATGACAACGGGCGATGGTTTGAACTTTGGGCGGCAAATGCGGACGAAACGAACGCCGTTGTCAAAAACTTTATCGAATCCGTTAAAATCGAAAAAAATCCGTCAGGCATCGAAATCGGAAAAGGTTCGTTTAGAATACTTGGCGATGAAACGGGAAACAATAAAGACGAACCCGTAGATATGAAAACTGCAAATTCAGATAAAGAAACTGTCAAAATAAAATTTATCGTTAAACCGAAAGCCGGTTATACAGACGTGGCGCGACAAGAGAGTATTCAAGGAACTGTCCAATTAAGAATTACATTTCTGGCAAGCGGCGGAATCGGAGATATTTCTCCTTTGACGACGCTTCCTTACGGACTGACGGAACAAGCGATTGCCGCTGCCGCAAAAATCGCGTTTATTCCGGCGAAGAAAAACGGTGTGCCGATTTCAATTGCGGGCTTTGTTGAATATTCTTTCAATATTTATTAAAAATGTCGCATCTTCTCGAAATAAACAATTTACAAACGCAATTTCCGACACGCGCCGGAATTGTCAAAGCTGTTAACAATGTCAGTTTTTACGTTAACGAAGGCGAACTTCTCGGACTCGTCGGCGAATCCGGCTGCGGAAAATCAATTACCGCGCTGTCGGTGATGCGTCTGATTTCCGCGCCCGGAAAAATTGTCGGCGGCGAAGTTTTATTCAAAGGCGAAAACCTTTTGCAATATTCTGACGAAAAAATGCGCGGGATTCGCGGCAACGATATTGCGATGATTTTTCAAGACCCGATGACTTCGTTAAATCCGGTTTTTACGGTCGGCGAACAAATCGCCGAAGCGTTGCGTCTGCACCGGAATTTGAACAAGAAAGACGCGCTCGACGCGGCAATCGAAGCGATGAAGGAAGTGGCGATGCCCGCGCCGGAAAGGCGTATTAAAGATTATCCGCATCAATTGAGCGGCGGAATGCGTCAGCGCGTGATGATTGCGATGGCTTTGGCTTGCAATCCCGAACTGCTCATCGCTGACGAACCGACAACCGCTTTGGATGTAACAATTCAGGCGCAAATTTTAGAATTGCTGGATGAGTTGCGAACGACGCGCAAACTCGCCGTGCTTTTAATTACGCACGATTTGGGCGTGGTTGCCGAAGGTGCGGACAGAGTTTGCGTAATGTACACCGGAAAAATTGTTGAAGAATCGGGCGTTGACGAGATTTTTGAAAAGCCGAAACATCCATATACGCAAGGACTTCTGCATTCAGTTCCAAAACTGCGCGGCAAAGGCGAAGCGAAATCAACGCGCCTTTCAACGATTGAAGGAACTGTGCCGAGTCCGACAAATCTGCCCGACGGCTGTCATTTCGCGCCGCGTTGCGCGTTTTGTATGGAAGAAATTTGCACACACTTTGAAATTCCGCTTTACAAGTTGGAAAATGATGTAAAAGTTCGATGCGTTTTGTATGATGAAAAACGAAAATTCGAAATTGCGCGGCACAAAACTTTATCTGCGGTATCCGAATGAAAAAGATTTATTTGAACTGACGACGTTAAATCCGGCAAGCAAACGACTTCATCGCGGTTTGGTCAAGCCTCCGACTGATGAAAAAAGTTTTTACGACTATTTGAAAAGAAACGACAGCGAAGAGAATGAATGTTTGCTGATCTGCAAAATTGAAAGAAAAAAAATCGTCGGCGCGGTCAATCTTTCGCAGATATTTCGCGCCGTATTTCAAAATGCTTATTTAGGTTATTACATCGGCGCGGAATTTGCCGGCAAAGGTTTGATGACCGAAGCGGTCGGTTTGATTTTAAAGTTTGCTTTTAAAGATTTGAAACTGCATCGCGTCGAAGCCAACGTTCAGCCGCATAATCCGGCTTCAATCGCGGTTTTGCAGAAAAATAATTTTACCAAAGAAGGCTTTTCGCGCAAATATTTGAAAATCGGCGGACGCTGGCGCGACCACGAAAGATGGGCAATAATCGCGGAAGATTGGAGAAAGAAATAATGAATCAGGCAACGGCGGAAAAACTAATGTCGGAACAGGAATATTTGGCGTTTGAGGAGAAATCTAAAATCAGACACGAATTTATGGACGGGGAAATTTTCTCGATGGCTGGCGGAACGCGAAAGCATAGTTTGGCTGGAACGAATATTTCTACTGAATTGGGTCTTCAACTTCGTGAAACCGACTGCGAAGTTCACGCCGGAGAACTTCGTATTCGTGTGCGTGAAGGACACAATGTCTATCCTGATGTCGCCGTCGCCTGCGGTGATATTTTAACCGTTGACGATGATAAAACATTGCTAAATCCGATTGTGGTTTTTGAAGTGTTGTCGAAATCTACCGAAAAGCGCGACAGAGGTGAAAAAGCCGAAGATTATTACAAGTTAAATTCATTGCAGGATTACGTTTTAGTTTCGCAATATCGCGTTAGAGTCGAACATTTTTCCCGACAAAAAAATAACGAATGGATTTTGAAAATTTATGAAGATTTAAAAGATGTCGTCGAATTAAAATCAATCCACTGCAAGATTTCGCTAAAATTAATTTATCTGAAAATCAAAATATCTTCGCTGAAATTAGTCGAAAAGAAAAAGAAGAATGGAAAACAGCGCGGTTAAAACCGAAAAACAAAAGCTCGTTCAAGTCAGAAATTTAATCAAATATTTTCCGGTTGAAAACAGCGACGACGTTGTTCGCGCCGTAGATGATGTTTCGTTTGATATTTTTGCGGGCGAAACGCTCGGTTTGGTCGGCGAATCCGGCTGCGGAAAATCAACCGTCGGACGGTGTTTAATCAGACTTTACGAGCCGACGAGCGGCGAAGTTTTGTTTGAAAATCAGAATATTATCGGTTTGCCGAACAGGGAAATGCAAAAGCTGCGGCGCGAAATGCAGATTATTTTTCAAGACCCGTATGCGTCGCTCAATCCGCGTTTGAGTATTTTTTCGATTGTATCCGAACCGCTGAAAATTCACGGCATCGGCAATAAAACCGAACGGCGCGACCGCGTGGCAGATTTGCTGAAAAAAGTCGGGCTTGATGCCGATTATATGTTTCGTTATCCGCACGAATTTTCCGGCGGACAGCGGCAGAGAATCGGAATTGCGCGGGCTTTGGCATTAAATCCCAAATTTATTATCGCCGACGAACCTGTTTCAGCTTTGGACGTTTCCGTACAGGCGCAGGTCGTCAATCTTTTGCAGGATTTACAGAACGAATTCGGGCTGACGTATCTGTTTATTTCTCACGGTTTAGCTGTCGTCGAACATATTTCGCAGCGCGTCGCCGTGATGTATCTCGGAAAAATCGTCGAGATTTCCGACGGGCGCGAATTATATGATAATCCGCTGCATCCTTACACGAAAGCTCTGCTGTCGGCGATTCCGATTCCCGATCCGAAGAAGAAACGTGAGCGGATCGTCCTTCAAGGCGACGTTCCGACACCGATAAATCCGCCGTCCGGCTGTCGTTTTCGCACGCGCTGTCCGCTGGCGATTGAAGACTGCACCCGAATTGTTCCCGAATTGCGCGAGATCGAAAAAGGACATTTCGCGGCTTGTATTCGTGTCGAAGGTTATGAAAATGCGCCGGTTTTAGGATAGAATTTTGAAACGTAAAATCGAAAAAACACGTAATTACAAAATAATCGAGAAAAATTTGTGTCTTTTATCGGTGTTAAGAAGTTTATAAAAACGCAAATCTCAATTCATATTTTATTAAAAGGAGAAAGACTTTTATGACCGAAGAAAATCAAGATTTAATCGAACAAAACGAACCCGAATGGCAAGCACCGCCGCTACCCGAAGAAATTTTAGACGTGAAAGAACCGGCGCAAATGTCGGAAGTCGGAACGCTTGGAAGTATCTTTTTCGAGCCGGGCAGGACGTTTGAAGATTTGCGCCGCAAGCCGCGATTTTTATTAGCCGGTTTGATAATAATTTTTTTGGTTACGCTTTTTCAGTTTGCATTTATTGAAAGAATCGGGTTTGAACGGGTAGTTAGAGAACAATTCGAAACAAATTCCAGTATTCAGCAGATGCCCGATGATCAAAAACAAAAATTTATGGAATCGCAGTCAAGTCCGAACGCTAAAATTATTCGCATTGCCTCCATTCCAATCGTTTCAATCATCGTTTTTCTGATCGGAGGCTTGATTTATTGGCTTGGCGCAAACGCAATGGGCGGTTCGGCACGATTTACACACGGTTTGTCAGTTTGGATTTATTCCAGTTTACCGCCGGCGGTAATTTTTACACTGGCTAATCTGTTGGTATTGTTTTTGAAATCACCTGACGATATAGAAGTTTCCGCGGCACAAAATAGTCTGCTTCCGTCCAATCCGGGATTTTTTGTCAGCGGCAAAAGTTCGCCCGTCTTAGAGTCCGTTTAAATTTTTAAGAAGCCAGTTGTCTAAGCATCAAGCGAATCATCGCCAAATGGATCAACGCTCTGGAAACTTCTACTTTTTCTTCATAGTCTTTGACAAGGCGACGATTCCAGATTAACCAGCCGA